>JADLBZ010000058.1 GCA_020847415.1 Planctomycetota bacterium
AGTACACATAGGCGTGGCCGCCGGGGCCCCACATGGGTGCGTTGCGGGGTGTGCGGCCGCGCGCTGTGTGGCAGGCGGTGTCGGCGGGCCCCAGGTAGGCCTCGGTCTCGGTGATGCGCAGCACCACACTGCCCCGGCGCAGGCGCATGCCCAGCAGGGCGCGGGCTGCTGTGGCTGCATCCCGCCGGTACCAGCCGGGTGCCAACAACTCTGAATGCGACCTCGTCGCCAAGGCTCAGGCCTTCTTCAGGGCGGCTTCCACCTGGTCTGCCAGCAGTCCAATGAACGCCGGGTGGTCGTTAACCGCCTCGGCGGCTGCAAAGGGCACCCCCAGCGCCTCGGCCTTGCGGGCGCCCTCAATGCCCAAGTCATAGAGCACTTCAACGTTGTCACACAAGAAACCCACCGGCACCGCCACCACAGCCTGGGCGCCGGCTTCGGCGAGTTCGTCCATGGCACGGTCCAGGAAGGGGGTGGTCCATTCGATGCGGCTGTCGGAGGGGGCGCTCTGGAAGCCGACCAGCCAGTTGGCGGCGTTGAGGCGCTCAGCCACCAGACGCGCGGTCTCGCGAATCTGGTCCACATAGGGCGCGGTGCGGGCAACGGGCATCGGCACGGCGTGGGCAGAAAGCAGCAGCCCGGTGGTGTTGCGGGCAAAGTCCACGTTCAGTTTGCGGGCCGCGTGCCGGGCGCGGTCTGCCAGGGCCTCGATGAACCCGGCCTTGTTCCACCAGGGTTCCACGACGCCGGCCCAGCGGGGACGCTTGTTTTCGGGCAGCTTCTCCAGGCCCTCGGAGACGCGCTTCAGGTAGCCGTCCCAGCTCACGGACGACTGATGCGGCGACATCACCAGGGTGACGAAGTCGCCCTGCAGGTCGGCGACCTTGTCCTGGATGTGCGGGTGCCAGTGGTCGTAGCCAACCACCACTCGCAGCTTGTGGCCGCGCCGGGCCAGTTCCTCCCCCACCGCCCGGGCCTGCGTCTCGGTGATCTCGTTGAAGCGCGAGAACCCGCCCAGTTCGCGGTAGTGGGCCACCACTTCATCCACGCGGGCCTGGCGCGCGGGGTTGTGGCCAAAGATGCCCGAGACAAAGCAGAAGGCCTCGCCGGGGCAGGGGTCCACGCGGCCGCAACAGCCGGGAGTGGGGCCGCCGAAAGCGACCACGAACAGTGAGCCGGGCATCTTGTTCACCATGGCAGCCTCGCTGGGAGCCGGTGCGGCAGGCCCCGGTGACTGTGCTTGAAACACAAAACGTTGCTGTGGTCCAGACCTATTCGCCCGCCTCCGCCAGCCTGGCCTCAACGCGCCACCTTGAGCGCAACTCGCGCAGGGTCGGCTGCCCGCGGCTGCTGGTGCTGCCCACGCCGGGCGGCAGCCCCACGCGCGAGGCCTCGGCGTTAATCTTGTCGGCCACGCCCCACCAGAAGCGCTCGCGGGCGTCCAGGCTCAGCAGGGCGCCGCGACGGATCTGAGCGCGGGCCTCTTGCGAGTTGCAGTACTTCACCAAGGCCTCTTCCAGCCAGGCGCCGTGGTCCTGGTCCTGCTCCAGGTGCATGGTCCAGTAGGCAATCTCGCTCTCGGCAAAACCCGCCTTGCGCAGGCCGGCCACCGCCAACTCGAACATGGCCGGGATGCTCCACTCGTGGCCCGGCCCCAGCGCGCCCAGGCCGACCAGGAAAGGCTCTTCAGTGCAGATGCGGTAGTGCTCGCGAATGAAGTTCACGACCTCCGGGTGCAGAGGCAGGTTGTCTTCTTCGCCGGCCAGGTGGCCCGCGGCATGCATGAAGCGCCGGTAGTGCTCGGCGTGGTCGTGACCTTCGCTGCGCTCGCCGTATTCGTCCACCAGCACCTTGGCCAGCCAGCACTTGGCCTCAGAGTCAGGGGCGTTGAGCAGCAACAGCTCCATATAGCGGGTGAAGTTGCCCACCAAGGGAAAGTGCTGGCCCGCCAGCACGCGAAAATCCAGGCGCGAGCGCGGGTCGGTTTTCATGCGGCCCAGCAGGGAGTGGCCAACGCCGGCGTGGTTGCGGATCTCCTGGCGAAGCTCGGCCAGAAAACGCCGCGCCTCCAGCTCGCCGGGGGCAGTCGCATTCATCACACTTCTCCTGCCCCGGGCCCGCTGTCGGGAGAACACCCGCCCCGGGGCGAACATGCCGGAAATCGGGCGGCCTTGCAACACGCCGCGCCGTTGTTGACTACGGCCCCCGGCAGAGGCAAAAGCACTGTTCCCCGCTAACAGGAGCCTCCCGTGCGTGAGACGCCGCTGAAGCTGGAACATGAAGCCCTGGGTGCCCGCATGGTGGATTTCGCCGGCTGGTACATGCCGGTGACCTACACCAACATTAAGGAAGAGCACCTGCGGGTGCGCACCAAGGTGGGCCTGTTTGATGTCAGCCACATGGGCCGCTTCTGGCTGTCGGGGCGCGACCACATCAAGCTGACGGACAAGATCATCACCAACAGCCGCGCCGACATGAAGCCCGGCCAGATTCGCTACTCGCTGGTGCTGAACGGCCAGGGCGGAGCCTTGGACGACATCCTGGTCTATGGCGCCGGTGATGAAGGCACCCTGCTGGTGGTGAACGCCGGCAACCGCCAGAAGATCTGGGAATGGATCGCCCGCGAGCGCAAGGGCTTCGTGTGCGATGTCAGCGACATGAGCGACGACTACGCCATGATCGCCATGCAGGGCCCGGAAAGCGTAGCCCTGCTGAACAAGATCAGCGACGTGGACACCAAGGCCCTCAAGTACTACCGCTTCACCCGCGGCAGCGTGCTGGGCCAGCCCGACGTGCTGGTCAGCCGCACCGGTTACACCGGCGAAGACGGCTTTGAGGTCATCATGGGCAAGGAGCACGCGGCCCGCTTCTGGCGCGAGATGCTGAACGTGGGCAAGAGCCTGGGCGCCGGCCCTGCCGGCCTTGGCTGCCGCGACACGTTGCGCCTGGAAGCCGGCATGCCCCTTTATGGCCACGAGCTGGAAGAAGGAGTGAACCCCCTGGAGGCCGGCCTGGACTGGGCAGTGCGCCTGGACAAGTCGGACTTCGTGGGCAAGCAGGCAACCCAGGACCTGGTCTCGGGCGGCCTGAAGACGCGGCTGGTGGGCCTGAACGTTGAGGGCAAGCGCATCCCGCGCCAGGGCCAGGAGGTCTACCGCGACGGCAAGGTGGTGGGCAAGATCGCCAGCGGCACGCTTTCGCCCTGGCTGGACGTGGTCATCGCCACGGCCTTTGTGCCCGCGAGCGCGTCTTCGGTGGGCACGGTCTTCGAGATCGAGTTTGGCGCCAAGGGCACCCGAGCAGTCAAGCCGGGTGCTAACCGCCAGAAGGCTTTTGTCGTTCCGCTGCCTTTCTACACGCGGCCGGAGAAGAAGAAGAAGTAACTCAACCTGCAGCCGCCACGGCTGCTTTCGGGCACCCAACAGGACAAACACATGGCACGATCCAAGGAAGCACGCTACCTGGAAACCCACGAGTGGGGCCGTCTGGAGAAGGACGGAAGCGTTACTGTAGGTATCACGGACTTTGCCGTAGACCAGTTGAACGACCTGACCTTCGTGGACCTGCCGGAGGTCGGCGACAAAGTGGAGAAGGGCGTGGCGTTCGGCGAGATCGAGTCCGTCAAGGCAGTCTCGGACCTGATCAGCCCGGTCAGCGGCGAGATCACGGCAGTCAACGACACCGTCTCGGACGACGATTTCTCGGCCCTGAAGAAGGACGCCTTCGGCAAGGGCTGGCTCATCAAGGTCAAGCCCAGCGACGCCAAGGAGTTGAATGCGGCCAAGTCGCTGGCTGACTACGAGAAGCAGCTCAAGGACGAAGGCCACTAGCAGACAACAGGGCACGCCCACCGGGGCGTGCCCGCTGCTTTGCGCGGCCCGGGCCGCGCACCATCTGCCATGGAAGGGGCACCATGCCGTTCATCCAGAACACCGAAAAAGACCGCCGCGACATGCTGGCGGCCATTGGCGTGAAGTCGGTTGAGGACCTTTACCAGGACGTTCCCGCCGAGCTGCGTATTCGCATGGACGACAAGTCCAAGCTTCAGCTTCCAGCCGGGAAAGGCGAGCTGGACGTTACCCGCCACGTGAACAGCCTGCTGGCCAAGTCGCGCACCGCGGCGGACTACGCGTTCTTCCGGGGCGGCGGCATTTACAACCACCACGTCAGCACGCTGACCGATCACATCGCCCTGTTTGATTCCAGCTTCATCACGGCCTACACGCCCTATCAGCCGGAAGCCAGCCAGGGCACGCTGACCGCCATTTTCCAGTTCCAGAGCTGTGTCACGGCCCTGACCGGCCTCGAGGTGGCCAACGCCAGCATGTACGACGGCGCCACGGCACTGGCGGAAGGCGTGCTGATGGCCTATCGCGTGGTGGAGGACCAGTTCCGCAAGGAGAAGCGCGAGACCGTGCTGCTGGCCGGGGCCATCAACCCCGAGTACGTGCGAACCATCAAGACCTATTGCCACACCACCGGGCTGCCGGTTGTAGAGGTGCCCGCCGGTGCCGACGGTCGCGTGGACCAGAAGGCCCTGCAGGCCGCGCTGAAGCGCGACGTGGCTGCTGTGGCGGTACAGTCGCCGAACTTCCTGGGTGTGATTGAGGACGTGGAGGCCATTACGGCGGTTGCGCGCCGCAACGAGTCGGTGATCGTGCAGGCCGTGGCCGAGCCCGTGAGCCTTGCCCTGCTGCAGACGCCCGCCGAGGCCGGCGTGGACATCTGCTGCGGCGAGGGACAGGCCCTGGGTAACCACATGTTCCTGGGCGGCCCGGCCTTCGGCTTCTTTGCCGCGCGCAAGGAGCACGTCCGCAAGATGCCCGGCCGCATCATCAGCCAGACCACGGACAACAAAGGCCGCCGGGCCTTTGCTTTGGCGCTGGCCACGCGCGAGCAGCACATCCGGCGCGAGAAAGCCACCAGCAACATCTGCAGCAACCAGGCCCTGTGCGCCTTGCGCGCGCTGATCCAGCTTTCCGCCTGGGGCAAAGAAGGCTTTGTGGAGCTGGCCAACCAGTGCGTGGCGCGCACCCAGTACGCCATGAAGGCGCTTTCGGCCGTGCCGGGCGTGACACTGGCCTACCCGGACAGCCCTGTGTTCAACGAGTTCGTGATCAAGGCCAAGCCGGGCCTGGACGAAGCGCTGCGCGCCAAGGGCATCGTGGGCGGCCTGCCCCTGGAAACAGTGGATGCCACACGCGCCGGGCAGTACCTGGTGGCGGTCACGGAGATGACCACCAATGAAGACATTGACCGTTACGCCGCGGCACTGAAGGGATGATGTTGAGAGCACTCGGCTGGCCGATTCAGGTCTCCCGGCTCCAATCTCTCGACTCGCACGACTCGCGCCACACAAGGAACCAACCATGGAAACCATCGTCCCCAACAACCCCGCTGAGAAGCTGCTCTTTGAAGTCTCCTCGCCGGGGCGTCGGTGCATCAAGCTGCCCGCCCTGGACGTGCCGGCAGTGGACGTGAAGAAGGCGCTTAAAGGCGCCAAGCTGCGCGCCAAGCCCGCCAACCTGCCCGAGGTGGGCGAGCTTGACCTGGTGCGCCACTTCAAGAACCTGGCCCAGAAGAACTTCAGCCTGGACCGCAACTTCTATCCGCTGGGCTCCTGCACCATGAAGTACAACCCCAAGATCAACGTCACCCTGCTGGCCCAGCAGGGCTTCACCAAGGCCCACCCCTGGATGACCGAGAAGGACATGCAGGGCCACCTGGAACTCATGTTCAACCTGGAGGGCTACCTGCGCGAGGTTTCAGGCCTTGCTGCCGTGACGTTGCAGCCGGCTGCCGGCGCCCACGGCGAAATGGCGGGCGTGATGTGCATCAAGGCCTATTACGCCGCCAAGGGCGAGGCCGACAAGCGCACCGAGATCCTGATTCCCAGCGCTGCCCACGGCACCAACCCCGCCACCGCGGCCCTGGCCGGCTTCAAGACCACCACGCTCAAGGAAGGCCCCGACGGCAACATTGATATCGAGGACCTGAAGAAGCGCGTGGGCCCACAGACCGCGGGCATGATGATCACCAACCCCAGCACCCTGGGCCTGCTGGAGCCGCGGCTGCACGAAATCGCGAAGATCCTGCACGCGGCGGGCGCGCAGCTTTACATGGACGGCGCGAACATGAACGCCATCGCGGGCGTGGTGCGGCCCGGTGACTACGGCGTGGACGTGATGCACTTCAACCTGCACAAGACCTTCAGCGTGCCCCACGGCGGCGGCGGCCCCGGCGCCGGGCCCATTGCGGTTGCCAAGCACCTGGAGCCCTTCCTGCCGGTGCCGCGCATCGTGAAGAAGAGCGACGGGACGTTCGCCCTGGACAGCAACCGGCCCCAGAGTATCGGCAAGGTGCGCAGCTTCTTCGGCAACTACGGCGCCCTGGTGATGGCCTACATCTACATGACGCAGCTCGGCCGTGAGGGCGTGCGCGCCATGAGCGAGAACGCCGTGCTGAACGCCAACTACCTGCGCGTGAAGCTGCGCGACATTTACCATGTGTTCCTGGACCGCGTGAACGCCCACGAAGTGGTGTTCACGGACAAGAACCAGGCCAAGGAGAACGGCGTCCACACCCTGGACATCGCCAAGCGCATGATTGACTACGGCATCCACCCCATGACCATTTACTTCCCGCAGGCCAACGTCACCGGCGGCCACGGGGCCATGATGGTGGAACCGACAGAAACCGAGAGCAAGGAAACGCTGGACTACTTCGTCGAAGTGATGCGCAAGATCGCGCAGGAGGCCCGGGAGAACCCCGACCTGCTGCACAATGCGCCCCACACCACTCCGGTTTCGCGCGTGGACGAGAAGACCGCCAGCACCAACCCGCAGCTCTACTGCCCGAGCTGCATTTCCTGATCAGGGCACGAAACCGACAGGGGACGGGGCTTGCGCCCCGCCCCCTGTTTCGTTTTCCAGTATCGCGCTAGCAGGGCGTTGAAAAGTCCTTTTCAACGCCCTGCCCGGCCCGCGCGGCTGCACGGGCCGGTCGGCGAGCGGCTTCACGCCGCGAGCCGGGCAGTTGCTTTCCGTTGAGGAAGGCGCCAACGGCGACTTCTTCAACGGC
>JADLBZ010000059.1 GCA_020847415.1 Planctomycetota bacterium
GCAGCCTGGTTGCTGGCCGGGCTCTTTGCCCTGGTCACGGAGAACCGCCGCGCACGGTTCATGCCGCTGCGCTACGCGATTCT
Organism: Planctomycetota bacterium; assembly: GCA_020847415.1. Taxonomy (GTDB): domain Bacteria; phylum Planctomycetota; class UBA8742; order UBA2392; family UBA2392; genus JADLBZ01. Next base: position 84 of record JADLBZ010000059.1, read on the forward strand.
GGTTTACGTGGGCGCGCAGTTGGCGTGGTACTACTTTAAAGCCTTTCCGGTCCTTGAGAACCCGACCATGGCCCTGCTGTTCTGGGGCTGCATCGGGGCCATCTTGGGCCTGGCCCGGCGGGATCGGATGTCACTGGCTGCTGAGCCCCAGACATGAAAGTACTGCACGTCGCCCCTTCGCTTGCACGATCGCAAGGCGGTCTGCGCAGCGCCGTGCTCGGCGCCATACGCGCGCAGCAAGCTGCGGGCGCCGCGCCTGAGTGCGCTTTTGTGGGCACATCCTCTCCCGAAGACCACAGCCTTGCCCTGCACCGCTTCGCGCTATCGCCGCCGGCAAAGCTGGGCGCCAGCCGCGGCCTGAAGCGCTGGCTGCGCGAGCACGCGCGGGACTACGATGCCGTGATTGCCCATGGCCTGTGGCTGTTGCCCACCCGCTATGCGCTGGGCGCGGCGCGCCATGCGGGCGTGCCGGCCTGTCTGTGCCCCCACGGCATGCTGGACCCGGATGCGCTGGCCCACCACAGCCTGCGCAAGCGCCTTTGGTGGGGCCTGGGCGAGCGCCAGGCCCTGCGCGGTGCAACGCTGGTCTTCAGCACCGAAGACGACGCCGGACGCGCTCCGGCGGCCGCCTGCGCACTTGCTGCAAGTACAGTCGTTGTCCCCAATGCAGTGGAATCCGCCTGGTTCGACGTTCAGCCGCAACCGGCCCAACCGCCGCGCGTGGTGTGCCTGAACCGTCTGCACCCCCGCAAGGGCATGCTGGAACTGGTGCGGGCCGTGGCGCGGCTGCGGACCGAAGGGCTCGCGCTGGAACTGCATCACGCCGGCGCCACGGACGATGTTGCCTATGCGCGGCGGGTGCAGGAAGCCGGACGCGAACCGGCTGCCGCGGGCGCTTTGCACCTGCACGGGCTGCTGAACGACCACGAATGCCGCGCCCTGGTGGCCGGGGCGCGCGTGCTGGTTCATCCCTGCGTGGGCTACGAGAATTTCGGCATGGTGATCGCCGAGGCCATGGCGGCGCGCGTTCCCGTGGTGGCAAGCCGCCGGGCCCTGGCGGCGCCGGGCCTTGAGAAGCTGGGGCTGCTTTGGGCCTGCGAACCGGAGCCCGCGGACATCGCCCGCGCCATTGCGGCAGCACTGGCAGACCACGACGCCGCGCGGCGCGTCGCCGCTGCTGCGCAGCATGCCCGCGAGAACTACTCCAGCGCCGCCGTGGGCCGGCGCTGGCTGCAAGTTCTGCCGCAGTCGGCAGCCTCATCAAGGGGCGCGAGCTGAACCATGCTGTTTACCTCGCCGATCTTCCCCATCTTCCTGTTGCTGGTGTTGCTGGCCAGCCGCCTGCCCCTGCGCTGGGACCTGCGCAAGGCGATGCTGCTGGCGGCCAGCCTGGTGTTTTATGGCGTCTGGAACCCGCCCTACACCTTGCTGCTGCTGGCTTCCACGGTGGTGGACTATGCCCTGGGCCGGGCCATGGGTCGCACCGAGGCCCCGGGCAAACGCAAGCTGCTGCTTGTGCTGAGCCTGGTCAGCAACCTGGGCATGCTGGGCTGGTTCAAGTACGCGGGGTTTCTCTCGCAGGCGTTTCTGGACGGCGCTGCGCTGCTGGGCTGGCACCCGCAGTTGCAGCCCTTTCATGTGCTGTTGCCCGTGGGCATCAGCTTCTACACGTTCCAGACCCTGTCCTACACCATTGACGTGTACCGGCGCGAGATCCCGCCCACCCGCAGCTTCCTGGACTTTGCGCTGTTCGTGACCTTCTTTCCGCAACTGGTGGCGGGCCCCATTGTGCGCGCCAGCGAGTTCCTGCCCCAGTTGCAGGACGCCCGCCGCGCCAACGCGGCCCAGGTCTCGTGGGCGTTTGTGTTGTTCAGTGTGGGGCTGTTCAAGAAGATGTTCCTGGCCGACGGCCTGTTCGCCCAGGTCGTGACGGCCGTCTATGAGCCGGGCATGAACCTCTCGCCCTGGGATGCCTGGGTAGGGACGATCTCGTTTGCCGGGCAGATCTACTGCGACTTCTCGGGCTACAGCGACATGGCCATTGCCTGCGCGCTGGCCCTGGGGTTCATCCTGCCCGACAACTTCCGTGCCCCCTACGGGGCGCTGGGGTTCTCTGACTTCTGGCGGCGCTGGCACATCAGCCTCTCCACGTGGTTGCGCGATTACTTGTACATCCCGCTGGGGGGCAACCGCAAAGGCGCCTGGCGCACCCGATTCAACCTCATGATGACCATGCTACTGGGCGGGCTGTGGCACGGCGCGAGCTGGAACTTCTTGCTGTGGGGTGCCCTGCACGGCGGCTACCTGGGGGCGGAGCGCGTAGCTGGCCGACTTGCGGGCAACTATCAGCCGGGGCGTTTGGCGCGCCCGGCGCTGGTAGCGCTCACCTTGTTCCTGGTCTTGCTGGCCTGGGTGCCTTTCCGCGCCCAAGGGCTTGAGTCTACCCTAGATGTGTGGGCCGGCATGTTCGGCCTTTCAAGCACCCCGTTCGATGTGCGGCTGTCACGCTGGCAACTGGCCACCGCGGGCGGCGCTGCCGTTGCCCTGTTCGGTGTGCACCAGTTGCTGCGCAAGACCTCGCTGGAGGCGTTGTCCGCCCGGGCCGGCTGGCTGCTTACCGCGATCGCGACCGCCCTTGCCCTGTTCTTTGCCCTGACATCCGGAGGCCAGAGTGCCGAGTTCATCTACTTCCAGTTCTAGGGCCGAGCAGATGGCCGCCAGCGCGCACCTGCGCCTGCCGCCGGCGGCACGCCCGCGCACGGCGCTGCTGGCTGCCCTGCTGGCGCTGGCCCTGCTGGCCGGCTGGGAACTGGTGCTGGGCGCGAGCTCCTTGGCTGGGGTGCCCTTCGAAACGTCGGTTTCTCTGCTGAGAGAACGTGTTCTTGCGCACGAGGAAGATCAAGCAGCCCGTGTTGCCTTCTTGGGCAGTTCGCGCACGTTCTGCGGGATCTCCCCGGAGGAGTTCTTGCTAAGCAGCGGTCACGCGGTCCCGGTGGACATGCTCGCGGCGCCCGGCACCAGTTCTGTCCGCCTACTGCGCTTGATGTCAGACCGCGGGAGGCTTCATGGCGTCGCTGTTGTGGAAGTGCTCCCGGACATCTTCTATCGCGACCACCCCGCCCCGCTTGCCCTGAAGGCCCAGGCGGAACTTGAGTCTGCCCAGTGGTACGTCGACATGGACCAGACGCTGCATCAGTGCAGCGCCAAGTTGCACGTGTTCTCACCAAGGGCATCGCCGTTGGGAAGGTCTCGGCGGATTCTCCGGCGAATGTCAGGGCTTGAGGACCCCCAAGAAGAAGCTGCGCATTTGCGTGCACACATCAGCCACCAGAGTGGATGGACAGAAATCGTCCCCAACCCAGGGTACTTGCGGCACGCGCGGCATGAGATCCTCCAGGTGGCAGCCGGGGCCTATGCACACAAGAA
>JADLBZ010000060.1 GCA_020847415.1 Planctomycetota bacterium
GAGGGTGTCTCCGGCGGGGCGCCCTGGACTTGCGGTCTCGAGTTTGACTACGCCAACGATGAGTCCTTCTATTGCCGGCCATTGAGGCTTTCAGCGGATGGCAAGGACCGGCAGGCTATTCCAGAGGCAGCGTCAGGCGTCAGCATCGCGTTCCTGCCGCCAATGTCCGGGCTGGCGTCCGTGGAACCTAAGGTCGAGGAGGGCCGGATCAACGTCCTGATGGGTGAGGGCCAGACGGCGCAAGTGCTGCGGAACCTCTGCCATTCCGTGTTTTCGCAGGATAAGCAAGCATGGCAGAAGCTCTGCGGCGAGGTGATGGAACTGTTTCGCGTTGAGTTGCTTGAGCCGCGTTTCATTGAGGAGCGCGGAGAGATTGTGATGGCGTATCGCGAGAACGGCATCATGCTCGACCTGTCTTGTGCGGGACGTGGGCTCCAGCAGACCCTATTGTTGCTGGGCCACTTATACAGAAACACAGGGTCAGTTCTGTTGCTTGACGAACCTGATGCGCATCTGGAGGTGTTGCGACAGGGCCAGACCTACAACCTGCTTTCGGATGTGGCGAGCGTGAGAGGCTGCCGGCTTGTCGTTGCGACTCATTCTGAGGCGATCATGAATGAAGCCGGCGACAAGGATGTTGTAGTCGCGTTTCTCGGCAGCCCACATCGGGTCGACGACCGCAGCGGGCGCGGCAGGGTGGGGAAGTCACTGAAGGAGGTCGGATTCGACCAGTATTTGCTGGCGCAAGAGCGTGGATGGGTGCTCTACGTCGAAGGTTCCACGGACCTCGCAATCCTTCGGGCATTTGCGCGTCTGCTGGATCATCCTGCCCGTGCGCTGCTGGACGCGCCGTTTGTGAAGTACATGGGCAACCAGCCATCGAAGGTGCGGGAGCATTTCTGCTCGCTGGTAGAGGCCAAGTCCGACCTCGAGGCCTTTGCCCTCTTTGACAACGATGTTCCTCTCACGCAGGCGCCGCGCGGGCTCAAGGAATGGCGCTGGCCCAGGCGTGAGATTGAGAGCTACCTGTGCCGGAAGGATGTGCTTGTTGAGTATGCTCGCGGCAGCGCGACGGGCGAGGAGTTCTTCCCGCGAGCCCAGCAGAAGATGCGCGTTGAGGCGATGCACCAGTGCATTGCAGAGCTGGAGAATGCGCTCAAGGTCCAGCGAAAGCCCAGTCCGTGGTCAGGCGATATCAAGGTGACCGACGAATTCCTGGATCCTCTATTCGCCGCCTTCTTCGAGAAGCTGGGTATTCCTAACGTGATGCGAAAGACCGACTACCACAGCTTGGTGCCACACATCAGGCCTGACGCGATCCACACGGACGTGCGCGAGTGCCTTAATCTCATTGCCGAGGTTGCCGGAAGAGCAGTTCCGCCGCCGGCTGAATCGGCAATCGAGAACGGCGCTGCCAGTCAGGATGACGACAGCGAATAGCGAGATTTACGGGCCGGCGGCGCGCACGCCCCTTCAAGAGCGCCGCGGCAAAACGGGGCAAGGAGAGTTATGGCCAGACGCGTCAACGCCATGCACGAACTGGTGGGCGATACGCCCGTGGTGCGCCTGAACCGCGTGGTACCGGCCGGGGCAGCCACGGTGTTTGCCAAGCTGGAGTACTACAACCCCGGTTGTTCCGTGAAGGACCGCATCGCCCTTTCCATGATCCAGGAGGCCGAGCGCCGGGGCGAAATCGCCCCCGGCAAGACGGTGATCGTGGAGGGCACCAGCGGCAACACCGGTATCGGCCTGGCCTTTGTTGCGGCCAGCAAGGGCTACAAGTGCGTGCTGTGCATGCCCGAGACCATGACGGTCGAGCGGCGCACGATCCTGAGGGCCCTGGGTGCCGAAATTGTGCTGACTCCCGGCAGCGAGGGTATGCGCGGCGCCGTGAACAAGGCCCGCGAATTGTGCGCGGGAAACCCGAACTACTGGGAAGCCAAGCAGTTTGACAACCCCGACAACCTGCTCATCCACCGCATGACCACCGGCCCCGAGATCCTGCAGCAGGTGCCGGAACTTGACGCCTTTGTGGCGGGCGTGGGCACCAGCGGCACGGTCAGCGGCGCGGGGCGCATGCTCAAGACCGCCAAGCCCGGCGTGAAAGTGTACGCCGTGGAGCCCAAGGACAGCCCCTTGCTGACCGAAGGCAAGCCGGGCCCCCACAAGATTCAGGGTCTGGGCGCGAATTTCCTGCCGGGCATCCTGGACCGCGAGGTCTACGACAAGGTGTTCGACGTGACCTACGACGACGCCATTGCCACCTCGCGCCGCCTGGCTCGCGAAGAAGGCATCTTCACCGGCATCAGCGCGGGCGCCATTTGCTGGGCCGCCCTGCAGGTGGCCCAGGAGCTGGGCAAGGGCAAGACGGTGGTCTTCGTGGTGCCGGATTTCGGCGACCGTTACAGCAGCCACCCGCTCTGGGCGACAGCCTGATTGCCGGTTTCGTTGACTTGAACGGGGCGGCTGCGGCCGCCCCGCTTCGTTCTGGTTTGCTTTCAGCCGTGGCGCGCGGCAAATAGGCTGCAGCAATCCGGAGCCCCGTCATGGAACAGCCCAAGCCCGAGATCACCCGCCGCGCCCGCATCAAGAACATGGACGAGTACCGGCGCCTTTACCAGGAATCCCTGGACGACCCGCAGGCGTTCTGGGGCACCGTGGGCAAGCGCCTGGACTGGTTTGCGCCCCCGCGCGCCACGGGCTGCTGGGACTTTGAACAGGTGGACTTCACCTGGTACCCGGGCGGGCGGCTGAATGCCTGCTGGAACTGCGTGGACCGGCACCTGGAGACCCGCGGCGACAAGACCGCCCTGATCTGGGTGGAAGACGAGCCCGGTCGCTACCAGCGCATCACGTACCGCAAGCTGCGCCACGAGGTCTGCCGCGTGGCCAACGTGCTGCGCGCCCACGGCGTGCAGAAGGGCGACCGGGTGGCCATCTACCTGCCCATGATCCCCGAGCTGGCTTACACCATGCTGGCTTGCGCGCGCATCGGCGCCGTGCACAGCATTGTGTTTGCGGGCTTCAGCGCGGAGTCCCTGCGCGACCGCATCCTGGATGCCGGCTGCAAAGTCGTGGTCACCGCCAACGAGGGGCTGCGCGGGGGCCGCAAGATCCCCCTCAAGCATACCGTGGACAAGGCCGTGGACGGACTTTCGCTGGTGCAGACGGTGCTGGTGGCGCGCCGCACCCCCGTGGAAGTCCCCATGCGCGAGGGCCGCGACCACTGGCTGGCCGCCGAGATGGACAAGCAACGCGGCACCGCCGCCCCCGAGTGGATGGACAGCGAGGACCCGCTGTTCGTGCTGTACACCTCCGGCAGCACCGGCAAGCCCAAGGGCGTGCTGCACACCACGGCGGGCTACCTGGCCTATGCCGCTTTCACCCACGAGATGGTCTTTGACCTGAAAGAAGAAGACACATACTTCTGTGCCGCCGACATCGGCTGGGTGACCGGCCACAGCTACATCATCTACGGCCCGCTGGCTAACGGGGCCACCAGCGTAATGTTCGAGAGCACGCCCCTGTACCCGGATGCCGGTCGCTACTGGCAGATCGTGGACGACCTGGGCGTGAACGTCTTCTACACGGCGCCCACGGCGATTCGCGCGCTGATTGCCTCGGGCGAGCAGTGGTTGAACAAGTCCTCGCGCCAGAGCCTGCGGGTGCTGGGTTCGGTGGGCGAGCCCATCAACCCCGAAGTCTGGCGATGGTACCACGACCAGGTGGGCGGCAAGCGCTGCGACGTCGTGGACACCTGGTGGCAGACTGAGACAGGCGGCATCCTGATTACGCCCCTGGCCGGGTGCACGCCCTGCAAGCCGGGTTCTGCCACGCTGCCGTTTTTCGGCGTGGACCCGGTGCTGGTGGACGACAAGGGCGTTGAACTCAAGGGCAACGGCGTCTCGGGCAACCTGTGCCTGAGAGGTTCGTGGCCGGGGCAGGCGCGCACGGTGTACGGCGACCATGCCCGCTTCAAGCAGACCTACTTCAGCACCTACCCGGGCCTGTACTTCACGGGCGACGGGTGCCGCCGCGACGAGGACGGCTATTACTGGATTACCGGCCGCGTGGATGACGTTATCAACGTTTCCGGGCACCGGCTGGGAACCGCCGAGATTGAAAGCGCCCTGGTCGAGCACGAGGCCGTGGCGGAGGCCGCCGTGGTGGGCTTTCCTCACGACCTGAAGGGCACCGGCATCTACGCCTTCTGCATCATCCAGCCGGCCTATGCCAACCGCGACCCGCGCGAACTGGCCGGACAGCTGCGCGAAAAAGTGCGCGAGGTGATCGGCGCCATTGCCACGCCGGACCACATCCAGATTGTGCCGGGCCTGCCCAAGACGCGCAGCGGCAAGATCATGCGGCGCATCCTGCGCAAGATTGCGGCTGGCGAGTACGACCAGCTTGGCGACATCACCACGCTGGCCGACCCCGGCGTGGTGGAGCAGATCGTGCAGGGGCACAAGAGTCGCAAGGGATAGCAGGTTGCAGGCGTATTTGAAGAGGGTGCCATGAGCAAGAAGAGCAAGAAGGGGCGCAAGTCCGACATTGGCCTTGATGCCGCCACGCGCAAGGAACTGGCTGCCGCGATGGTTCATGTAAGCGGCGATCAGAAGAATATCCTGGAGCTGATGTTGCGGGCCGAGGCCGACCCGGACAGCATCAGCGAAGAAGAACTCGAGTTCATGCAATCGGCGGTCATTCGCATGAACGCTGCCATGGTGGACGAAATTCCTCCCAGGGTGTGCGCCGAAGTGCACGCCAAGGCTGCCAGGGCCTGGATGCTGTACCGGGCAGGCGATTTGGCGGCCGCGGTTGACCTTGCCGCCGAAGTTGCGGAGCTGCACCCGATGGAGGCCATCTCCGGGGGGATTCTGGCAGCCGCAACCCAGATGGCCCCGGATGAGCGCTACGAGGCGTTATGCGCGGCCTGTGAGAGCTGCCGCCTCGAGCTGCAACAGCAGGTTGACCGTGCCCGCGAGAAGATGCTGCTGGAGGCCGAACCGCATTGGAGCGGGATGGCGGGCCTCGCCGCCTTCGAGGCGGGCTTTTACGACAGTGCGGCCGCGTGCCTGGGCGAGGAGGTCGAGACCAGAGCCGAAGTGCCGGCGGTGGTCGTGGCTGCTTTGCTGGCGTCCTTGCATGCTCTGGGGGATGTCGAGTCTGCCGACGACCTGGTCGGGGAGTTTGGTGACGTCCCCGGGCCGGCCTGGCAGTGGATGCTGGTCGTTCATTCCATTGTGCTGGGCGACAAAGCTGCGGGCGCCGAGGCAGCGTGGCGGCAGGCCCCGGAGGCAGGCAAGTTGATCACCGAGTTTCTTGACCTGCCGGAGAGCCGCTACGTGGCGCACCGAAATCGGTCCGAGAATGATCTGGCGGCGTGGCTGGTGTGCCGCGTCGCCAAGAAGCTCCGCATTCAGAAGGAGTTGGGCGCGCTAATGGCGGGGTCCCGGAAAGCATGAACGCCAAGCCGCAGTTGGAGCAGGCACCGCGCCCAGAGCCGCTGTTGTCCCTGCCCAACCTGCTCACGCTGGTGCGGCTGCCGCTGGCCGTGGTGGCGTGGCTGGTGGCGGCATGGCCGATGGCCCTGCTGGCGGTCATGGCGGCGGCCGCGGTTTCCGACTGGCTGGACGGCTGGTTTGCCCGCCGCATCCGGGCCGCGCGGGCGGCGCACGGCACGGCCACGGGCGGCCTGGCGGAAGCCGGCGGCCGCGGCGCCTGGCTTGACCCGTTGTGCGACAAGACATTTGTCGTCTCGACGCTGGGCGCCGTTGCCTGGGCCCACCAGCCGCCTTGGCACTGGCTGGCCCTGATTGCCGCCCGCGAGTTTGTGCTGGTGCCCCTGACCCTGCTCTATCACCTGGTGCCCGGCACGCGGGCGCGCCTGCGTGTGGACTTTCGAGCCGGCTGTCCCGGCAAGTTGGCCACCGTGGCGCAGTTCGCGGCGTTGCTGGCGGTGGTGTTTGGCGCGGCTGTCGCGGGGCCCCTGTGCTGGGTGGCGGGTGCGGTGGGGACGGCAGCCGCCGGACATTACCTGGTTCGCGCCCTCAAGCACGAGTGAATCACGACTCCAGCCCGCGCCGGTAAATGTGCCAGACCTTCTCCAGGAGGTAGCCCTCGCGCTCATAGAACCGGTGCGCGCCGGCGCGCTCTACGCGAGACCCCAGAGTCACGGCGCTACAGCCGCGTTCGGCTGCCCACTGCTCCACGGCGCGCAAAAGGTGGACCCCGGCGCCGCTGCCGCGCACGTTCTCGTCCACGACCAGGCTCAGCAACTCGGCCATGGGCGGGTTGGCCAGCTCCAGCCGCAGGCAGGCTTCCGCCAGGGCAATCACGCTGCCCTCGCGTTCAGCCACCAGCAGCAGGCGGGCCGGGTCCGGCTGCAACGCGCAAAGCCTCGTTTCCAGCTCTTGGGCGTTCACGGGATAGCCAAGCTGGCGCAGCAACTCCTGCGCGGCGGGCAGGTCGGCGGGGGTCAGGGCGCGAACGGTGGGGGGCTGTGTCATGCTGCCAACTTGGGCTTGCGCAGGCTGTGCACCCAGGCCCAGAGGGTGGGAATGACCACCAGGGTCAGCAGGGTGCTGACGCCCAGGCCGGCAATCACGGTGACAGCCAGGGGCTTGCGCACCTCAGCGCCCTCGCCGCCTCCCACCAGGAAGCCCACGCCCTTGGCCAGCGAGAAGGTCATGCCGCCCACGGTGGGCCAGTCTGCGGGCGCCGTAAGCGAGCGGCCCATGCCCTGCGCCGCCTCCAGCAACCAGGCGTCCATGCCCTTGGCGGCGGCCACCACGGCGGGCATCACCGGGTCCAGCCAGCCGGTCATGGGCAGCAGGCCCAGCAGCGTGGTCAGCGTGGTGATAGCGATGGGCCGCAGGCGGATGCGGGCTGCGTTGCGGGCGGCCTCAGGCAGGGTCTGGCCACGGCTGCGCAACAGGTTGGCGTATTCGACCAGCACGATGGCGTTGTTGACTACGATGCCGGCCAGCACGATCAGGCCCAGCAGCACCATCACCGAAATGGGCATGTTGAACACCAGCAAGGCGCCCACCACGCCGGCCGCGGCCAGGGGCACCGAGAACATGATCAGCAGCGGGTCGAGCAGGCTCTCGAACTGGACCGCCATCACCACATAAACCAGGAACACCGCCAGCAGCAGGGCCAGCGTCAGGCTCAGGGTGCTGCGTTCCATTTCCTGCACCTGGCCCGAGAAGCCGACGTCGGCGTCCTCCAGGTCAATGCGGTTGCTCTGCACCAGCTCCTGCACGGCTGCCGTGGCGCGACTGAGGGCCGCCCCGCGCGGCTGGGCAAAGATGACCACGGCGCGCTCGTTGCCGACGCGGCGGATCTCGCTGGGGCCCTCCATGACGCGCAAGTCAGCGCCCGCATTGGCCAGCACATCCAGCAAGCGAACGGCGGGGGCCACCTCCAGCAGCCGCACGCGCTCCAGGTTTTCCTTGTCGCCGCCCTGCAGCTCGACGAACACGTCCAGGTCCTCGCCGCCCGAGCTGAATCGGGTGCTCACGGCGCCGCCAATCTTGTTGCGCACCTCGCGAGTGACGTTCTCGGCGGTCAGGCCGTGGCGCTGCAAGGCGAGGCGGTCATAGACAAGCTGCACCTGGGGGCGACCGGCGCTGAGGCTGCTGCGGACGTCGGCAAAGAGCGGGCGGCCGTCGTCGTCGGGCAGCTCGCGCATGGCGGCCGCCAGGCGCGCGGCAGCGCGCCCGAGGCGCACGTAGTCGTCACCGCGCACTTCCACTTCCAGGCCCGTGTCCATGCGCACCAGGCTGGGAGCACCAAACTCGGCGCCGGACTGGAACATCACGCTTTCCAGGGCCAGCGCGCGCAGCCGGGCCTGCATGCGGGGACCGTCTGTGGCGGCATCGCCGGCACGGCGCAGGTTCACCACCATGCGGGCGCGGTGGCTGCCCACCGGGCGGGCATCGCCGGCCTGGTCTTCGCCGCCCGATTCCACGGACACGCGGCTCACGCGGCCCCGGGTATCTTCGTCGGCCAGCAGGCGCGTGGCCAGGGCGGCAGCCTCGCGGTCCGTGTCTTCAATGCGGGTGCCCTCGGGCGCTGAGATGTCGGCGTAGAACTCGTCCTGGGTGAACGACGGCAGGAGCTCGGTCTCCAGGCTGGGCACCGTCAGGGCCGCCGCGCCGGCACACAGGACCACGGCAGCCAGCATCAGCATGGGCTGGGCCAGGGCCACGCGCAGCAGCGGGGGATACAGCGTCTCGATCAGCTTCCAGGCCAGCTCAAAGGCCAGCGAGAAGGGCTTGACCACCCAGCGCAACACAAAGGCGCTGCCGCGATACACCCAGCGGGCTACCCAGGCCGCGGCATCCAGCACAGCCACCAGCACCAGCCCCACCAGCCACACCGGGGCCTGCGTAGTCCGCGAGAACCAGAACCAGAGGGTGCGCAGGCCGGCAGTGCCCTCGGGCTTGCGCCAGTAGCGCATCAGGCGGCTGGTCACCTCAAAGGCCCCCAGCTTGCCGATGGCCCCGGCGCCGATGCCAAAGAACGCCGGCACCACGAACTGGGCGACGATCAGTGAGGCCAGCAGGCTGAACACCACGGTAAGGCTGAGGTCCCGGAAGATCTGCCCGGCCATGCCCTCCACGAACACGATGGGAAAGAACACCGCCACGGTGGTCATGGTGCTGGCCAAAATGGCGCCGCCGACTTCTGAGACGCCCCGGATGGCGGCCTGCAGGGGCGGGTCGCCCTCTTCGCGGCAGCGGGCAATGCTCTCCAGCACCACCACGGAGTTGTCCACCAGCATGCCCACGCCCAGGGCCAGGCCGCCCAGGGACATCAGGTTCAGGGAGACCCCGGCAAGCTGCAGCGGGATGAAGGTGGTGATGATGGACAGCGGGATAGAGGCTGCAATCAACAGCGTCGCCTTGAGCGAGCGCAGGAAGAAGAACAGCACCAGAACCGCCAGCAGGGCGCCCAGCACGGCGCTGGAGGTCACGTCGTTGACGGCGTCCTCAATGAAGTAGCTCTGGTCGGACAGCACCTGCAGGCCGAAGCCCTCCGGCAACTGGTCCACCAGTGCCTTCGGGCCCATGGAGAACCCGCCGCCGCCGCCCATGCGCATGCCGCCGCCGCGGGAAAAGCCCGACCTGCCGCCGCCCATGGGCCCGGCGCCGGGCCCGCCCCGGCCGCCGCTGGGGGCGCCTTCGCCGCGCTGGGCGCGCAGGTCCTTGTAGCGCGACTCGCCGTACAGGGCCTTCCACACCCGCTGGGCCACCTGCACGATGTTGGCGTCGCCCTCCTTCAAAACCTCCAGCAGCACGCCTTCACGGGCCTTGAAGCCGGTGTCCGCTGCCGCCATGCGGGTAATGGTGGTGCGGTCGCGGGGCACGGCTTCGATGACGGCGATGTCCTTCAGGGTCACGCGGCCGTCGCGGCTGGTGGCGATTTCCAGGTCCTCCAGCACGGCGATGGACTCATAGGTGCTGACCACGCGCAGGATGACGTCGAGGCCGGCGAGGTTGACCACGCCCGCCGAGGCGTCCACGCGGGCGCCGCGGATGCGATCCACCACCTGCTGGGCAGTCAGGCCGTTGCGGTTGAGTTCGGCTTCCAGCAGGGCCACGCGAATCTGCCGCTCCTGCCCGCCCGAGACGCGTATGGCCGCCACGCCCTCGATCTTGGCCAGCTCGGGTTTCAGCACGTCGTCGGCAAAGGCGCGCAGCTCCAGCAGGCCCACGTCGCGGCCCGTGGAGAACAGCATCAGGCGCATGGTGGGGTCCTGGCCCGGGTCGTAGCGCAGGATCTGGGGGCGTTCCACGGCCTCGTCGTCAAAATCAATGCGGTCCAGGCGGTCGCGCACGTCAGCGGTGGCCTGGAGCATGTCGGCACCCCAGGCGAACTGCAGGATCACGTCCGAGCTCTCGGCGCGGCTGATGCTGCCGCGCGAGACCAGGCCGGGCACGTTGCCCAGGCGTTCCTCGATGCGCTGGCTGACCTTCTCTTCGACCTCGGAGGGGGCGGCCGCCGGGTAGTTGGTGCGGATGGTGAGCCGGGGATACTCGAGGTCCGGCATCAGGGTGGTTTCCAGCTTGCCCAGCGCCACCCACCCGAATACGCAGAAGGCCGCCACCACGCAGAGCACCGCCACCGGCCGGGTCGTCACCAGCCGGAACAGGGCGCTTCCCTGGGATGCTTGCGGGCTAGGGGCGGGCGTGCTCACGGGTCATCTTTGTACGCGCGGACAGCCGCCTGCGGGAGGGGAAAGCAGCGCCCCTGTGCCGCTTGTCAGGCTTGCCCGCGGCAGGTAAACACATGCCGCCTGTTCCGCAGGCAGAAAGGGTATTGCATGGCCGGCGCCGCACCGCAACAGCCCCAGATGGTCAAGCTGAAGATTGACGGCAAGGAATACCAGTTCCCCAAGGGCACCAACCTGCTCTGGGCCACGCTGGTGGCCGGCCAGGAAGTGCCCACCTACCCGGACCAGCACGGGGGCGGCGAGCACTATGTGCCGCACTTCTGCTACCACCCCGGCCTGTCCGTCTCCGGCAACTGCCGCATGTGCTTCGTGAAGACGAAGACCATGATCAAGCGCGGCGACCAGCTGGTGCCCATGGAGGCCATGACCACGGCCTGCACCAACACCGTGGCGGAGGGCCTGGAGGTCTTCACCAAGACCGATGACGTGAAAAAGGTCCGCGCCGGCATCATGGACCTGGAGCTGGTCAACCACCAGCTGGATTGCCCCGAGTGCGACAAGGCGGGCGAGTGCGCCCTGCAGGACTTCTCGTTTGACCACGGCCACGCCGCCAGCAAGTTCGACTTCGAGAAGAACAAGGCCCACATCAAGCCCCTGGGCCAGAAGATCACCATCTGGGGCACCCGCTGCATCCAGTGCTCGCGCTGCATCCGCACCGCCGACGAGATCTCCGGCACCAGCGAGCTGTGCTTTGTGAACCGCGGCGACCGCACGGTGATTGACACCTTCCCCGGCAAGCCCATCGAGAACCCGCTGGCCCTGAACACCGTGGAAGTGTGCCCGGTGGGGGCCCTGAAGAACCGCGACTTCCTGTACACCGCCCGCGTCTGGAACCTGGACGAGATGCCCCAGGTATGCGGCCTGTGCGCCAAGGGTTGCGCCAACCGCGTGGACAGCCTGAAGGGGCAGGTCTCGCGCGTGATGGCAGGCCAGAACGCCAAGGTGAACGACTACTGGCTCTGCGATCGCGGCCGCCTGGACTACAAGTGGGTGAACAGCCCCAAGCGCCTGGACCGCCCGCGCAGCAAGCAGGGCGACGTGAGCTGGGACAAGGCATGGGAGCTTGCCCTGCAGGGCCTGAAGAAGGCCGGCGAGGGCAAGGCGCGCGCCTGGGCCGTGGCCGGCGCCGCCATGACCAACGAGGAACTGTTCCTGTTCCGCAAGCTGGCCAAGGACACACTCGGCATCGAGAACTTTGCCGTGATGGCCGAGCCTGACGTGCCCGAGTTGAACTTCCCCAAGTTCAAGGCGCCCAAGGACGGCAACCCCAACCGCATCGGGGCCCAGATCCTGCTGGGCGTGCAGAACGCCGAAGAAAGCGTGGCACGCTTTGCCAAGGCGTGCGCCGCCGGCGAAGTCGAACACGTACTGGTCTGGTCCAGCCTGCCCCATGGTATTGAGCAACTGCCGGAACTGACCCGCGCCCTGGCCGCCGAGAAGGTGACCAACGTGGTGGCGGTGGACTTCCAGTCGTCGGTGCTCTCGGAACTGGCCGGAGTCACGCTGGCCACGACCACCTGGGTAGAGTCGGGCGGCAGCTGGGTGAATCACCAGATGCTGCTGCAGGCCTTCCGTCCCGCGCTGCCGGCCCCGCGCCAGGGGCGCGTGGGCGTTGAGATCCTGCAGGAGTTGCTGAACCGGCTGCAAGGCGTCGACGCAGCCGCGGCGGTCATCGAGGCTGCACCCATCGGGGGCCTGGCGGACCCGGCCCTGGGCGGTGCTGTCCAGCGCGCCTCGGGCAGCGCAACCGTGGCGCTGCTTGCCGGCAGCGGCGAAGTGGCGTTGAAGTCGCGCCGGGTGGTGGTCAGCGCGGCGGCGGTGTTTGACGAACTCGCGGCCGGCGTGCCGCAGTTCGGCGGCCACAGCCACCTGAACCTGATCCGCCAGCGGGGCGCCTTCCTGGTGTAGTTATTCCCGGCAACGCAACACGACGGGCGGCTGGCCAGCCGCCCGTTTGTATTCCGGGCCGGCACGAGTCTTACTTCTCGAAGGCGCTCTCGATGCGGCGCAGGCGCTGCATGATGTCGCGGTTGCGCGGCGTGTCGGGAAAGCGGCGGAACAGCTTCAGGCACTTCTCGCGCGCGTGGGCGTAGTCCTCAAACTTGATGTCCTCGTCAATCCTGGCCAGCTCGGCATTGATGACCGCGTCGCGCTTGGCCGGGTCGGCGAGATCCTTGTTGATCTGGTCGTACAGCACCTTGGCTTCGCGGAACGCCGTGGTGTCGGCGTACTCGCGCAGGATGTTCTCCAGCATCACCAGCGCCAGCAGAACGTTGCCTTCCTTGTGCTTGGCGTCGGCAGCGTCGTAGTACGCGCGGGCCACACCCTCGGCCTCTTTTTGCTGCTCGGGCGTGCGCTTCTGGATGGCGGCCTCGGCGGCCCAGTCTTCCAGTTGTTCGCGGCGCTTGTTCAGTTCGCGCACGGTTTCTTCATCGCCGGGGAACTCGGCGATGTAGCGCAGCACCGCGGCCAGGGCTTCCTCAATGGTGCGGCGGCTGCGCGTCCCCGATACTTCCTGCCAGGCCTTGTCCGCCGTTTCGCGCAGGTTGATGCGTGCAGCCGCAATCTCAATCAACCGGTCGCGCGCCTTTCCCACCACGGCCAAGTCGCGGTGCACGGCGCTGGGGCTGGTCAGGTAGTTGAATCGAACCTCGGCCGCCGAGCAATGGCGCGCCTGCCAGAGGCGCTCGCCCTCCTTGAACATGCGGTCGTAGAGGCGCGCAAACATCAGCGGGCGGGCGTGCACGTCCACGCCCAGGCTGTCGCGGGCGGACTCAAGGGCGGCTCGTACCGTAACGACCAGCACGCCGGGTGAAGACAGGTCAAACCAGGCCACGACACCTGCCGGGAAGGCCAGCGAGAAGCCGGCGTCCGAGACGGTTAGCTCGCTGATGGTCGCGTAGGGGTAGGCGTGCTGCTGGCTGCGTTCCACCACCAGGGGTGCGCCGCGGCGGTCTGCCACCATGACCGTTGACTCGTCCGTGAGAGGAATCGTCAGGTCCAGGGCCAGGCTGGCACCGCCACGCTCGGAAAGGCGCCAATCCAGGCGCAGTCCGCGCTCGCTGAAGTACTCGTTGCGGGCGGCGGCGGCTCGCAGTTCCACGCCGCGAATCTCGCCGCGGCCGGCCATCATGGCCCGGAAGGCCACGGCGTCGGGCTCCAGGCTGCCGATGCACCACAGGTCGGGCTCGGAGACCGTGCGATTCTCAAACGACACCAGCCGTGGCTCCATGGTGACCGCGCTGCCCGTCTGCCCGCCCACCGAGACGCGGCCGGGGCGGCGCGAGTCCAGCCTCAGCTTCATGCCGCCGGCGTCCACGGCCGAGAACGGCAGCACCACCGTGTCGTCGGCGGCCTTGCGCAGCTCGATGCGGTCCAGCCACAGCTTGCCGAAGTTGCCGCTGACCAGCACGCGCAGCCGCCCGTGGCTGGGCAGCTCGCCGGGCAGAACGCCCGGCACGGCCACTTCCGTCCACTGGCCGATCTTGACGTCAGGCAGGCGCGCCGTGCACAGGGTGCAGGCTTCTTCTTTGTCGCCAACAATGGAGAACGCGATGGCGACGCCTGAAACGCCTTCGCCCCGCACTGCCAGCGACGCTTCAAAGTGATGTCCGAGCTCAAACTTGCGGGCCTGGGCTGCCTGCAGCACAAGGGTGGCGCCTGCGGCGCCCAGCCCCGAAGTACTCACGCGCAGACTGCGGGCGCCGTCAAAGGGCATCTCGGGGTCCGACAGCAGGTCGGCCTTGGCTTTGTTGGCGGCCTCGAAGCTGGCAGTCCAGCCGGCCGGGTTGCCGTGGTTGTCAATCTCGCCTTCCAGCGAAAGGGCGGCATCAGCCAGCGCTTCACGAGGCTTCCAGGCATCGGGCGTCTCGGGGGGCTTGGCGCGCATATCATAGATGAAGCCGCCGCCGAACCAGCCGATCGCCAGCAGCAGGGCGAACAGCACCACGCCCACGGCGAGCTGAGGCAGCGGGTTGGGGCCTACCGGGCGCTGCGGCTCATGGGCCGAGATGGGCTCAAACGAACCGCGATCCGACGCGCCGGCCGCCGAGGAGGCCTTGGCGGCAGGCTTGGGCGGGGGCGCCTTGGGCGTGCGACCGGAGGGCGTGACCTGGGCGGGTTCCGGCGGGGCTGCCGGTGTCGCCTGGCCCGCGGCCGCGCCGGCCGGGTCAATGAAGTACAGGCTGGCCACCTTGCCCACGTTGACAACGTCGCCGTTGCACAGGACGTGCTCTTTGACCGGCTGGTCGCCCACGAAGGTGCCGTTGCTGCTGCCCAGGTCGCGCAACAGGTAGGTGCCGCCCTGGTTCAGCACTTCCAGGTGGTGGCCTGAGACGGCCTTCTGGTCAATTTGCAGCGAGTTGTCGGGGCGGCGGCCAATGGTGATGCGCTCGTGCAGCACCAGCTCGGTGGCGGGCTTGCCGGCCGGCTGGTACACGAGGCGCGCCACGGAAAGTTCGGCACGCTTTGGCGCGCGCGGCGGGTCGCCTTCCAGGGTCAGCTTGAACTCGCCGATGGTGATTTCGTCGCCGGGCTTCAGGGCCGTGGGAGCGGCGATTCTCTTGCCGTTCACCAGCGTGCCGTTGCTGCTGCCCAGGTCTTCCACGTGCCAGGCACCCTCGCGCTGGAACACCTGCGCGTGGATGCGGCTGGCGGTCTTGCCGGGCAGGCGGTGGTCGGCTTCCTCGCCGCGCCCAAGCGAAACCGGGCGCTGCGTGAGGGCAACCTCCACGCGCTTGCCTTCATACTGGTAGGCCAACTGGTTCACGGTTGTTGAGTGTAGTGGCCTGCCCGCGCCGGGGAAAGATTGTAGCTGGCGCGGCGGCAACGCGCGCCAGGCGGCGCGGCCCGCGGCCCGCCTCAGGCGGCACGCGACATTTCTCTTGACCTGTCAACGCGCGCCGCTATGCTGCCGCCCCGGAGAAACGATGCGTCGCCCCGTTACCCTTCTTCTACTTGATCTTGCCGCCCGCGGTGGGGGAAGGTGACCGGTTTGTTCTGCCCGTGAACCCTTGAACCCCGCCGCCCTGGCGGGGTTTGTTGTTTGCTGGTTCGTCTTACCCGAAGGCCGCATTCCATGACCCGCTGCATCGCACTTCTTGCGCTTCTTCTCGACGCCCGCGGGGCGCCGGGGTAGCGCGTTGCCGCTGCCTCCTGCGCGCCCCGCACCTGCGGGGCGCTTTTCATTTCACGACCCAAGGAACCCAGCCATGAGCCAACCGGAACCTGAGCCACGACGGATTGCCATCTTCGACACTACCCTGCGCGACGGCGAGCAAAGCCCGGGCGTTGCGCTCACCGCTGCAGGCAAGCTGCAGATCGCCCGTACGCTGGATGCGCTGCGGGTGGATGTCATTGAGGCCGGTTTTGCCGCTGCCTCCAGCGGCGACTTCGCAGCAATTCGTGCCATTGCAGGAGCCGTGGAGCACGCCACGGTGTGCAGCCTGGCGCGCTGCAAGGAGTCCGACATCCGCGCCGCAGCCGAGGCGGTGGCACCGGCCCGTCGCCGGCGCGTGCACACCTTTATCGCCGCCAGTCCCATCCACCGGCGCCACAAGCTGAACATGACTCCCGCCCAGGTGCTGAAAGCCCTGCGACAGGGTGTTGCCCTGGCGGCCGAGCTGTGTCCCGAGGTCGAATTCTCGGCCGAAGACGCCACGCGGACCGAGCCGGAGTTCCTGGCTGAGGCGGCACTGGCGGCGGTGGAGGCCGGCGCGCGCATCGTGAACATCCCGGATACCGTGGGCTACACCACCCCCGCCGAGTACCGCGAACTGCTGGCGGGCCTGCGCCGTGTGCTGCCTTCCCATGTGGTGTTGAGCGTACACTGCCACGACGACCTGGGCATGGCGGTCGCCAATTCGCTCGCGGGCGTGCTGGGCGGCGCCGGCCAGGTGGAGTGCACACTCAACGGCCTGGGCGAGCGCGCCGGCAATGCAGCCCTGGAAGAGGTGGTCATGGCCCTGCGCACGCGCCACGACGTGTTCGGGGCAGATACCGCCATACGTGCCGCCGGCCTGTGCGAGGCCAGCGCTCTGGCCTCGCGCCTGAGTGGATTTGCCGTGCCTCCGAACAAAGCCGTGGTGGGGGCTAACGCCTTTGCCCACGAAAGCGGCATTCACCAGCACGGCATGATCGGCCATCGCTCCACTTACGAGATTATGCGCGCCGGGGACGTGGGGGCGGACTCGCGCCTGACGCTGGGCAAGCTGAGCGGGCGACATGCCATGCAGCATCGCCTGCGGGCGTTGGGCATCGTCATGGCCGACGCGCAGGCCGAGCGCGTGTTTGCGCGCATGAAGGCTGCGGCTGACGCGGGCACGCCCATTGACGACGACGCCCTGCGCGCCATGGCTCGCGCCGAGGCCCAGGCCCAGCCCGCCGAGATTGCCGACCTCCAGGTGACCGCCGCGGACAGCCGCCACACGGTGCGCCTGAAGGTGCGCCGCGGCAGCGGGCAGGGCCAGGGCAAGGGCACCGCCCGTACCGCCGCGAAGGCCATTGCCCGCGCTGTTGCCCGGGCGCTGGGGCTGGAATTCCGGCTGGAGAGCTGCCGCACCGGGGAGCAGGCCTTGGGCGACGGGACAGCCTGGGTTGCGGAGGCGGCCATCAAGACGGCGCAGGGGCGTTTTCACGGGCAGGCACAGGGGGCCGCAGAGCACGAGGCCATCGCCCATGCCATTGCGCACGCGGCAGCGGTGCTGGGCGGGTCGCCAAGGCGCGGCTCCGTGGAAAGGACGGCGCGCCATGCCTGAGCCCAAGACCCTGCTCGACAAGCTGTGGGACGCGCACGTCGTGGCGAACGAGCCCGGCTGCCCGGACGTGCTGTATGTGGACCTGCACCTGCTGCACGAGGTGACCTCGCCGCAGGCGTTTGCGGAACTGGCGGGGCGCGGGCTTGCCGTGCGACGGCCCGAGCGCTGCCTGGCCACCATGGACCACGCCACACCCACCACGCCCGGTTTGCCCTCCGGCGACCGGGCAGCCATGACGCAACTTGAGACCCTGGCGGCAAACTGCCGGCGCCACGGCATCGTTCTGCACGCAGTGGGGGAGTCGGGCAACGGCGTTGCCCACGTGATTGCGCCCGAGTGCGGCCACACCCGCCCCGGCATGACCATTGCCTGCGGCGACAGCCACACCAGCACGCACGGGGCCTTCGGCGCCCTGGCGTTCGGCATCGGCACCAGCGAGGTGGCTCAGGTGCTGGCCACCCAGTGCCTGCTGCAGTATCGCCCCCAGCCCATGGAGGTTGCGGTGACGGGGCGGCTTGCCCCGGGCGTGACCGCCAAGGACCTGGCCCTGGCCGTGATTGCCCGGATTGGCGCCGCCGGCGGGACGGGCTGTGCCATTGAGTACCGGGGCGCGGCCGTCGCGGCTCTCTCCATGGAGGGGCGCATGAGCCTGTGCAACATGAGCATCGAGGCCGGCGCGCGGGCGGGCATGGTGGCCCCGGATTCCACCACGCTGGAGTATCTGCGCCGGCGATTGACGCCCGCGCAGTACGAGCAAGTGGAGGCGCAGGCCACGTGCTGGCAGTCGGATACGGGTGCCCGCTTTGCCAAGAGCGCGCACCTGGACGCGGCGACCCTGGCGCCCATGGTCACCTGGGGGACTTCGCCCGCGCAGGCTGCAGCGGTGACCGGCCGGGTGCCCGAGCCGGCCAACGCCGCCGACGAACGGGCGCTCTGCTACATGAAACTGGCTCCCGGCGCCGCCATTGCCGGAACCAAGGTCAACGCCGTGTTTGTGGGCTCGTGCACGAACGGGCGAATCGAGGACCTCCGCGCCGCGGCAGGCCTGCTGCGCGGGCGGCGGGTTGCCCCCGGCGTGCGCGTGCTGGTGGTGCCGGGGTCGCAGCGCGTCAAGCGCGAAGCCGAGGCCGAGGGCCTGGCGCAGGTCTTTGCGCAGGCCGGGGCGCAGTGGCGCGAGCCCGGCTGTTCGATGTGCATTGCCATGAACGGCGACAGTGCGGCACCGGGCGAGCTTGTGGTCAGCACCAGCAACCGCAACTTTGAGGGGCGACAGGGGCCGGGCGTGCGTACGGTGCTGGCCTCGCCGCTGACGGCGGCGGCAAGCGCCATCGCCGGCTGTATCGCCGACCCCCGCGAACTGGAAAGGAGCCAGCCATGAAGTTCACGATGCTGGAGTCTGGCGTGCTCGCCATGCCGCGAGCGGACATTGACACCGACCAGATCATCCCCGCGCGCTTCCTGAAAACCGTGGACCGCAAAGGTCTGGGGCAAGCGGCCTTTCACGACTGGCGCATGCTGCCGGACGGCAGCCCCAACCCGGCTTGCCCGCTGAATGCGCCCGGGGCGGCGGGCGCTGCCGTGGTGATCGCCGGGGCCAACTTCGGTTGCGGCTCCTCGCGCGAGCACGCCGTATGGGCCCTGCTGGCCCTGGGCGTGCGGGTGGTGATTGCCCCCAGCTACGGAGACATCTTTCGCAACAATGCCCTGCGCAACGGCCTGCTGGCCATTGAGTTGCCGGGGGACGACTGCGCGCTGCTGGCCGGGGCCGGGGGGGCCATCCACGTGGACCTGCAACGGTGCGAGGTCGCGCGCGGCGGGTACCGGTTTCGCTTCACCATGGATGCGTTCGCGCGCCATTGCCTGCTGGAGGGCGTGGATGCGCTGGGGTATCTGCTGGCGCGCTCGCCGGCTATCGCGGCCTTCGAGGCCGGGAGGAAGTCATGATCGCGAATGTCGCGCTCTTGCCAGGAGACGGCATCGGCCCCGAGGTGTGCGATGGCGCGCTGCAGACACTGCAGGCTGTTGCCGCGCGCTTCA
This sequence comes from Planctomycetota bacterium, assembly GCA_020847415.1. Lineage (GTDB taxonomy): Bacteria > Planctomycetota > UBA8742 > UBA2392 > UBA2392 > JADLBZ01. The sequence continues at coordinate 19,036 of JADLBZ010000060.1, forward strand.
GCCACGAGTTCCGCGTCCAGACGCACCTCATTGGCGGCGCCGCCATTGACGCCGTTGGCGAACCGCTGCCGGCCGCCACAGTGGAAGCCTGCCGGGGCGCCGACGCCGTGTTCCTGGGTGCGGTGGGAGGCCCGCGCTGGGACAGCCTGCCCCCCGCGCGGCGCCCCGAGAAAGGGCTGCTGGCGCTGCGTCGCGCCTTGGGCGTGTTCTGTAACCTGCGGCCGGCCCGCGCCTGGCCCGCGTGCCTGCGTGCCTCGCCCCTGCGGCCCGAAGTGGTTGCCGGGGCAGATGTGATGATCGTGCGCGAGCTCACCGGCGGCGCTTACTTCGGCGAGCCCCGGGGCCGCGACAGCGCCCAGGGCCGCCGTCGTGCCTTTGAGACGGGCAGCTATGACGAGCACGAGATTGCCCGCGTGGCGCGGCTGGCCTTTGGCATTGCCCGGCACCGCCGCCGCAAGGTGTGCAGCGTGGACAAGGCCAACGTGCTGGAGACGTCACGGCTGTGGCGCGAGGTCGTGTGCGAGGTGGCCCGCGACTTCCCCGACGTGCAGCTGGAACACCAGCTGGTGGATTCCGCGGCGATGCGGCTGTGTTTTGCTCCCGCGAGCTTCGACGTGCTGCTGACCGAGAACCTGTTCGGCGACATCCTCAGCGACCAGGCGGCCTGCCTTCCCGGCACGGTGGGCCTGCTGCCCAGCGCGTCCGTTGGCGCGGGTGGGCCGGGGCTGTTCGAGCCGGTGCACGGCTCGGCGCCGGACATCGCCGGCCGCGACATGGCCAACCCGGCGGGCGCGATCCTCTCGGCAGCCATGATGCTGCGGCACGGTCTTGGGCTGGAGCAGGAAGCCCGTTGCATGGAGGCCGCGGTTGAGGCAGTTCTGGCCGGTGGTGTGCATACCGCCGACCTGCGCCCGGCCAAAGCCGCCGGCACGCGGGAGTTCGCCGCCGCGGTGGTTCGGGAGATTGCAGGCTAACGCCCGGTGCTGCCGAAACCGCCCGCACCGCGGGCGGTTTCGGTCAGCGCGGCGGTCTCGGAGATGGCCGCGCGGGTCACCGGTGCCAGCACCAGTTGCGCGATGCGCTCGCCCCGGCGCACTTCAAAGGGCTCCTGCCCCAGATTGACCAGCAGCACCTTCAGCTCGCCGCGATAGTCCGCGTCAATGGTGCCCGGCGCGTTCAGTACGGTGATTCCGTGCTTCAGCGCCAGCCCGCTGCGCGGCCGAACCTGCAATTCGTATCCCGGCGCAATCTCGCAGCAGAGGCCGGTGGGCACCAGGGCGCGCGCGCCCGGCGCCAGCGTCAGCGATTGCGTCAAGGCGGCGCAAATGTCGGCCCCGGCGGCCAGCTCGCTGTGGTAGGCGGGAATGGGCAGGCCCTCGCCGTGGGCAAGACGCAGGAACTTGAGCGACACAGTCATTGGGTGCTCCGGCAATCAGGCCGTTGCAGAAGTCGCCTGCGGCGCTTTCTCAACGGACGACAACGGCCCGGCCGGGCGTAGGAAACGAGTTCTCTGCGCCCGGCTGGAGCACCCGGTATAGAACAGGCGCGAAAGGCGGCAACGAAGTTATCCGGGCGCGAGCTCGTCAGACTCGGGGCCGGCCAGCACGCCGTCCACGGAGGTGTCAAAACCGCGACGCGGCCCGGCCTTGCGCGTGGCGCGGTCAGGGTCCGCGTCCATGCGATCAATGCGGCGGGTGGGCTCGGCCGGCGTGGCACGACCGGAAGCGCCCCGAACGACCGGCCCGATCAGCCGCACAATGGCGGCAATCAGGTCGTCCAGATCAAAGGGCTTGGTGAGCAGGTCGTTCAAGCCGGCACGCACAAAGGCCTCGCGCTCGGCGGCATCCAGCCCGCCGGACATGCCGATGATGGGCAACTCGCGGAAGCGTGGCAGGCCGCGAATCTGCCGGCACAGGGCGGCACCGCCCCCAAAGGCGTTGGCGTCCAGGATCAGCACGTTGGGCTGAAACCGCGCGAGCATGAAGCCTGCCATGAAGAGGTTGGCGGCTGACTCGCCCATGTAGGCAGCTTCGCGCAAGCCGCGAAGCAGCAGGGCCGAGTGCGCAGGCTCCTCATCAACGAGCAGCACGCGGTTGTTGCGCGCCACAAGGGCCGTGGTGGGGAGGCTGCGCTTGTGGCAGAACTCGTCCAAGTCCTCTTGAGAAATGCGCGCGTGGCCACCGGGCGTGCGGTGGATTCGAAGCAAACCCTTGCGGATCGCACCGATAATGGTGTTTCGGTGCACATTGCAGAGCTTGGCGACTTCGCTTGTGGTGTAGAACTTCACGATTTGGGCGTCCTGCGGGCGTGTAGGAAAGGGAGAGTGGCAGTAAGTCTAAGGACAAAGCGTACCATTGTTTGGGAATTTCTGGAACTGAATTCCAAAGTGCCACTGCGGGTTGTTGCCATGTGTAAAGCTAAGAACTGTAAAGAGTTGTGTCATTCGCACCGTCTCTTGGTGCTTGCAAGTGCGCAAGCCACATGTCACGGTGCATTAGTTCGCGGGGCCCACTGCACACAAAGCACAGATAGTGGTCATAGAAGGGCATATCTAGTGCACAGGAAACACGAAGAACCAAGAACATAAAAAGACTACAATTTCCCGGGTTGACTCATCGGAGCGACTCATGACGGACGGCCGCGATCGGGTGCTCCTGGCCATCTCGACGCCCAACTTGATGGCTGAGGTCTCGGGGCTCTTGCAGGGTGTTCCGTGGGATGTGCGGTTTGCGCGCACCGTGGCGGAGGCGGGCCGCCTGGCCGCCGAGCTCAAGCCCTGCGCCCTGCTGCTGGAAGGCCGCCTTGAAGACGGCCCCGGCGAGGCCCTGCTTCGGGACTTGCCACGTCAAGAGTGCGTGTCGGTGGCGGTGACCACCCGTCGCGACGCCGCCGAGATTGCCGAGCTGTTTCGCGCCGGTGTCCAGGACGTGCTGTACTGGCCCGACCGCGCGCGGGGGGAGCCCCTGGCATCGCTGGAGGCAGCCCTGCGCGTGCTGGGCCAGCGTCTCGAACACACCCAGAAGCAGCTCCTGCTGCGGCGGCAGGTGGACTGGTCGTACTGGAAGGGCCTGTTCCTTTCCCAGGGCGGCAAGTCGGACCGGCACCAGGGTGTGATTGACCACCTGAACACGTACTTGAACCAGTCCGGCGGCCTGACCATGGTCCTGGACATGATGCGCAACTGCGAGCAGGACGACCAAGCCCGCCGCCTGCTGCGGCAGGACCTGTTTGACCTGGTGCTGACCTGCCTTGAACCCGTGGCCGCCTTCATGGACGGCATCGCCGACGCCAACCGGCTGCTGGCCGGCGACACCTCCATGCCGGACCAGCGCGTGGAAGAGCTGCCCGCCTTGCTGCAGTCGTGGCTGGACGCTGAGGGCTGGCGGCTGGCCCTGCGCAAGCAGCACATGCGCGCGAGCTTCGGCAACCTGGCCGAGACGCAGGGCTCGTGGGGGGTCGCGCTGGACAAGCACCGCTTGCGGCAGGCGCTGCAGGAGGTGCTGATTAACGCCATGAAGTACTCCGGCGAAGGGGACACGCTGCAGGTGTGGGCCAACTGCGACGACGGGCGGCTGGAGCTGGTGGTGCTGAACCCCGCTTACCAGACCACCCAGCTTTACGATGGCACCCGCGCCGTGGGGGTGCCCAGGCACCTGGAGTCGCTGGTGTTCGAGTTCTTCGTCAAGTTCCATCGCGAGGTCTACGAGCAGTTCCGCGAGCCGTGGCCGGCCGGCATGGGGCTCACCATCGTGCGGCGCATCTTTGAGGGCATGAGCGGCACCTGCACGCTGCGCAACGTGGAGATGCAGGCTGACGACGCCGCGGGCACCAGCGTGGAGTTCCGGGCCACGCTGCCCCTGAAGCGGGCCGCTGACTGCAACTTCGGCGCCGCCAAGCCCGACCAAGCCGAGCTTCCCGCCGGCGTCGAGCTGTTTTAGGCTGGAGTCCATGAGGGCGCGCCATGAGTCCCGGACACGCGTTGGTAGTTTCACAGCTATGGGGCTTTGTCCGGCTGTGCCTCCTCGTCTTCTTCCTAGGGATTGCGTCGCTCTGCTGCCTTTCATGGCTGGAGGCCCGTACCGAGCAACCGCTTCACTTTGCGGGCGGTGGCGAGACCTCAGCCATTGAAGTGAGGGCACGCACCTGGCGGGACTTTGTACTGCAACAGGACCGTATCAGCGTGTTGCTGGTCAACAAGTCCGCTGCTCCCGTGCAGGTTGTGTCGTTAACGGCCATCACTGCCAATGCTGTAGGACGCCTGGAAACGGCGGAGCGAGTGCTGGCGGCTGGCGACGCACTGGAGCTGATATGCGACGAAGACATGCCGGAGCAATCTCCGCGCTTTCGCTTTTCTGACGGCAGCATCTATCTGCGCGAGGCCCCGCAAGAACTGGACCTCGTTGTTGCTGTTGCAGGCCGCTCGGAGCGCACAGTGTGGCGCTTTGCCCCTGCGCCTTAGCGCAAAGCAAGTGGCTGCGCCCGGCGCCGCCGGCACCAGCCATTCTGTTTCCCACTACAACCGGGGCGCATTTCCCGCCACAATCTGCCCCATGACTGCCAACGCCACCGAGATCCGGAACGTCGTCATTGGGACCGCGGGCCACATTGACCACGGCAAAAGCACGCTCGTGAAGGCCCTGACCGGCATTGATCCCACCCGCCTGCAGGAAGAGAAAGACAAGGGCATCACCATTGACCTGGGCTTCGCCAACTTCCTTTACAAAGAACGCTTCCGCATCGGCATGCTCGACGTGCCGGGCCACGAGAAGTTCGTCAAGAACATGGTGGCCGGCGCCACCGGCATTGACATCGTCTTGCTGGTGGTCGCTGCCGACGACGGCGTCATGCCGCAAACCCGCGAGCACCTGGAAATCCTGACGCTGCTGGACATCAAGCAGGGCCTGATCGCGCTCAACAAGGCCGACAAGGTGGACGCCGACACCCTGGAACTCGCCACCATGGACGTGCGCGACCTGGTCAAGGGCACGTTCCTTGAGAGCGCGCCCATCGTGCCCGTCAGCGCCCTGACCGGGCAGAACCTCGACAAGCTCTGGGAGGCCCTTGGCAACGCCATCGAGAGCGCGCCCGCCAAGGACACCTCGGGCGTGTTCCGGCTGCCCATCCAGCGCGTCTTCTCGGCCAAAGGGCAGGGTGCCGTCCTGACCGGCATTCCGGTCTCGGGCAAGGCGGCCCTGGGCGACACGCTGGAAGTTCAGCCGGGCGGCCTGAAGGGCAAGATCCGCGGCATCCAGGCCTATCACATGGCCATCGAGCATGCGCGCGCCGGCCACAGCGCGGCCTTCAACATGGCGGGCATTGACCACGCGGCGGTACAGCGCGGCAACAACCTGTGCACGCCGGGGGTGTTCCAGCCCAGCCGCTATTTCACGATCCGGCTGCACCTGCTGGACAAGGCGCCCCGGCCGCTGAAGCACCGCAGCGAGATCAAGTTTCATGTCGGTACCAGCGAGATCGTGGCCCATATCCAGTTCCTTGACCGCGGCCTGCTGAACCCCGGCGAGTCCTGCGACTGTGAAGTGCTGCTCGAGGAACCCGTGGTGGCCGGCATGGGCGACCACTTCATCATCCGCCAGCCGTCGCCCGCGGTCACCCTGGGCGGCGGGCGCGTCATCCGCCGCGAGGCTGACCTGCTTCGCCGCGACCCCGCCCTGCTGGAAACCCTGGCGCAGTGGGCAGCGGCGGCTGAGGACCCCCGCCTGCGCGTTGAGCTCGCCATCCTGGAAGCCGGGCCTGCCGGCATTGACCGCAACCGGCTGGTGCCTGCCACCGAGCTGGCGGCTGAGTCCGTGGCCACCCATGTTGCGGCCCTGCTGGGCGGCGTGGTCAGCGAGTTCGGCCCCGGGCGCGCCCTCGTGCACAAGGACGCCTGGCCGCGAGCGCAGGCGCAGGCCGTGGCCATCCTGCGTCGCTTCCATGCCGAGCACCCCGCGCAGATGGGCCTCAAGGCTGCCAGCGTGCAGCAGCAGCTTGGCCTTGATGCCCGCACCTTCGCGCCCATCCTGGAGCGCGCCATGGCAGCCGGCGAAATTGACCAGCGCGGCGACCTGATCGGCATCCCCGGCGAGGGCGGCAAGCTCACCGACGAAGAAAAGCGCATTGCCGAGCGCGTGGGCAGGCAGCTTGAAGAAGCCCTGCTGAACCCGCCCACCCTGAAAGAGCTTGCCCAGGCTGCAGGCACCAACCCCGACGCAACGGAGTCTGCCGTGGACTTCCTGGTTGGCAGCGGTCGTGCCCAGGTGCTTCATGGCGGCGTGCTGTTCAGCACCAAGGCCCTGGACTACGCGCGCGACTCGGTGGCGGCATTCCTCAAGGACGGCAAGGAAGCCGCCGCCAAGGACTTCAAAGAGGTGCTGCCGACCAGCCGCAAGTTCCTGATCCCGCTGCTGGAATGGCTGGACACCCAGGGCGTCACGCGCAACGTGAACGGCGTACGCACCCTGAAGAAGTAGGCCCCCGCCGCCGGCGAAAGCCTGCACACGAACCATGAACAGGCTCTACGGGGCCGCGCTTACCCGTCGCAGCAACGGGTCCAGCAACTCGTGGATGGAATCGCGGTCCGTGAAGTAGATGCCGCTGAAGGCAATGTGGATGACCTTGCCGCCCTTGCGGGCAAGGAGGCGGTTGCCAATGGGGTTGCCCGCGTTGCGGACGATATAGAACTTCGAGGCGTCACCCCACTTCATCAGGTCGTTGCGTTCTTCTTCGGTGACCTGCGTGCCGGAGTAGCCGATTGAAGTGCCGCCGTTGATCGCGGACATGGTCATGGCTGCATCGGACGAGTCGTCCGTCTGCTCGTAGGTCGAGAGCAGGAACAGCTCATCGCTTTCATAGAGGTTCTCGACCTCCCAGGAACCGTCCACGTTGGTGCGCCGGATTGTCTTCTCCGCCCCCGGATGAACGGTGAGGCCGGGCAGGTAGGGCTCCAGGTCCGCAACCTTCAGCACCAGCGACTGGTCTGCCGCACTGGCCGGCTTCTCGTCAGCCATGGCGTTGAAGGCCAGGCCAAGCCCCACCAGCGCCACCACAGCCAGGATGGGAATGCCCACCGCCAGCGCCACGATCAAACCTACCCGGCTCTTGCGCTGCTGCGGCACGGGATAGGGCGGGGCATAGCCCGTCTGGGGGTAGAGAGGTGCCATGGGCTGGGGCCGCATTGGCCCTGCCTGGGGTGGAAACTGCGGTGCAGGAAACGTCTGTGGAGCAAACGGTTGCTGCGGGTGTTGTTGCGGCTGGGGAAAACGCGGCTGCGGGCGCGATTCCCAAGGTGCCGGCTGATGGTCGTTCAGGCCCATGGCTGCATGATAACAGAAGTGCGACGGTCGGTAGTGAGGGGGGAGGGGGGTGCGGACGGGGGCAGTTGCCAGGAATCGGGAGGCGGTCGTGGCGCGGCCGCAGTACGTTACACGGGCGTCCCGCCCGCAGAAGCTGCTTGTGATGCGGGCGTCTCGCCCGCAGAAGCCGTTCGTGATGCGGGCGTCCCGCCCGCAGAGGCAGTCTGCGCTGGGAATCGCGCCAACGAAAGAACGCCGGATCTGAACAGCCTTTGCTGTTCAATCCGAAATCCCCAATCCGAAATCCCCAACCGCCCTCGCCCACTACGGCCCCGAAATCAGCTTCCACAGCTCGTCCAGGGCCTTCACCGGCTGGTTCTCGTGGCACTGCGCGATCCCCTTCGGCGGCTCCGCCTCTCCTTCCGCCCGTTCCACCGGCGGCGTTTCTTCCAGCAGCCGGCGATACACCGCGGCGTTCTTCGCGCCGATCAACCCGTTGGCGGCCAGCACGCGGCTGAGCAACCCGGTGAA
>JADLBZ010000061.1 GCA_020847415.1 Planctomycetota bacterium
CCCAAGCCGGCCGGCTCGGCGGACAAGGCGGTAAGCTGGCCGCGCAACCAGTCCGTCACGTCGCAGACCAAGGAAGCTGACGCCAACTGGGTTGACCTGGACGGCGACGGTGTCCGCGGCGGCAACGAGAGCGCGTTTGGCGCCGACAGGTTCCCTTCGGCGGTTGCCCTGGGTGCTCCCGGCCCGCTGGCGGGCGTGACGGGCTTCAAGGGCGACGGCCTGAATGCCGGCCAGGTTCGTACCCGCGATGTGGCGTTCCTGGAAGGGCAGGAGTACGGCGCGGCGGGCACCTATCGTGAACTGGGCGACTACTTCCGCGTGCGCGTAATGGACGCCGCCAGCCTGCTGAACCTGAACAGCTTCAAGGGTGACGGCCTCAAGCGGGTGCTGCGCGTGCTGGGCGCCGCCATTGACGACTGGGTTACCAACGGCAACCCCAAGGGGCGTTACGACCCCTTCCCGGCCCAGGTGGTGGACGAGATTGCCATCGTGCAGGAGAACATCGGCATCCTCAGCAGCAAGGAGCAGTTGCGTGCCGTGTGGCTGGGCATCCCGGAAGGCGAGCGCCTTTTCAACCTGGCCATGATGTTCGTGACGGTGAACAGCTACGTTGACACCAGCTACCGCGACTGGTGCGAGGCCAACACCAAGGTCCAGAACGACACGAACCTGAACCCGCTTGGCCTGACGGACTTGGAGCTGTGGCGCGAGGGCTATACGCGCGATTCGCAGAAGGGCCGTGACGGTTGGCCCGCGTGGCAGCCGGAAAGCGCCTCGTGCTATGGCAAGGCGCCGGTGAACGTGAACACCGCCCCCAAGCCCGTGCTGGTCTGCCTGTTCGCGAACCTGGCGGCCCGCTCGCGGTTGCTGTATTTCCAGAAGCAGGACCAGATCACCGAGGCAGACAAGCTGTACAAGGACAAATTCGGCGCCGCCACGGCGCCCCGTCGCCAGAACTCGGGCACGACTGACCTGGGTCGCCAGAACAACCGCCAGGCTGGTCCCGGCACGAACAAGGAAGATGCCTGGTTCCCCGGCGGCGAGGACAACAAGGCCATTTTCCAGCTTGTGCCCATCGGCCCGATCACGACGCCCCTGGGCGGCGGGAACACCACCGCGGGCGGACGCGGCGGCACGGACTACGCTTCGGCTCTGGCAGAGGAGATCATCAAGCTGCGCCAGGCGCACCCGTTCACGAGCTGGCAGGATTTTGACGAGCGCTTCTGCCGGCGCCTGCTGCTGGGCCTGCCGGACGAACGCAAGAACATGAACATTCCCGACCTGGTCGGGGTGGCCCGCGGCAGCCTGACAGCCGTGGACGTGACGGGCGCCTTCCCCGCCAAATTGCTGCCCGATGCCGGCAACTGCGAGCACGCCGCCAACCCCATCACCGGCAGCGACGCCGCCATGAGCCAGTCGGCCTTCCGCGCCTGGTACTGGAAGAGCATGGTGTACATGATCCGCGCTGCGCTGAACCCCAACAACGTCACCAACCGCTACAACCCGGATTACCCGTACTACCAGAACGTTGACCGCATGGACCTGACGTCCGCCTCCTGCCCGGTGTGCTTCAGCAGCATGGGCATCTATGAGGTCACCAGCCAGGGCGAGTTGCTGGACAAGGAAGATGCGGAATCCGAGCAGACCACCAGCACCGGCAACGGCACCGAGCGTGCCCCGGTGGCGCGCCGCCAGGTGCGCTCGGTCGTGCAGATCTATGAGCTCCTGCGCCACAGCAGCCAGCAGGACTTCATGAGCCCGCTGGACGCCACCGACCTGATGAAGAAGAACCGCACATCCAGCCAGCCGCAGGCGGCAGTGACCGGCGTGGCCCACACCCGCTACGGCACCAAGTCCTACCCGTTCAGCGTGGACGAGATGTCCAACGGAAGCTGGGAACACGGCGGCGTCCTTCCCTACGAGGATGCCGAGGACGCCCGGGGCATTGCCTACAGCAAGAACACCCAGACCGACCCGGCTGTAGACAAGTGGAAGGGGCACAACGATTACATGTCAGCCAGCGGCGAGTTCGGCTATGTCGCCCTGGATCCCAAGGACCGCACGCCAGTGAAGGAGACCGACGGCAAGACCTATCCGCTGGCCTTCCATGCCCGCTTCAACGAGGCTCTCAGGGCCCGTACCCGCGTGATGGATGGCGGCACGGTCAAGTCCAACATTGAGGGCGTCAACAGCGAACAGCAGGGCCTGGACGATGCATGGGGTCACTTCCCCTGGGAATCGGGCGCCATGTTCGAAGACTTCATCTCCAGCGCCACGCCCCGCAGCAAGGAGCACCCCCTGGCCAACCCGGGCGGCCGGCAGAACGAGTTCGATAACGCGTCGGCCGGCAAGGAGGCAACCGTCTATTCCAGCCTGCAGCCGGACGGCGTGGTGCTGCGCGGCGGCGACCTGCGCCCGGCCGCTGAAAAATCCACGATCGGCACCTACAACACCCGCGGCATTGGCCGCTGGCCGCGCCTGAAGCTGCTGCGTTATCCCTGCGGCGCCCGCAGCGCAGGCAATCCCTTTGAACCGATCCGCACCTACACCATGATTGGCGATTCTGACCAGCAGGACGGCGTGAACGACGGCAAGCAAATGGGCGCCGTGGTTCCGCCGCCGCCCCCCGGAGCGCCGACGCCGAACATTGTCGAGACGCGCAAACGCCTGGAGGGTGTCGCCCTGCCCTACCGCGGCACAGACAACCACAACACTGATGCCGAGGCCTGGCGCCAGCACCGCAGCAACATGCCCTACTACGAAGGCACCGTGGACTTCTGGATCAAGTGGGACCTGCCGCCCCAGGGCAACGAGCCCAATCACGACGTGGTGGCCATGGGCGAAATCGACCCGGCCAGCCACAACTTCTCGGGCCTGTTCGGTGCCACTGCCTACGGTCGTTTCCATGACAGTGCCAAGTACACCGACCCGGCGGGCACCAACCGCAACAGTGACGCCGACTTCGAGGGCGTGCAGTTCTTCGTCTACAAGGAGCCGGGCGGCCTGCTGCGCTTCTCGCGCCTCTACTTCTCGGAGGCGTTCGGCATGGACGTGCAGACCGGCGCGACCGGAAGCGGCAGTTCCACAGTGGTGCAGTTCGGCACCGCCATGCGCCGCATTTTTGACCAGGTGACGCCCTTTGGCGGCTTCAGCGCCACCAACGACATCTGCAACGATGTCGGTGTGGGTGGCAGCAACAAGGGCTTCCTGTATGCGCGCACCGACGCCTGGGTGGACCTGGCCACGGCGACCGCCATGGACTCGAACAACAAGTCGGCGCCGCTGCGCCTGCGCGTGCACGACTGGCACCGCTTCACGCTGTCGTACAAGTCCAACGAGAGCAAGACGCCCTACTACCTGTGGATCAACGGCCGCATGGTAAACGGCATCACGTTCCTGGAAGACCCGAACGGCGACTTCGGTTTCCGCAACGACGGCGCCCACGTCAGCCCCGCCGGCGCGCGCGACCAGCCCGTTCCCGCCGACTCCGGCGCCGCATCCGACGTGAGTTATCTCTTCTTCCGCAGCACCTCGAAGCTGCTGGAGATCAACCCGGAAGACCGCCTGACGGTTGGCTGTGTGTTCCGCCGCCAGCGCGACATTGCCTCGGACCAGACCGACTACGACAAGTGGTTCGGCGAGGCCGATGACCAGTCGGACCTGGCCAAGCCGTCACGCCCGCTGTTCAAGTTCGACTCCAACCTTGTGGCGGTGGCCAACGCCACCGTGGACGACTTCCGTATCTCGGCCGAACCCGCGCCGGGAGGCACCGGCACCATCCCCGTAGCCACCATGGAGGTGAACAGCCGCTATATGGCTGCCAACGATGCGGAAGCTGACCGTACCTACTACGAGAACGGGTTCCTTCCGGTTCGCAGCGAAGACGGTGAGTTGCATGCCCTGCCGGTGCGCCTGGGAACGATCTCGTGGACTGAACTGCGGCCGGACTGGGACCCCTACGCCGACAAGGGCATGAACCCCTGGGACTCCAGCCGCATCCAGATGGAGTGGGCCGTGTTTGACGACGCGGCGACTCTTGCCACGGGCGGTGCCGAGCATGATTTCAAGACGGCGGCGGCAAGCGGCTATGCGGAGGACCCGGTGGGCAAGGACGTGGCTTCGAAGGGGTACTGGGCAGCGGGCGGCATGAGCCTGAATCGCACCGTGCTGAAGAGCGGGTCGTCTGTGGGCGTGCTGGTGTACCGTGCCCGCTTCCGCGTTGGCGACAACCTGAAGGTGAACAACGTGACGCCCATCCTGGATGATGTGACCGTCACGGTATTGACGCCGCCCCGCAAGCTGTCGTTCGTAATTGATTTCTAGGGTGCTGGTGTTTGGTGCCCGTGGTTGCAGGTGACAAGTTGCAGGTGATAAAGTGAGGCAAGTACGATCCCGGCCCCCCTTACGGGAAAGCCGGGATCGTCGTTTGGGGGCCTGTTTCTGCTGCACGAGGAGGAGGAGCCATGAGGACAGTTTCAGGAATCGCCCTTTGCGGCCTGGCGGGGCTGCTGCTGGCGGGCCAGGCGGTCGCGCAGGAGGGCGGCATCCCGCCCAATCGCGTGCGCCAGGTGCGCGGCAACACAGTGACGACGGATACCCTGTATCTTCAAAACCGGGTTGTCTTTCGGCGCATTGACGTGACCAGCGACGGCTATGGCATGCAGTTGGCGGGCGAGCTGTTCACGGATTTCGAATGCGACAAGCCGGCGCCGGACAGCGGCCTGCGCCCCGGCCAGATGATGGGCGTGCGGGTGGACATCAAGCTGTACCAGGAGAACGTGACGCTGAAGCGGCACAACAACGCCATCAAGGAGCCCAAGCTTGAGCCCGGTCGCTACGGGCCGCAGGTGGACACCCAGGCCATCTCGGCGACTGCCGAGGTTGTGGAAGAGGGGCTGGGGCTGGCGCGCTTCCAGATGCCCGCGCTCACCAAGCCTTTGGCTCCGGGCGTTTACCGCATGGTGGCCAGCGTCACCTTCAAGGCTCAACCCGCCCCCGTGGTGAAGGGCCTCAAATGGTGCTCGGCGTGGTACGGCGAGCTGGACGAAGGACTCGACCCGGTTACGAACGAGCGCCTCCTGCGGCCGGTCTGGGGCGACCCTGAGTTGCACGAGAAGACCTACAAGGAACTGCTGGACAACTTCCAGCGGGTGCAAACCGAGGCTGTCATCTACGTGGCAGACACACTTCGCGGCGACAAGCCCGAGAACATGAAGACCCTGCTGCGCGCGCCCGCACAGGCCAAAGGCAACGCAAAGGCCAACATCCTGGTCTGGGACACCTGGATGGAGACCATTGGCTGGGTGCAGCTTTACGAGAACCAGCTCGCCCAGATCCCGGTGGACCTGAAGAAAGACCTGGACAACCCGGATCTGCCCGCAGATGTGAAGAAGCGCCGCAAGAAAGAGGCCGAGCAGGACGAAATCAATGTGAAGGACCTGATCCAGTTGCATGGCGGCAAGTGCAGCAAGGAGGAAACCCGGCTGTACATGCAGGCCACCGCGGCCCGCACGGACATTCTGGAGCAGATCAAGCTGTTCCAGGAGTACTTGCAGCAGCGCTACTGGTGCCTGGTGGACGGCTGGCTGCTCTACGGCGGCTTTCACAGCATTAACCACCCCGGCTACAACGCCTGGGAAGCGGTGCAGAGCCAGAACAAGAACACCTCGCGGGAGAAGCGCGAGGAGAAGCTGAGGAAGGCCAACGACGAGGGCGGTGAGGCAGCCTTTACCGCCAAGCTGGAGGAGACCTGGAAATTCGACCCGGCCGAGGCGCGCAACGTGGCCAAGAAGTACCTCACCGACAAGGTCTTCAAGGACCGGTGGGACGGCAACAAGTTCGTGGCCACACGCGAGAAACTGGTGGTGCTGGACCTGGTGGACGACAGCGGACAGCCGGGCAAGTGGGCAGCCTACCGCAACAATTTCATTTCCGAGTTCCGCAAGGAAACGGACCGCGTGCTGGGCGAGATTGACACCGGTGTCCTGTACGCGACCCAGGTGTGGCCGGAAGTGGTGGCGGAAGCCCGGAGTGCCCGCGACGATGTGATTGCCCTGGCGCTGTCGTGGGAGTTCCAGATCCGCACCGCGGCCGGCAAGCGCAACGAGGCCACCGAGCCGCTGATTGAGGACCCCAAGGCCGTGATGCAGAGCTGGCAGGACGAAGACCTCAACCGTCCGGCGGAAGACAAGCTGGCGGCGTACTTCCAGCGGGCGCAGATTCAGCCGGGGGCACTCAAGACGCAGTTCGATGCGCACATGGTGTTCATCAAGGACAAGATTGACCTGGTAGAGTTCACCTCCGCGTATCGGCGTGCCATTGAAGGCGGCGCGCAGGGGGCCATCTTGCCGGGCAGCAAGCCCAAGTGGCGCGATAACTAGATGGCAGCCGGACACGGCAAGCGGGGGCCCTGAGGGCCCCCGCTTTCGTTGGAGGCGAAACCGGTGGCTACTGGTTCATCGCGATTGAATTCAGGGGTGGCTCCATCCATCGCGTGCGGGTTTTTCCGCGACAGCGAGGGACAGAAGCCCGGAGGGCGCGTGTCGCGAGCGCCGGTCGCGGCCTGATGCGGAAGCGGGAGGGAACCGACACCCCCAATTTCAATGTGGGTGCAACACTACATTGGTTTGCCGGCGGGTTTCTTCTCGCGGGGATCGTTGCCCCTGCCGTCGTCCACGGGGCAATCCGGCAGGGCGCGCAGGATGCGCTTGCCGTAGCCCTTGCGCACGATGCGCGAATCCAGAATCACCACGGTGCCGAAGTCGTCCTTGCGCCGGATCAGCCGCCCGAAGCCCTGGCGCAGCTTGATGGTGGCCTCGGGAACCATGTAATCAGCGAAGTCGCTGCCGCCGGCGGCGCGCACTTCGTCCATGCGGGCGGCCACCAGGGGGTCGCTGGGCACCGGAAAAGGCAGGCGCACCAGCACCACGGTGGTCAGCGCCTCGCCCGGAACGTCCACGCCCTGCCAGAAGGTGTCCAGCCCGAACAGCACCATCTGCTTGCCCTGCTTGAAGCGCTCCAGCATGCGGTTGCGCGACTGGCCATCGCCCTGCTTGAGGGGCGTGAAGCCCAGGAACTCCAGTTGCGCGTGCACGCCGTCCCACACCCGGCGCATCTGCTGCGCGCTGGTGAACAGCACAAACACGCCGCCCCGGCTGCGCTTGCAGGCGGCCAGTACTTCTTCGTTGACGCGGGCGTCGTAGGCGGGGTCCTGCCCGCCGCGGCCGGGGGGCTCAGGCAGGTCAGGGATCAGGATCTTGGCGCGCTCGCGATAGTTGAAGGGGCTGCCCAGTTGCAGCTGGTCGGCCCGGTCGTCGGGCACGCCCAGCCGCCCGCGCACAAAGTCAAAATCATTGGGGCCGGTGGCCAGGGTGGCGCTGGTCAGCACCACGGCCTTGCAGCGCTCAAACAGCAGCTCGGCCAGTTGCGGGCCAACGTGCACGGGGGCCGCGCGAAGCTCGACGTTGCGCTCGCGCGACGAAGCCGGAATCTCGACCCAGTAGACCTGCCCTTCCAGCAACTGGCGGTTGTAGTTGTCCAGCGAGAGCGCGTACTCCTCCACGCGCCGGGCGTGGGACTCAACCTCCAGCCGGTCTTCCTCGTTGGTGGTGCGCAGCATGCCCTCGCGCAGCACCAGTCCCAGCCGGCGCATGGCCTGGCCCGCGCCGTCAGGGAATTGGCCGGGCTCAAAGACCCGGGCGGGCAGCTCACGGCTGGCGGCCCAGTTCTCGACAGCAAGGAAAAAGCGCTCGCCTTCGTCGCGGGCGCCGCGCAGGGCCTCGTGGGCGCCGTTCAGGAAATCGAACTTCACCAGCAGGCCCTTGTTGCGGCGCGCGTTGTAGAGCTGCGACAGCGTGTACATCAGGCCCGCCCGGGTCACCCGCATGCCCAGGTGCTCGCCGGCGTAGCGCTCAAGCTCGTGGGCTTCGTCCACGATCACGTAACGGTAGTCGGGCAGGTAGTTCACGCCCGCGGCCTTCAGGGCCAGGTCGGCGCACAGCAGGGCGTGGTTCACGACCAGAATGTGGCAGTTGTAGATGCGCCGCCGGGCGCGCTGGAAGAAGCAGCGCGACTCGTAGTTGGGGCACTGGCGGCCCATGCAGTTGTTGCGGTCGCTGACCACCTGCTGCCACACGTCCTGCGACGGGGCAAAATCCATGGAGGCCAGGGTGCCGTCGGCAGTCTGCTCGGACCACGTCTTGATCCGCAGCAGCTCGCGCCGCTCGTCGCCCGCGATTACCGGGCCGGATTCCTGCCGCAGGGCGTTCTCCAGCCGCCGCAGGCTCACGTAGTTGCTGCGCCCCTTGGCCAGCACAGCCGTGAACTCGGCGTCCCAGACGCTGCGCAGAAAGGGCAGGTCCTTGCCAAAGAGCTGCTCCTGCAGGGCGATGGTGCCGGTGCTGATGACCACCGGGCGCTCGTCGCCCTTACCCTCCACGGCGCGGCGGATGGCAGGCACGAGGTAGCCGAAGCTCTTGCCCACGCCCGTGCCGGCCTCGACCAGCAGGTGGCGGTCCTGTTCAAAGGCCGATTCCACGGCGCGGGCCATGGCCAGTTGCTGCGGCCGCTCTTCGTAGCCGCCCAGCTTCTGGGCTATCAGGCCGCCCGGCCCCAGGATGGAATCCACGAAACCCATGGCGCGGAGTCTAGCAACGCTCGCGACAGCCGCGCGGTCCTGCTGCTTGCCCCGGACACTTCCTTCGGGCGCGGCTCAAACTAGGCTTGCGGGGCCTTTTGCGGGAGCCCTGCATGAAGATCTCTGTGATTGGCGCCGGACACGTAGGCCTGGTGACCGGCGTCTGCTTTGCCGAGAAGGGCCACGAGATTCTGTGCGTGGACCACGACACCGAGAAGCTGGCCCGCCTGAGAAAGGGCGACGCGCCCTTCTACGAGCCCGGCATGCCCGAGCTGCTGCAGCGCCACCAGGCCAGCAAGCGCCTGCAGTTCTCCGGCCGCACGGAAGACGCCGTGGACTTCGGCCAGGCCATCTTCATCTGTGTGGGCACGCCCAGCACCGAGCGCGGCAAGGCCGACATGACCTATGTGGAGAAGGTGGCCCAGACCATTGCCGAAAACCTGCGCGAGTACCGCCTGGTGATCGAGAAAAGCACCGTGCCCATCAAGACCGGCGAACGCATCCGTCGCACCATTTCGCGCTACGTGCGCGGAGACGTGCAGTTCGACGTCGCCAGCAACCCCGAGTTCCTGCGCGAGGGAAGCGCCATTGAAGACACCCTGAAGCCCGATCGCGTGGTGGTGGGCGTGGACTCGGCCAAGGCCGAAAGCCTCCTGCGCGAGATCTACGGCGGCTTCAACTGCCCCTTTGTGGTCACCAGCGTGGGCAGCGCCGAGTTGATCAAGCACGCCAGCAACAGCTTCCTGGCCCTGAAGATCACCTACGCCAACTGGCTTTCGCGGCTGTGCGAGACCAGCGGTGCCGACGTGGACGAAGTGGTCAACGGCATGGGGCTGGACCACCGTATCGGCTCGCACTTTTTGCGCGCGGGCATCGGCTACGGCGGCAGTTGCTTTCCCAAGGATGTGGACGCACTGGCCCACATCAGCGAGGAACTGAACGTGCCGGCCCCCATGATCCGGCTGATCAGCGACACCAACAAGGACCAGTTACAGCGCTTCTACGAGCGCATCGAGCACGAGCTGTGGGTGCTGCAGGACAAGACCATCGCCATCTGGGGGCTGGCCTTCAAGCCCAACACCGACGACCTGCGCGAGGCGCCGGCCTTGCGGCTGATCGAGAAACTGAAAGCCGCCGGCGCCAAACTGCGTGTTCACGACCCGGTGGCCATGGCCAACACGCGCAAGCGTTACCCGGACCTGTACTACGCCAAGGACCCCATTGATGCTGCCGCCGGCGCTGACGCGCTGGCAGTGTGCACCGAGTGGCCGGCATACCGCGAGGCGGACCTGGCCAAGGTGAAGGCCAGCCTGCGCGTGCCGCTGGTGTTTGACGGGCGCAACTGCCTGGACCGCAAGCGGGCGCAGGAACTGGGGCTTACGTTATTCGGCATCGGCAAGGCGCCGATCAAGCCGCGATAGGCAGGAAGGCATGCTGATCCTGGGCATCGAGACCTCGTGCGACGACACCGCGGTGGCGCTGGTGGAGAACGGCTACTCCATCAAGGCGGCGGCGCGCAGCTCGCAGGAGAAGCTGCACGCCAAGTACGGCGGCATCGTGCCCGAGGTTGCCTGCCGCGCCCACTACGAGACCCTGATGCCGCTGCTGGACACGGTGCTGGGGCAGGCGGGCGTGCCCCTTTCCGCCGTGGACGCCATTGCCGTGACCAACCAGCCGGGGCTCGTGGGCAGCCTTTACGTGGGCCTGGCCGCCGCCAAGGGCCTGGCGTGGGCGCTGCCCAAGCCGCTGGTCACCGTGGACCATGTGGAGGCTCACATCTATGCGGCACACATGGCTGAGCCCGAGCTGGAGTATCCGCACGTGTCGGTGGTGGTCTCCGGCGGCCACACGGACATTTTCCTGTCGCGGGGGCCCCTGGACCACGAACTGCTGACCCGCACCCTGGACGACGCCGCCGGCGAGTGCTTCGACAAGGTGGCGGCCCTGCTGGGCCTTGGCTACCCGGGCGGGCCCGCCATCCAGATGACCAGCCTGGGCGGCAACCCTGCCGCTGTGGAGTTTCCCCGTGGCGATGCCGGCCCGGAGGGGTTGCAGATCAGCTTTTCGGGCCTGAAGACGGCTGTGCTGAACGAGCTGCGCCGGCGCGGCTTCGTCGTCGAGGCGGCCCGCAACTCGGGTCGCGTGATCGCCACGCCGGAGGCGCCCGTCAAGAACAGCGAAACGCGCACGCTGTCGGTGCGGCTCCCGTTGGCCGACATTGCCGCCAGCTTCCAGGAAGCCGCCGTGGACATCCTGGTGCGGGCCACCTTGTCGGCCACGCGGCACTCGCGTTGCAAGAGCGTGGTGCTGGCCGGTGGCGTCGCGGCCAACAAGCGGTTGCGCGAGAAGATGGCTGCCGCCTGCAAGGCCCAGAAGAACACCCACTTTGTGGCGCCGCCCCTTGGCCTGTGCACCGACAATGCCGAGATGGTGGCCGGCCTTGGCTCTCACAAGGTGGCGGCGGGCCAGCTTGCGCCGTTGACCGCGGACGTATTGCCCAACAAAGACGAGAAACGCGCCCGCTTGGCGTAGAGCTTGTTCAGAAACTCTGAGCGGTGGCGATTTCAGAGCGCCGAACGAGCGGGACAAGGCAGCCAAACCGTGGTGTGGCTGAAGCCACATGCGGTGAGGCTGCCGTGGTAACGCGAAGTTCGCCGCCCGAAAGCGCCCGCGAACGGGTTTCTGAACAGGCTCATGGACATGGGCAAGCTGATCCAGCTCAAGCGCTACAACCCCGGCCACTGGCCGCCAGCCACTGTTGCCGTGGTGGGCACGCTGGTCGCCATCTCGGTCGTGGACCTTGCCTTGGACGGCCTGTTGGAGCGCGCCCTCTGCGGCCGCGGGCTGGAGTTGTATCACGGCCAGTGGTGGCGGGTGCTGACCGCCAACCTGGTGCACGCCGACCTGTTGCACATCCTGTTCAACGCCTGGGGCATCTCGATTCTGGGCAGCACGCTGGAGCGCCTGCACGGGTGGCGCCCCCTGCTGGCCGTTGTGGTCGCCGGTGCCCTGGGCGGCTCGGGGCTGGCCTTGGCCATGATGGACCCCGCGGTGCGGCTGGTGGGCTCGTCCACGTCTTCGTATGCACTGCTGGGTGCCGTGTTGGGCTACTTCTACGTGAAGACCGGCAGCCTGGCTGCGCTGTGGCAGGTGCCGCACAGCCGCCAACTGCTGATCTGGTTTGCCTTTGGCGTGTACATGAGCCTGCAGCCGGGCGTGAGCCTGCTTGGCCATCTGGGCGGGTTTGTGCCGGGTGTGGTGCTGGGCATCTACTTTGAGCTGCACTACCAGCGCCGTGCCGACCTGTGGGCGCGGCTGGGCGTGGCGGTGGTCGCCTTCTCGTGCGCGGCGGTGTGCGTTTACGCTTGCCTGCCCTGGCACCGCCCGGCTTTTGTGGGCGTGCGCGCCATGCAGGCCTGGGAAGCCGGGGAGATGGCCGAGGGCGACGCCCTGTTGCAGCGGGCCCGCAAAGTGGACTCCGGCCGCCACCCGGGCGCGTCAGAGTTTCTGGATTTTCTTCGCTTGTGGCGCGAGACGGTGCCCGGCCTGCCCACAGAGGAAGACCTGGCCCTGCTTCGCGTGCCCCTGCTGCGGGTACAACACGAGGCCGAGGCCGGCTACGACCCCCTGCTGCCGGGCAACGCGGGCGGCGCCCCCCAGCCCTGAACAGCCGCCGGTGGAGTGTTTCCTGCAGGCGCGCGGGCTGCTAGATTCCGGCCATGGCCACCAACCGGGAAGCATTTGAAGAGGCGCGCAGCTTCATCGCCGGCGGCGTAAACAGCCCCGTGCGAGCCTTCAAGGCGGTGGGGGACACGCCTGTGTTCTTTGCGGCGGGCTACGGCAGCCGCGTCACCGACATTGAAGGTCGCGAATACGTGGACTACGTGGGCTCCTGGGGCCCGCACATCCTGGGCCACGCGGCTGAGCCCATTGTCAACGCCATCGTGCGCGCGGCACGCAGCTCGACCAGTTTCGGCGCGCCCACGGTCACGGAGACCGCCCTGGCGCGCATTCTTTGCGACGCCCTGCCCGGCTGCGAGCGCGTGCGCCTGACCAGTTCGGGCACCGAGGCGGTGATGAGCGCGCTGCGCGTGGCGCGCGGCTTTACCGGCCGCGAGCTGGTGGTGAAATTTGCCGGCTGTTACCACGGGCACGTGGACAGCCTGCTGGTCAGTGCGGGCTCGGGTGCGCTGACGCTGGGCAACCCGGACAGCGGCGGCGTCAGCTCGGTCGTGGCCGCCCAGACCATTGTGTTGCCCTACAACGACGTGGACGCAGTGGAGCGCGCCTTTGCCGCCCACGGCGACCGCATTGCCGCCACCATCATTGAGCCCGTGGCCGGCAACATGGGCGTGGTCATGCCCGCGCGCGGCTACCTGGAGAGCGTGGCCGCCATTACCCGCGAGGCCGGCGCTCTGTTCATCATGGACGAGGTGATGACCGGCTTCCGCGTGGCCTGGGGCGGCGCGCAGCGGCTGTTCGGCATTCAGCCGGACCTTACCGTGCTGGGCAAGGTGATTGGCGGCGGCTTGCCCCTGGCGGCCTTTGGCGGCCGGGCCGAGATCATGTCGCGCCTGGCGCCTGACGGCCCCGTGTACCAGGCGGGGACGTTGTCCGGCAACCCGGTGGCGGTCTCAGCGGGCATTGCCGCGCTGACGCAGCTCAAGAACAACCCGGCGCTGTACCGGCGGCTGGAAGTGCTCTCGGCGCGACTGGCGGCCGGCCTGCAGGAAGCGGCCCGGAAGGCGAAGGTGCCGCTTTATGTGGCGCGCTGCGGCAGCATGATCACGCCCTTCTTCCAGCCGGGGCCGGTGCGCAACCTGGACGACGCCAAACGCAGCGACACCAAGGCCTTTGCGCGCTTCCACGGTTTGATGCGCGCCCAGGGGCACTACCTGCCGCCCAGCCAGTTTGAGGCCCTGTTTGTGAGCAGCGCCCATACCTTCAAGGACATTGACGCCACGGTGGCCGCGGCGGAAGCGGCGCTGGATCAGTAGCGGAGTGCTCTCGTCAGGCAGCGCGCCCGCTATGCCGGCGAAAGGCCGCGGTTGGACTTGCCGTCGGCCTGGTGCAGCACCTGCAGCACGAAGTGCGTCCAGAGGGCGGCTTCTTTCATGGCCTGCCAGGGCGCCAGCAGGGGGTTGGCCCGCCACCAGCGCAGGCGCCGCAGGCCGCGCCAGAAATCACTCAGCTCGCGGCGCGTGGTACGCCAGCGGTTCACGCGGGCAGCCAGGTTCTGCAGAAGCGCACGCGGCTTGGCCTTCAGCGCCGAGATCACGATGGACTTGATACGACCCTCGCTGGGGTCGGGCTGCCGCGTGGCCAGCCACAGCTCCTGCATCTCGGGCAGCAGCGTCCGCCAGGCGCGCAGTTGCGCCCACAGGTCTTTGGCGCGCCGCACCCGGTGGCCCCACCAGCCGGCGCGGGGCAGCCCCGGCCGGCGTTCGGCGCGGTCCTTCAGGCGCCACAGGCCGGACATCATGGGGTGCTCGCCCAGCAGGCTGGAGTTGCGGTACCAGAGATAGGAGTTGAACAGCGTCCAGTATGCGGAGCCCTTGGTCTGCGAGAGGCAGCGCTTCATGTGCTGGGGCGTGTAGAACTGCCCCCAGGCGTCGCGCCAGGCCTGCTCCAGCTCGGCGCGGGTCATCTGCGGGTGATCTTGCACGGCATGCGCGCTGTCGTAGCGGTTCAGGTCCGGGTCCAGGCTGGCACCTGCGCGCACGGCCTGGGCGTGATCCGCCGAGCCCGGCAGGGGTGTCAGTACGAAGAAGGTCGCCATGTCAATGCCGACTTCGTCGCGCAGGCGCCGCACGTCGTCGGCAATGGACTGCGGCGTGTCGTGCGGAAAGCCCAGGATGTAGCCGCATTGCGTGATCACGCCGTGCGAGCGCCAGGCCTGCACCATGCCGGCAAAGTCCTGCACGCGGTTCTGGCGCTTGCCCGCGGATTCCAGGTTGGCCGGGTTGATGGACTCG
The DNA here is from genome assembly GCA_020847415.1 of Planctomycetota bacterium. GTDB lineage: Bacteria > Planctomycetota > UBA8742 > UBA2392 > UBA2392 > JADLBZ01. The sequence goes on from JADLBZ010000061.1 coordinate 14,611, forward strand.
AGGCCGATGAACACCTCGACACAGCCGGCCAGCGCCGACTTCTCGACAAAGCCCGGCGTGCGCACAGCCTGCGTGTCCACCTGCATCATGAACGTGAAGCGGCTGCCCTGGGCGCGCAGGGCGGCCATGCCGTCCAGGATAGCCTCCCAGCGCGGGTGGCGGGCGAAGTTGTCGTCGGTGAAGAAGAAGTGCCTTACGCCCAGCTTCAACTGGGCTTCAATGCCGCGCAGGATGCTCTCGGGGCTGCGCGCGCGCATCATGCGCCCCTGCACGTTGATGATGGTGCAGAAGCTGCATGAGAACGGACAACCGCGGCTGCCGTCTATGGTGCACATGTCGGGCAGCACAAAGCGCTGCATGTGACGGCGATCCACGCTGGGCAGCGGGCAATCGGCCAGATCCGGCCGGGCCGTCATCAGGTCGGTAACCGGGGGCAGAGTGCCCTCCAGCGCCTGGCGCAGCAAGCCGGCCCAGTTGGCGTCCACCTCGCCCCGGACAACATGCACGCCGTCGTCCGCCAGCGCGGCCACTTCGGGCGCGAAGCCCGGCAGCAGCGCGTTGACGCCCGAGACGTGAAACCCGCCCACCATCACGGTGGCGCCCGCCGTGCGCAGGCGGCGGGCCAGGTCGGCGGCGCGGGCAAACTGGTTGCTCTGCACGCCGCACAGGGCGGCGATGACTCGCGTGCCGGGGCGACGAACCTCGCGCCGGATGCGCGCCATGGGCACGCGCTGCACGCACTCATCCACCAGCACGGTTTCCAGCTTCACGTCGCCAAGCTGCCCGGCGTCGGCGGCGTGCCGGGAAAGCCCATTCAAGGTGGCCAGGGTGTTGCTGGGGATCACGCCGCGCCAGTGGCGAACCGGGAAACCTTCTTCGTCGTAGCGGGAGGGGCGAATCAGGTACAGGCGCAACGTGGTGGTCATGAGCGAGCCCGGGTGAGAGACCGCCATGTTAACACGGTAAATGGACCTGCGTGTCCTGAAATCCCCCGAGCCGTCGCCGCCGGGGCAGCACCTTGACGGCTTTGCTCCGCCGCCCCACAACGGCGCCATGGGCGATCGTGTCCTGGTTTTGGGTGCGGCTGGTACGGTGGGCAGCCGGGTGGCACTGGCCCTGCGCGAGGCAGGGTTCGAGGTGCGCTGCCTGGCGCGCTCGCGGGGCCACCGCAACCTGGCCTGTGCCTCCGAGGCAGGGGCAGAGATCGTCTGGGGCGACATGAACGACGATGCCGCGCTGGCCGGGGCGCTGGCCGGCTGCCGGTACTTCGTGCATTGCGCGGCACCCTACCCGTGGAGCGGCCTGCACTTCCGGCTGGCGGGCTATCGCAACCAGTGGGTGCCGCAGGTGCGGCAGCACTTCGCGGCGGCACGGCGGGCCGGCATTGAGCGCGCCGTGTTCACCAGCAGCCTGAGCACCATGGGTCTGGCTGGACGGGGCAAGCAGGCCGACGAGGCGCTGGCCTATGACCCGGCAAGACAGGGCGGCGGCAACTACTATCCCGTCAAGGCGGCCCTGGAGGCAGCGGTGCTGGCGGAGACCGCCCAGGGGCCGGCCACGGTGATTGTGAACCCTACCGGCCTGGTGGGGGAGGGCAGCCGCAACGCGCGGCTCTCGGCAGCCTGCGTGTTCTTTCAAGGCCTGACACCGTTCATGGTGGACGCCCCCATGAACTTCGTGGACTGCCGCGACGTTGCACGCGGGCACCTGTTCGCTCTACAGAAGGGCCGGGCCGGCGAGCGCTACATTCTGGGCGGCGTGAACACGACCCTGCGCGAGTTCGCCGCACTGGCGGCGGGGCAGGCGGGCATTCACCGGCCGCTGGTGGTGCCCCGCGCCCTGGCCAAACTGGGGGCACTGGCCGCCGAGTGCGCGGCGCTGCTGACCGGCCGCCTGGGTGCCTTGAGCCGGACCAGCTACTACCACCTGCGCTATGGCCAGCATTACTCCAGCGCCAAGGCCGCCGCCGAGCTGGGCTATCAGCCGACGCAGGACCTGTTGCCTGCCCTGCGGCGAGAGCTGCAATGGCACGCTGCCGTGCCCGCGACATGAACTACCTGGCCCATCTGTATCTGGCCGACGACCACCCGCACTCGCTGCTGGGCAACCTGGCCGGCGATTTCCTGCGCGGGGCCGCAGTTGTTGCCCCCGAACTGAGGGAGGGCATTGCCCGCCACCGCGCGGTGGATGCCTTTACCGACGCCCACCCGGCTGTGGCCCGCAGCCGCGCGCGCCTGTCGCCCCGGTGGGGGCTGTATGCGCGCGTCCTGGTGGACGTGTTTTATGACCACGTGCTGGCCGGCCAGTGGAAGCAGCACCACCCGGAACCCCTGGAGCACTTTGCCATGCGCGTGTACCGCACCCTGGGCGCGCACGCGCACCTGCTGCCGCCCCGGCTGGCAGAGGCGGCGCCGCGCATGATCCAGCACAACTGGCTGCTGGCCTACGCAACGGTGGAAGGAGTGGGAGAGATCCTGCGTCGCATGTCGGGGCGCTCGCGCCGCGGCATGGACCTGGCGCCCGCAGCCGCGGACCTTTCCCGTGAGCTTGCGGCCCTGCAGGCCGACTTCGCCGAGTTCTTTCCGCAGTTGCGCGCCCATGTGGGGTTTGCCAAACCATAGGGCGAGCTTGCGCAATACATAACGGCGTTATATAGTAGCCTCCATGGAGGTTTTCCTGTTGCTGCGTTTGTTCATGCGCCTGCTGCTCTGGCCGTTCTACCGCCTGCGCGTGGTGCGGCCTGAGCACGTGCCGGCAACGGGCGGGGCGCTGCTGGTGGGCAACCATGTCAGCTTCCTGGACGGCCTGTTCGTCAACGCCGCTGTGCGCCGCCGGGTGCGCTTCATCGTGGCGGAGAGCTACTACCGGCACCCGCTGCTCAAACCTTTCATGAAGTGGCTGGGCTGCATCCCCATCCGCAGCACGGGCGGGCCGCGTTCGATTCTGCGCAGCCTGCAGCAGGCCGGAGAGGCGCTGGACCGGGGCGAGGTAGTCTGCATCTTCGCCGAGGGCGAGATCACCCGTACCGGCAGCCTGCTGCCCTTCAGGCGCGGCATCGAGCGCATTGCCCGCGACCGCAAAACCCCCATCATCCCGCTGCAGATTGACGGCGCCTGGGGCAGCATCTTCAGCTACGCGGGCGGGCGCGTGCTGGGCCACCTGCCGCGCCGCCTGCCGCGGCCGGTGACCATTCTGTTCGGCGCGCCCCTGCCCGCGGAAACGCCCATTGCCCAGATTCGCGACGCGGTGGCCGGCCTTGGCACCGAGGCCTGGCTGTTGCGCCAGCACGGCATGCAGCCGCTGGATTACAGCGTGCTGAAGGGGTGCCGGCGTCATCGCTTCCGGCTGGCCATGGCAGACCCCGTGCGCGGGGAGATTTCGTGGCTGAAGGCCCTGACCGGCACGATTGCGCTGGCGCGGGTGCTGCGGGGCGTGTGGGGCGACCAGCGCGCTGTGGGCTTCCTGCTGCCGCCCAGCATCGGCGGGGCATTGGCCAACTTGGCGGCCATGCTGACCAGCCGCGTGGTCTGCAACCTCAACTACACCACCGGCAAGGCGGGCATGGAGATTGCCTGCCGCCAGGCGGGCCTGAAGACGGTGCTGACCAGCAGCCAGTTCCTGCAGAAGGCAAACCTGCAAGCGCCGGAGGGCGTGGAAGTGGTGATGCTGGACGACATCGCCAAACGCGTGACCTCGGGCGGGCGCATCTTTGCCCTGCTGCTGGCGTTGTTCGCGCCGTTGTGGCTGGTGCGCAGCCTGACCGGTGCCCTGCGCCGCCCAACGGTGGACGACACGGCCTTCCTGATCTTCAGCAGCGGCAGCACGGGCGAACCCAAGGGTGTTGAGCTGTCCCACGCCAACGTGCTGTCCAACGTGGAGGGGGCCTGCCAGGTCCTGGACTTCGGGCCCCACGACCGCGTGCTGCACATGCTGCCCTTCTTTCATGCCTTCGGGAACCTGCTGCTGTGGGCGGGCGTGCATCTGGGTGCGTCGCTGGTGTTCCTGCCCAACCCGCTGGATGCCGAGGCCGTGGGTGATATGGCCGAGGGATACTCGGCGACCATCCTGGTGGGCACACCCACCTTCCTGCAGCTCTACATGAAACGCTGCCAGCCCGGGCAGTTCGGCAGCCTGCGCATGGTGGTGGCGGGAGCCGAGAAGTTGCCGCAGGCCTTCGCCCGGGCGTTTGAGGCGCACTTCGGCATCGCGATCCTGGAGGGTTACGGCTGTACGGAGTGCTCGCCGGTGGTGGCGGTGAATACCCCCGATTTTCGCGGCCCCGGCATCTTCCAGAAGGGCAACCGGCCGGGCAGCGTGGGGCGGCCCTTTCCTGTCGTCAGCGTGCGCGTGATTCACCCGGACACCGGCGAGCCCTTGCCCATGGGAGAAGCCGGCATGCTGCTGGTGCGCGGGCCCAACGTGATGAAGGGCTACCTGGGCCGCGCCGACCTGACCGCCAGGGTGATCGCGGACGGCTGGTACACCACGGGCGACATCGCGCGCCTGGATGAGGACGGCTTCATCACCATCACCGACAGGCTCTCGCGCTTCTCCAAGATCGGCGGCGAAATGGTGCCCCACGGCAAGGTGGAAGATGCCCTGCACGCCGTGCTTGAAGCAACCGAGCAGGTGTTTGCCGTGACTGCGGTGCCCGACGACGCCAAGGGCGAGCGGCTGGTGGTGGTGCACTGCCACCGTGAGGCAGCCGTGGAGGTGTGGGTGAAAGAGCTGCAGGCCCGCGGGCTGCCCAACCTGTTCATTCCCAAGCCGCGCGACTTTGTCTGCGTGGAAGCCCTGCCCGTGCTGGGCAGCGGCAAGCTGGACCTGCGCGCCCTGAAGCAGCTTGCCTTGCAGAGCGTTGCCCGCTGATCGCGCCGGGTGGCAGGTGCATGCGGGACCCGATCGTGTCAGAATGCGCGCCAATGAAGATCTCGCTCAAGCCGCAGCACCTGAAGCGATACAAGCAGATCGCCTCGATCATGCTGCGCTTCGGCTTTTCCGAGCTGGTGCGCAGCAGCGGCCTGGAAGAGCTGCTGGGCGACGAGCTGGGCCGCTTCACCCAGCGCGCGCACCCCAAGCCCGCCGAGTTCGTTCGCGAGCTCGAGGAAATGGGCCCCACCTTCGTGAAGCTGGGCCAGACGCTGAGCACCCGCGGCGACCTGCTGCCGCCTGAGTACATCGCGGCGCTGGCCACCCTGCAGGACCGCGTTGGGCCGGTGCCCTACGAGCAGATCGAGCAGGTGCTTCACGAGGAATTCGGCCGCGAGGTTTCGCGCGTCTTCCTTACCTTTGAACCGGCCCCCCTGGCTTCCGCCTCCTTGGGCCAGGTCCATGCCGCCACCCTGCCCGACGGCCGCAAGGTGGCAGTCAAGGTGCAGCGCCCCGGCATTCGGGCGCGGCTGGCCGACGACCTGGATGTGCTGGACGAGGTTGCCGGGGTACTGGAGTCGCTGACCGAGTTTGCTGAGCGCTATCGCTTCCGGGGCATCGTGGAGGAGTTCCGGCGCACCCTGATGCGCGAGTTGAACTACACGACAGAGGCCGCCAACCTGCGCGCCCTGGGCGTGAACCTGCGCGAATTTGCCGACATCTTTGTGCCGCAGCCCGTGGACGAGTTCTGCACGCCGCGCGTGCTGACCATGAACTTCGTGGACGGCCGCAAGATCACCACACTGACCGACGCCGACCGTGCCGGGCTGGACGGGATGAAGCTGGCCGACGAGTTGCAGAAGGCCTACATGAAGCAGATCTGCATTGACGGCTTCTTTCATGCCGACCCGCACCCCGGCAACGTGATGCTGATGCCCGACGGGCGCCTGGCCCTGCTGGACCTGGGCATGGTGGGTCGCCTGACGCCCGAGATGCGCGAGCGGCTGTTGCGGCTGTTGATTGCCCTTGGAGAAGGGCGTCCTGAGACTGCGGCGGACCTGGCGGTCAAGATCGGCCATCCCGGCCGCGGCTTTGACGAGACGACCTTTCGCAGCCGCCTGAAAACTCTGGTCAGCGCCAACCAGGGCGAGGCCATCGGCCAGATTCACCTGGGGCGCGTGATCATTGAGCTGGCCCGCATGGCCGGCGATTGCGGCATGCACCCGCCCGGCGAGCTGACCATGCTGGGCAAGGCGCTGATGAGCCTGGACGAACTGGGCCGTTGCCTCGCCCCGACCTTTGACCCCTACGAAAGCGTGCGCAAGGGGGCCATCCCGCTGGTGCTGCAAACCCTGAAGCAGGGCGTGACCGCCACGGGTGCCGTGGCGCGCATGCTGGAAGTGAACGAGTTTGCCCGCGAGCTGCCGGCCCGCGTGAACAAGATTCTCGACCGCGTAGCGGACAACCGCCTGGAGCTGCGCGTGCGCAGCTTTGACGAGCAGGAACTGATCGGCGGCCTGCAGAAGGTGGCCAACCGCATTGCCCAGGGGCTGGTGATTGCCGCCATGATTGTGGGGGCTGCCAGCCTGATGGGCGTGAAGACCGAGTTCACGATCTTTGGCTACCCGGGATTCGCGATCCTGCTGTTCCTGGGCGCCATGGGCGGGGGCATTGCCCTGGTGTGGGACATCATGCGCCACGACCGCCGCAAGCGCCGGTGATTGGCCGCGCGCTGCCCGGCCCTGCCGCCGGCGTCCGTCGCGTTACTTCGCCGACTTCGCGTCAACGCTGTGGCTGTTGCCGGTTGCTATTCCGGCTCCGGCACAACGCGCAGGACCAGCTCCGAGACTTCCGTGTCGCCGTCGTGCAGGCTGGCGCGCACCCGCGTGCGGCCGGGCTCGGGGGCGTCCACCACAAGCTGCAAGGCCAGCTCAACGCCCGGGCCGGTGGGGCTCTGGAACTTCGCCCGTGTCACCTCGGCCAGCCGCTGCGGGCCGCCCAGCAGCAGGCCGGCAAAGTGTACCGCGGCTGCCACCTGCACCACGGCGGGCAGCACGGGCCGCTCCGGAAAGTGGCCCTGGAAGAAGAACTCGCGGCCGCTGAAGCACAGCCGAGCGCGCAAGCTGTTGCCCTCCGGCTGAACAGCAAGCGTGGCATGCTGCAGCTCTGCGCCCACGTTCACGGCTTCTCCCTGTGCGCAAAGACCTTGACCGGCCATGGGGTGGGGCGCTCGGTGAACTCGGTGATGCGGATGGTCAGCTTGTAGGGAGGGCCTTTGCTTTCGCGGCCGGTCTCGCGCAGCACGATCACCTCGGGCCGGTTGCGTTTCCACTCGTACTGGTTTACGCGATAGGCGCGCCTGCCGCCCAGGAAGAGCTCGTACTCGTCCACGGCGGGCGGTTGTCCGACCATGGTGATGCGCTGGGTGGAGCCGGTCGTGCGCAGTTGCAGCCTCGCGCCGCACTCGCCGGCCTCGAACTCGGCCGTGGCGGCAGGAGTTGCCGCGGCCAGGAACACGCGGCGGATGTCGCGGGCGATGTTCTGCAGCACGGCGTCCTGCATGTCGTCGGCGGCAAAGATGGTTCGCGTGGCGTCGCCGTCGCCCACCAGCTCAAACACCTTCAGGCCCTGCTCGGTCATGCCCTGCAGGCGGAAGCGGCCGGGACGTTGCACGACCAGATAGCCCACCAGGGTGCGCGTCACCGGCCCGAAGTCCAGGGTCACCGTCTGCACGCACTTGAACTGGGCGGGCCAGCGGTCATTGAAGGCCGCGGTTGCGGCCTCTGCCGTCAGGCCGGGGGCCGGCGCCTCGGGCGCGCGGCGATAGGGGTCCACCTCGGCACAGCCGCATAGCAGCGCCAACAACGCCAGGCAGAGCCAAGTTGTCCTAGCCATGCCTGGTCTCCGGTCCGGCTGTCCACTCCAGCAGGGTGGGCACGACGAACAACGTCAGCAGCAGGGCTGTGGTCACGCCGATGCCGGTCGTCACGCCCACGCTGAACAGCGCCGGGTGTCCGGCCATGGCCAGTGTGCCAAAGCCGAACAACGTGGTCAGTGCCGCCAGCAGCACGCCGGCACCCGCGTCGCGCAGCCGTCTCGCGGCTTCTACCGCGCCGCCCGCGCCGCGCCATGTCTGCACATAGAAGATGCCGTAGTCAATGCCAAGCCCGGCAATGAACACCGTGAGCAGCGTGTTGATGATGTTGAAGGGAATGCCCAGCAACCCCATCAGCCCCAGCGTGCAGACCATGCCGCCGGCCACGGGCACCAGCGCGATCAGCATGTCGGCCAGGCGCGCAAACGTGAACCACAGGATGACTACCACCAGCAGCAGCGAGAGCCCGCCCATCAGCAGCAGGTCGCGCCGGATCAGTTGCACGATGCGCCCCACGAACGAGGCCTTGTTCAGCACCAGCGCCGCGGGCACGCGCGCGTGCAGCTCGCCGATCTGGCGCTCGTCCATGACAGCCACGGCGCCGCTGAACACCCGCCCGTCGCGCTCCGAGATGAAGTTGCCCAGCAGCGTCCACACCGGCCGCTTGCGGATCTGCTCGGGTTGCAGCAGGGCGGGGTCGTGCCCCGGCGACACCGTCTGCCACAGCGAAGCAAAACCCTTCTCCACCTGCGCGGCCTTGAACGAAAACGACGCGCCGGTGTCGGGGCGCCGGGCACAAGCCGCGGTCATGGCGGTCTTGAGGTCGGCAAGGCGCGCCTGTGTCCAGAAGCCGCGCCAGCGCAGCAGGTTCTCTTGTTGCGTCAGCGTGCTGGGCAGGACCCAGGCCGCGGACTCGAACTTGACGCCCATGGCGTGCAACTCGCGGGCCGCCAGGTCGCCCTCGCGCAGCGCCCCTTCCAGCGTGTCGGCCCCGCTGATTGCCAGGGTGCGGCGCAGCGTCTCCTGCCCGAAGGCGGTCTGGATGGCGGCTTCGGCGGCGCGGGTGCGGGCGCTCTTGCCGTCCAGGTTGGTCACGTCGCCATCAAAGCCGACGGCGGGCAAGAACGCCGCGCACAACACGGTGCCCAGCGCAAACACTGCCAGCAATGGCATCCGCGCCTTGCCCCGCGCGGCATTCAGGCCGCCCGCCAGGGCCGCGAACGGGTTGCTTGGCCGCGGGCGCGGTCCCCACTTGGCCAGCAGCTGTGGCCCGGCCAGCAGGGCAAACAGCAGCGCCCCGAACACGCCGACAGCGGCCATCTCGGCAAGCTGGTGCAAGCCGTCAAAACGCGACAGCCGCAGCATCAGGATTGCTGCCACGGTGGTCAGCATGGCCAGGAAACTCGGCACGCCCGTGTGCCCGACGGCAGCTCGCGCGCGCGGGGTGCGTTCGCCGTCCTGCCCGGCGAAGGCCGCCAGCAGGTGAATGGCGTAATCCACGGCTATGCCCAGCAGCACGGCAGAGAACCCGGCGGTGATGGCGGACAGCCCGCCCCGCGCCCAGCCCTGGGCGCCCAGCGCCATGGCAAACCCGAACGAAACCGAAAGCAGGGGCAGCAGCACCGGCAGCAGCGAACGAAAACCCAGCACAAACAGCAGCGCAATGCCGATCACCGACGTCGCGATGGTCAGGTGCATGTCCGTGCGCAGAACCTCGGCGTTGTCCACGCTGCTGCGGTGAGCCCCGATCACGTGGGCGGACGCACCCTCGGGCAGGTCAGCCAGAAGTCCATCCACCTGGGCCATGAACTCGCGCCCGCGGCCCGTGTTGCCGGGCGGGAAGTCGGGCTCCACAAAGAGCACTGCCAGGCGGCCGTCAGGGCTCAGGATGCGACCCTGGGCGTCGGTGCGGCCGGCAAAGCCCGAGTTCAGCTTCTCGAATCGCCGCAGGGCCAGCTCATCAAAGCCGAAGGGGTCGCTGCGGAAAGTGTCCACGATCTTGATGCCCTCTTTGCCGGCCTGGGCATCCACGTACTGCTGCAGCCGCTGTTCAAACCACGGGCGGTTCAGCCGCGCGGAAAGCGCTTCTTCCATGGACTGGTCGAACAGCAACGGCAGCTTTCCTTGATAGAGCGCAAAAATCTCGTCCTGGGCCTGCTGGTCTATACGTGAAATGACCTGCTTCACCCCGGGCAGGGGTCGCAGCTTCGCGTCAAGATCGTCCACGGCCCGCGCCAGTGTGCGCGAGTCGTCGGACTCCAGCGCGATCACCATGCGGTCCAGGGTGCTGAAGCGGCTCAGGCTCAGGCGGGCCTGCGCCACCGCGGGCTCGTCGTCGGGCAGCAGGGCAAAGATGTCCTCGCTGAACTGCAGCCGTGACGCCCCAGCTGCGGCTACCAGCAGCAGCAGCGCCACGGCGGCAGCCAAGGCGAAGCGCTTGCGCGAAAGGGTGTCGAACAGCCGCAGGAAGAACTCCATCGGCGCGATTGTGGTTTTGCGGTCGTGGGGGCGAAAGGCACCCCTTGTTGGCTGTCAGTTAGTGTCCACTAAGGAATAGTACACTGGGTGCGATTTTTTCATTTGGCGGCGTTTTAGTGTCTTGCCCCGTAGATGTTGCACCCCTATGATCCCCGTCCCACACAGGTGAGCGTACAGGGGTCGCTCGAATACAGATCCATTACCCAACAGGAGTGTTGAAATGAAGAAGCTTCTCGGTTTGTGCGCCTTTGCCCTGACCTTCTCGATGGTTGCCTGCGGCAGCACCGGTGGCGGCGGCGGCGGCGACAACGGCGGCGGTTGCAACGGCGGCGGTTGCAACGGCGGCGGTTGCAACGGCGGCGGCAGCAGCAAGATGGACGGCAGCCAGTCGACCATCGACATGTACGTCAATGGCACCATGAAGGCTCCGCACACCGTGATGGTTCACGCTGATCCCAAGGCCGGCCAGTACTGGGAGCACAGCATGGACACCGCCGGCACCAAGATGACCATGCGTTGGCAGGTCGCCAAGGTGGACGGCACCACGGCTGTGATCGAGTACCAGAGCAAGATGGACAGCCAGTACATGGTCAGCGACTACGTGGTCGCCTACCAGGTTGACCTGTCGGTCAAGATGGGCGACGCGGCCAACGTGACCAAGGCTTGGGTTGCCAAGCCCGGTGAGGCCGGCAAGGAAATCCAGATCACCCCGTTCGAGAAGGTTGCGGGCGGCACCGAGGGCGAGAAGCCCAAGGAAGAGGCCTTCACGGACCTCGAGATGGCCGGCAAGAAGTTCAGCGGCAAGATCTACATCATGACCGTGGCCGGCACTGAGTCCAAGAGCTGGATGGCCGACAACGGCTACTTCGGCGGCCTGCTGAAGACCGAGTCGGGCGGCACTGTGGGCATGAGCCTCAGCGCCTGCGGCGAAGACGCCACCGCCCTGCTGAAGTGGTAAGCAGCAGTTGACGGCAGCAAACAACCGGCGCGGGTAACCGCGCCGGTTTTCTTTTGCACCGATGCAGGTGCCGCGCGGTGCGGTTCACGCCGCGCGTCCGATCGCGGCAAGGGGGAGCTCCGGCCGCACCTTGTGCAAGGCCGGTGTGAATGCCATTAGGGGGTCGGTTCTGCACAGGCTCCTGTGCTTGCGACCGGGCTCGAGCCGGAGGGCGGTAGGGGGCGCGCATTGCCCGGCCGGTTGTGTGGCTTGCAGGATTCCCAGAGGGCGGTTACTCAGGCAGCAGCACCAGTTTCGGATACTGCGGTGCGGTTGTTTCCGGATCCTCCTCGTAGCGCTCTTCACTTACTGCAATGACCACGGGTTTTGCGCCGGCGAAGGAGACGCGAATGGCGGCACCGCGCGGGTCGCGCACCTGAAACTCGAGGCGCGCCATGCCTCCGTACTTTTCCAGTTGCACCACGGGCAGCCACGACTGGCTGAAGAAGTCCTGAGTTGCAATAACAGAGCCCTTGGCGTCCAGCAGTTCAACGGTGCCCTCATGCAGTGTCGCGTAGAGTGACGGAGCCACCTCATCCTCGTGCAGCACGCGGACCATGTACCTTGAGTCCTTCAGCGTGGTTTCGCACAGGGCGGTCTTGCCCGCCTCGACTCTGACCCCGGGAATGACGCACTCTTCTGTGTACGGACCGCGCAGGATCACATCGAAGGTCCCAACCGGAATGCCGTCCTGCAGCGACGCGCCGCAATTCTCAACCCACATCACGGCAGATTCTGCAGACGCGCAGAACTCGGCGCCATCCTGGCCGCGGAACGACACCAGCACTCTGTGGAAATCAAAGTTGCGCACTGTTCGCAGGGCCACGGCCACCGCCCCGGTCTGGCCGCGCAGATCAATCCGGATGCCTTGTATGGGCTTGTCGCCGGTCAACCGCACACTTCGGGAAACGCCGTTGGCGGTTGCTTCCAGCAGGTAGTCCCCGAGGGGCGGGCAATCCAGTCGAAACGTGCCATCGTCTGCGACATCCGGACCACCCAGCAAAGCTCCAGTCTTTTCCGGGTGCAGCCACACGATCCGCAGGCTTGCTATCGCGCCGTTGTCGGTCACCACAGAGCCCGTTACTGCCCGCGATTTCGGCTTGACCACCAGATCCCCGTGCGTGCCGGGCGCAATCGCGATGTCATGGGTGTACAGAGGCGCGCCCAAGGACGATTCCTGCGTGTACGCCAGCAGGCGATAGCGCCCCGGGGTCAGCACTTGAGGGCCGGTGCAGCCGTCCTGCAAGTCCTGGATTGCATCTATCGGGAAGTACTCGCGATAGGCAACCCAGTCCTGAGGCTGGGAAAGCCATACACTGGTTGGCGCGGGGCCGCCATCAGGCTCCAGGTGCAGGTTGACCTTGGAGTAGAAGGTAAGGGTGAGGTCCAGTGTCATCTCTTCCGGCAGCGGTTGTGAAAGCGAGAAGCGGCGCGACCGCCAATCCTGGTAGCCCGGCTGGCCTTCTTCGGCGGGCGCCGGCTCCCAGCCTGCATCTGTGGCGGGAATGATCTGAAACTCGCCACAGCCCGCAGGCTCCCACACCATCCAGCCATCGGCGTCCGTTTCGCCGAACTCGCCGGCCCGGGCAGCGTAGGCCTCCTCGTCCAAGGGGCGAAGCTGAACCGTTGTGTTTGCCACTGGAGCGCCATTGCTTGTCATGCGCAGGCGCATGCGGGGCATGAATTCCTTCAGTGTGATCTCGGTGAGTTCGCCCTCGACCAGGTCAACCTCCTGGTCGGCTGCGCTCTCCGGATCATCGAACAGGGCCACAACCACGTACCTGCCGGGCTCAAGTGCCCCGGTCTCATCTGCCCGCAACCACCGAACCTGTTCCCTCGAGTCAGAATCCCATGCCCCGGCGCGCGTGAGTGCATCGCGCCCCTCTTTGCGATAGGCGGCGGCAACTTCGGAGCCTGCGGGCACAATGTACAAGTTGGGGTAGTAGGTGCCCGAGCGGCAATCTACGTGAACCAGCAGTCGTGCAGGACTGCGCAAGTTGACGGAAATGCTGGTGGCGTCGTCTGGTATGGTTACATCCACGTTCTCCACCGGAAGCACGCCCTCCATGTACCGCATGCTTAGTTTCCAGTCGCGGTAGCCCGTGGGAACCGGCGTGAATTCCCACTCGCCGTTCTCGTTCTGCTGGGCTTGCACGTAGGCGTTGGCTGATTGGGATTCGATCGTGGCAGTCATGCTACCAAGGCGCGCACCTGCGGGAGCTTTGATCACCAGCTTCAGTGTCCGCGGTACGGGGATCTTCAACGTAGCAAGATCAATCGTCTTGCCGGCCTCCAACTCAAACTCGAATTGGCTGTACGCCTCACCCTCAATGGCCAGAAGCCACTTCCCGGCGGCTACCACCAAGTGGCACTCTCGGTTGAAGTCCTGCCGGTAGTAACGTCCCGTCACATCGTCTGCTGTCCGCAAGGTACCCAGCGCCTTGCCAAAGCGGTCAGGCTTCAGGTCCGGTAACTTGCCGCTTACGGTACCGGTGGGAAGGAACGCCATGGTGCCCAGGTTGTCCTGGTGGTTGTGCGCTGCCATGTAGTAGCCCGAGTACTGTCTGCCGCCATACTCGCGGCGGGAGATGTTGCCGGAGACGCGCAAGTCAAACTCATGTCCGCTTGGCACCTGGATCTTGTACTCGCCATTCGCGTCGGTCTTGGCTGTGAGCTGCGAAACGCACATCCCTCCAGCCTGGCTCTCCAGCCACAGGGTGACATCGCAGTTGGCCAAAGGCCTTTTGTTGCTGTCCAAGGCGCGCCCGGTGGCGGAGGAGGCGCTGACTTCAAGAACTTGCGCCTGTGAGGCTCCAGCAAGTGCCGCTATCGCAAAAAGCCCGCAATGCTCCGCAGTTCGTGCCAGTACGAGGAGACGAGCAGAGTCGCCCTTTGCCATGGCGTCGGCAAGCCGGGTCCCCGCAGTTGGATCGAGTGTAAGCACGAGCGAGAACCGTCCCTGCGTGTCGGACCGGGCCGAACCCGTGACATTGGCGGGCAGAACATCAGTGGTGCCGGTACTATCCGTCACTTCCACCATGGGCAAGGCCACGAGCTCCACGTCGCCCAGCGGTTGGCTGAAGCTGAGACTTCCACATCTCTCGCTCGTAGTAGTGATGCCGGTGACGGTGGTCTTGATCTGCTCTGCAGCAAGAGACGATGCAAATACCGCCAGCAGGGCCAACAAGGCGCGCATGAGAAGTCTCCTCAGGAAGCAGCAGGTTAGCTCCACGTTGTGCCTAAGGCCACACGAGCGTCAAACTGGCGGCAGAGTGCTGACTGCGTTTTCCGGCGCGCTTGTACGTTCCGGCGCCGGTTTTCTTTTGCACCGGCAAGCCTATACTCCGCCGCCCATGGCCGACCTTGACGCTTGCGATGCTTGCGGCAACCACGTGCTTGAAGCCCGCCGCGTGCTGGACGCCACCGTGCACGAGTGCGAGCTGTGCGGCCACCTGCACGGCCCCGCCGAGGTGCTGGAGCTGCTTGAGCTGCAGCGCGAGGCTGAGGCGTTGGGCTGTTCCGAGTTCAGCTTCCCCTTGGCGCGCTTTTTGGACCGCCTGCCCGGCGTGAAGCTGCTGGGCGATTCCGGCGGCAACGAGAAGCTGGGCACCATGCCCTATCTGGCGTTTGAGCTTTCGGACCATCGCACCTGGCAGCTTGAGAACCTGGGACAGGCTCTGCGCCTGATGCGCGGCGAGCTCGAACGCGACTGGATGATCGAGTTTTCCTTCGAGTACCAGCTTGGCTTTGAGCTGCGCACCCGAGGCGACGGCAAGGCCGGCCACACCCAGGTCGAAATCGACGCTGCCCGGCGCGACCTGCTGCGCCTCTGGCGCCGCCTGCAAGGCTACCAGACCCTCTCCTGGTGGAAGCGAGCCTGACCCGTTTCACGCACTACCGCCTGCCTGCCAGCGCCTGGAACGCCAGCGCATACAGCCGGATCTGCTTCACCATGGCTGCCAGGCCGTTGGCGCGCGTCTGGCTGAGGTGGCTGGCCAGGCCCGTGGCGTTGATGAAGTCCGGCGGTGTAGCCAGCACGTCGGCGGGCGTCGCGCCGGAGTACACCTTCAGTAGCAGGGCAATCAGCCCGCGCACGATCATGGCATCGCTGTCACCGCTGTAGACCACCGCGCCGTCCTTCAGCTCGGCATGCAGCCACACCACGCTCTGGCAGCCCTTCACCTGGTTCTTGTCGGTTTTGTGGGCCGGGTCCATGGCGGGCAGGTCGCGACCGTACTCGATGATGCGGCGGTAGCGGTCCTCCCATTCGGACAGGGCCGCGAATTCGGCGATGATGGCCTGCTGGCGCTCGGTGATGTTCATGGGTGCTCCGGCGATTTCCGGCGCTCTTCTACGCCGACCCGCCTGCCCCTGCTACCATACGGGCAAACACGCCTTTGCGGAATAATGGACTATCTTGGTCCATTTCTACCTTGCCACCGCCACAACCGGGGCTAAATACTGGACTTTTGCAGTCCAATTCGGAAGGACGATGACGCAGCCGCACGATGCCAGCCTCCAGGCCCTGACCGAGCAGGAGTACAAGCACGGTTGGGTAACCGACATTGCCGCCGACCAGGTGCCCCCCGGCCTGAGCGAGGACATTGTGCGGATGATCAGCGCCAAGAAGGCCGAGCCCGCGTGGCTGACCGACTGGCGCCTGCGGGCCTATCGCCACTGGCAGACGCTTTCAGAGCCCACCTGGCAGAAGCCGCGCTACCCAGCCATTGATTACCAGAAGGTCATCTATTACTCGGCGCCCAAGCCCAAGAAGCAGGTGGACAGCCTGGATGAGATTGACCCGGAGCTGCGCGCGACGTTTGAGAAGCTGGGTATCTCCCTGGACGAGCAGAAGCGGCTTAGCGGCGTGGCCGTGGATGTGGTCTTTGACAGCGTCAGCGTGAAGACGACCTTCCAGGACGAGCTCAAGAAGCACGGCATTGTCTTTTGCAGCTTCAGCGAGGCGGTGCAGCACTGCCCCGAGCTGATACGCAAGTACCTGGGCTCGGTGGTTCCGTTCACGGACAACTTCTTCGCGGCCCTGAACAGCGCGGTCTTCAGCGACGGCAGCTTCTGCTACATCCCCAAGGGCGTGCGCTGCCCCATGGAGCTTTCCACGTACTTCCGGATCAACAGCGCGGGCACCGGGCAGTTCGAGCGTACCCTGCTGGTGGCCGACGAAGGCAGCTACGTGAGCTATCTGGAGGGCTGCAGAGCGCCCCAGCGCGACGAGAACCAGCTTCATGCCGCGGTGGTTGAGCTGGTGGCACACAAAGGCGCGCACATCAAATACAGCACGGTCCAGAACTGGTACCCGGGCGACAAGGACGGCAAGGGCGGCGTCTTCAACTTCGTGACCAAGCGCGGCCTGGCGGAAGAGAACGCCAAGCTCTCGTGGACGCAAGTGGAGACCGGCAGCGCGATCACCTGGAAGTACCCGAGCTGCGTGCTGAAGGGCGACAACAGCGTGGGCGAGTTTTATTCGGTGGCGCTGACGCGCGACCGACAGCAGGCCGACACCGGCACCAAAATGATCCACCTGGGCCGCAACACGCGCAGCACCATCATCAGCAAGGGCATCTCCTGCGGGCACGGCGACCAGACCTACCGCGGGCTGGTGAAGATCGCGAAATCGGCGGCGGGCGCGCGCAACTTCAGCGCCTGCGACAGCCTGCTGATCGGCGACCAGTGCGGGGCGCACACCGTGCCCTACATCGAGAGCGGCAACGCGAGCGCGGTGATCGAGCATGAGGCCAGCACCAGCAAGATCAGCGACGAGCAGGTGTTCTTCCTGCGGCAGCGCGGCCTTAGCGAAGAAGACGCCGTGAGCATGATCGTGAACGGCTTCTGCAAGGACGTGCTCAGCGAACTGCCCATGGAGTTTGCGGTAGAAGCGCAGAAGCTGCTGGGTCTGAAGCTGGAAGGGGCTGTGGGATAGGTGGGCTTCTCGGTTTGAGAAACTGCTTAAGTCCACAGATGAACACGGATGGACACGGATTTACGGCAACAGCGGGCAGAACACACCAAGCACATTTGTGTGCTGTGCGCCCGTTGGATTGCGGAGCGGAAGGGGGTCAGTGCGACTAGTTACAACTTTCCTGATGAAGTCGTGCGATCGCGCCCCGCAGTTGATTTCGAGTTCTCGGCCGGTGATGCTCAGCACGTTCTTGAGCACACCGTGCTTGAGCCATTCGACGGGTACATTGAGTTGAAGCGAGCCCTCGCCGCAGACTTCTCTGCATGGGCAAGCGCCATGGAGCCGAAGTTGCCCAAAGGGCTTTGCTGCAAACTGCAGTTACCGGCACGGCTGCAGGGGTGGGGTGGCGCCAGTGCGCGGGAGGCGCTTGAGGCGTGGATTCTGGAAGTCGCACCCGAAATGGGTAGAGACCTGGAAAGCGAGACTTCCCGTCAACGCGTGACAAGAGTTCGGGCCGCCGATTGCGGTGTGCCATTCAATGTAGAACTCAGCGGCGAGCTCAATCCCCGGGGCTCGGATTGGAAATTCTGGTTTCGAGTAACCGCGAGGCAATCCTGTGAAGACAAGAGTTGCTTTGAGCGGCGGATTCAGCGCGCCTTGGAGAGGAAGCTGCCGAAACTGAAGTCATGGCGCGGAACCTGCAAAACTTCCGTGCTGCTGCTTGAGGTGCCGGATCACACGTTGGACATTGGGCCGGGCCGCATGTTGCCCTCTAGTGACATTGCTACGAACTTGTTGCCGCCTTTGTGCACGGAACGCCGGGATGCACCGGACATCATCGTTCTTGTGGATACGCAGGATGACGGGAATGGGTATTGGCTGTGGTGGTGCTTGAAGTGGGACGAGCAGTGGTATGAAGACCTTGAACCTGGGGAGCGCTTGGGTGAATGGTGGCACGAGCGGGGTTGCCGTGGGTAGCTTTATCTGTGTGAATCTGTGTTCATCTGTGGACCAAACCGTAGTTTGAGTGAAAAGACCAGCATCAAACAGGATACCAGAAGATGAAGGACAGCAAGGACAAGTCAGACATTGATCGGGTCACCGAGCGGATCCTGGGGTGCGCGTTCAAGGTCTCCAATACCCACGGCTGTGGTTTCAACGAGAAGGTGTATGAGAACTCGCTGGTCATTGAGTTGGGCGTCGAGGGCCTGCGGGTTGAGCAACAGAAGCCATTCGATGTTCTGTATCGTGGGCAAGTAGTTGGCCATTACATTGCCGACCTTGTCGTAGAGGGTTGTGTGCTGGTTGAGCTGAAAGCCCTAGAAGCGCTTTCCTCCGTGCATGTCGCTCAATGCCTGAACTACCTAAAGGCGTCAGGGCTTAAGTTGTGTCTGCTCCTGAACTTTGGGCGCGCAAAAGTGGAAGTGAAACGCATCATTCTTTGACCATCCGTGCTTATCCGTGTCCATCTGTGGACCAAATTGCATGAGCAAGTTACTCGAAATCAAAGACCTTCACGTTGCCGTCAACGGCACCGAGATTGTCCACGGCATCTCCCTGGCCGTGAATGCCGGTGAAGTGCACGCCATCATGGGCACCAACGGCAGCGGCAAGAGCACTCTCACCAAGGCCATTGCCGGCCACCCCGATTACCAGATCACCTCCGGCGACATCCTGCTGCATGGCAAGAGCATCCTGAAGCTGGAGCCCGAGGAGCGAGCCCGCGAGGGCGTCTTTCTGGCCTTCCAGTATCCTGTGGAAGTCCCCGGCGTCTCCAACCTCTACTTCCTGCGCACGGCCCTGAACGCCATGCGCAAGCACCGTGGCCAGCCGGAAGCCTCCGGCGCCGAATTCCTGGCCCTGGTCAAGGAGAAGGCCAAACTGGTCGAGATGGACCAGGCGCTGCTGAACCGCAGCGTCAACGAGGGCTTCTCGGGCGGCGAGAAGAAGCGCAACGAGATCTTCCAGATGACCGTGCTGGAGCCCGTGCTGGGCCTGCTCGACGAGAGCGACAGCGGCCTCGACATTGACGCCCTGCGCATCGTTGCCCAAGGGGTCAACGCCATGCGCTCGCCCAGCCGCTCGTTCGTGCTGGTAACGCACTATCAGCGCCTGCTGGACCACATCCAGCCCGACTACGTGCATGTGCTGATGGACGGCCGCATCGTGAAATCCGGCCGCAAGGAGCTGGCCCTGGAGCTTGAACAGAAGGGCTACGCCTGGATCGAACAGGGGGCGGGAAGCCGATAACCATGACCGCCACCGAACTTGCCGGCTTTGCAGGCCTGTATGAAGCCAGCGCGGCTGCGCGGGCCACGGAGCCCCGCTGGCTGCGCGAGTTGCGCGACGGCGCGTTTTCGAGCCTGAATGAGCTGGGTCTTCCCACGGCGCGCGACGAGGACTGGCGTTTCACCCCGCTGAAGCCGGTCACCTCGCAGGCCTGGGTGTTGCCCGGCAAGGCAGACGTTTCCTCCGCCGAAATCGCCCCATTCCTCTTTGGCGTGGCTGGGCCGCTGCTGGTGCTGGTGGACGGCCGGTTTGAGCCGCGGCTGTCACGGCTGGGGGGGCTGCCGGCGGGCGTGAGGGTCGAGCCGTTGTCGGCGGTTATCGCGGGCGATCCGGCGGCCCACGAGCATGTGGGCCGCTACGCCGACCATCACTCGCGCGCGTTTCTGGCCCTTAATGCAGCGCTCTTTGCCGATGGCGCGCTGGTGCGTCTTGAGCCCGGCGCGCGTCTTGCCGAGCCCCTGCACGTGCTGCATGTCTCCACGGGCGGGGGGGCGCTGTGCTGCCCGCGCCTGACGATCGAACTGGGCGAGCAGGCCGAGCTGTCACTGCTGGAGAGCTACGCCGGCGTAGGCGCAGGCGCGCGGCTGGTGAACGCCGTGACCGAGCAGGTTCTGGCGCGCGGTGCGCAACTGCGGCACATTCGCCTGCTGCGCGAAACCGAGCAAGGCGTGTTTCTCGGCTGGCAGGAAGTGCGCATCGAGCGCGACGCCATGCTGGCCAGCCACAGCCTTGCCCTGGGGGCGCATTTCGCGCGGGCGGAGACCAGCGCCATGCTGCGCGGCGAGGGCGCCAGTTGTGACCTGAAGGGCCTGGTGCTGGCCCGCGGCCGCCAGCACATGGACCACCAGTTGCTTGTGGACCACGTGCGCCCGCGCTGCACCAGCCGCCAGTTGTACCGCAGCGTGGTGGACGAGCGCGCCCGCAGTGTGTTTGCAGGCCGCATTGTGGTCCGGCCCGGCGCTATCGGCACCGATGCCAGCCAGCAGAACAACAACCTGTTGCTCTCCGACGACGCGCGCGTGGACACCAAGCCGCAACTGGAGATCTACGCCGACGACGTGAAGTGCAGCCACGGCGCCACCAGCGGGCGGCTGGACCCCGCCGCGCTCTTTTTCTTGCGCTCGCGCGGGCTGGACGTGCCGTCGGCGCGCAGCCTGCTGACCTACGCATTTGCCAATGATGTGGTGGAAAGCGCGCCGGTGCCGCAGGTGCGGGCAGCGCTTGAGCAACTGGTGCGCGCCCATTTTGCCGGGGTGCTGGGGGAGTAAAGGGCCGTGCGGCAACCAGCGCAGACAGCCGGTTCCACCCCAGACGCGCTTGATGTGCAGAGCGTGCGGGCGGACTTTCCCATCCTGTCGCGCACCGTGCACGGCAAGCCCCTGGTCTACCTCGACAACGGGGCCAGCACCCAGAAGCCGCAGGCCGTGATTGATGCCGTGAGGCGCTTCTACGAGCACGACTACGCCAACATCCACCGTGCCGTGCACGAGCTGAGCCAGGCCGCGACCGAGGCCTACGAGAACGCCCGCCGCACGGTGCAGCGCTTCCTCAGGGCAGAGTCCGAGCAAGAGATCGTATTCGTGCGCGGCACGACAGAGGGCATCAACCTGGTTGCCGGCAGCTGGGGGCGCGCCAACCTGGGCCCCGGCGACGAAGTGCTGATCACTGCCATGGAGCACCACAGCAACATCGTGCCCTGGCAGATGCTGTGCGCCGAGAGGGGTGCGCGGCTGGTCGTGGCGCCCATGGACCAGACCGGCGCGCTGATCTGGCCCGAGTTCGAGAAGCGCCTGAACAGCCGCACGAAGTTGCTCGGTGTTGTGCACGTCTCGAACGCGCTGGGCACGGTGAACCCGGTGCGACGCATGGCCGATGCCGCCCATGCGGTGGGCGCGCGCGTGCTGGTGGACGGCGCCCAGGCGGTTGCCCATGCGCAGGTGGACGTGAACGCCCTGGGGGCGGATTTCTACGTCTTCAGCGGCCATAAGATCTTCGGGCCCACCGGCGTTGGCGTCCTTTGGGGCAAGGCCGATCTGCTGGAAGCCATGCCCCCCTGGCAGGGCGGCGGCGACATGATCCGCAGCGTGAGCTTCGAGAAGACCGAGTACGCTCCGGCGCCCGCCAAGTTCGAGGCCGGCACTCCCCACATTGCGGGCGGCATCGGCCTGGCTGCTGCCCTGGACTACGTGACAGCCTTGGGCCTGCCCGCCATTGCGGCGTGGGAACACGAGCTGGTGCGTTACGCCCACGAGCGCCTGGCGGAGATTCCCGGCCTGCGCTTCATTGGCACGGCGCCCCGGAAGGCCGCGGTCGTGAGCTTTGTGCTGGACGGGATTCACGCCACGGACGCGGGCATGATCCTGGACCAGGAGGGCATTGCCGTGCGCGCGGGCCACCACTGCGCCGAGCCGGTGATGCGCTTCTTTGGCGTGCCGGGAACGATCCGGGCCAGCTTCGCGTTCTACAACACCCGTGACGAGGTGGACGCCCTTGTTGCCGGCGTGCGCAAAGTGCAGAAGCTCTTCGCCTGACCATGACCGAACAGACCCGCCAACCGGAAGGCGCAGCCAAGCTGGTGGACCCCGGCAAGCTGACCGGCGTGCAAGCGCCCGAGGTGGACCCCTCGCTGCTGGCGCGCGGCGGTCCCGGACAGCCGCGGCCCGCTGCCCCGGCCCCCTCGCAGCGCCCGCCCCGCGACGACGGCAAGCTGCCCCGCGACGCCGCGGGCGCGCCCCGCGACCTGACCTTCGCCGAGATGAAGAAGCTGAAGGACGCGGTGACCGAGACCCTGCGCACGGTCTTTGATCCCGAGATCCCCGTCAACATCTACGAGCTGGGGCTGGTCTACAACGTCAGCGTCACGCCGCGTGGGCTGGTGGAAGTGCGCATGACCCTGACTTCGCCCGCCTGCCCTGTGGCGGGGACCCTGCCCGGCGACGTGGAACGCAAGCTGCGCGGGGTGGAGTGGGTGGCCGAGGCCGTCGTGATCCTGGTCTGGGAGCCGCCTTGGACCAAGAGCATGATGTCGGAAGCGGCCAAGCTGGAGCTGAACATCCAGTAAGTACTGCCCCCGGCGCCTGCCGTGCGGCTCGTCGCTGGTCCGTTCCATGCATGAGGGGCGGCTTGGCAGCCGCCCCTCGCTACGATTACAGCCAGTCTTTGGCCTGCCCGTGCTAGTTCATCTACTTGCTGCCGGTTTCCGGGTTGGGGCCGGCCTCGGGCATAGCCTTGCGACCGGCAAAGAGCCACACGTTGCCACGGCGCACGGCCACCGGCTGGTAGGGCCGCA
>JADLBZ010000062.1 GCA_020847415.1 Planctomycetota bacterium
AGCGACCGCATCTTCCGCCGTGGCTGGGGCAGGCGGGTTCGTTGCCTTCCCGACGGGGGCTGCCGGCGGGGTTGCCGCTTCCTCTACGACTGAGAGGGCTGCGGCCACTGTTTCGAACGTGCCCGCGCCTTGCGGCTGGGGGTCCGGCTGGCTTGGGACAGCGGCGGACTCCGGAGCGGACGGTAGAGCGATCAGCTCCGTTTCCGAGCCCGGAGCGGAGCCTACCGTCGCGGCGGAAGTTTCCGCCGGTACCGGCGAATCAACGACAGCCGCAGAGGGCTCCGCCTGCGCAAGTTCGGTCCCGGGCGCGGGCAGATCCGGCGCTGGTTCGGGCGCGGCTTCCGGCGCCCGGGGAATGCCCAGTTCCGTGTCGCCACCTTCGACCGCAGGGACCGCCGGCGTTGCGACTTCACCTGCCGCAGTCTCAGGCGCCGGCTCTGCAGCCGGCTCGGGTCGTGGCTGGTCGGCGTCGGCAGGGGGCTGCGTCTCGGCGCCGGCTTGGGCTGCGTTGGTGCGGTCCGGGTGGGCCGGCGTGTCGGGCCTGCGGCGCAAGTGCCCGTCGCGATAGGCCAGCAGCAGCGAGCGCATCACGCCTGCGGCTTCCGCCATGGCATCGCGCACCGGCTTGGCCGGCTGCACCTTGCCCGCGCGCAGCTTGCCCGCCACGTCTTCCACGTCGGCAGCGAGTGCCAGCAACCGCTCATAGCCCAGGGCGTCGCTGGCTTCACGAAGCTCTGTGGCCAGCACAGCCACGCGTTCCAGCCGCTGGGCATGGTCGCCTCAGCTACCCAGCTCCGCCACCGAGGAGCGCAGCTCTTCAAGACGTTCCTGGGCCAGCTCGACAGGGTCGGCTGGCAACGAGGGGGCGGAGATGCGCTCGTCTTCTCGGAGCATCGCAACAGCATAATACGCCAAAACCAGCAAAAAGCAAAAACTACCTTCCTGTGATCGGCGGCCCTTCATTGCCGCTGCAACCCCCAACTGCTAACCTCCCCCACCCCTGTTTCCGGCGTCGGGCCACAAGCCACGGCGTGGGACAGGCTTTGTGACGGCAGAACAGGTTCACCACCAAGAGGGCAGACGTGGCACTCGACCAATACACCAAGGGCCAGAAGATCTTCCTGGCTTCGCTGGCTGTGCTTCTCGCGGCAACCTTCACTGTTACCGGCGCGATGATGACCATTTTCAGTGGTCCCACACCGCCCACCGAGGCGGCCACCGTGGACGGTCGCGACATCCGGGTGGTCGAGTTTCACCGCGTGCGGGCCGCGCTGTATCGCGTGCGGCAACTGGACCAGGGCTCGTCGCCCTTCGGCAACGAGAAGCTGGAGTATCTGTACGCCCGCGTGCCCACCCTGGCCAGCCGGCAGGAGGACGGCCACGACTGGCCCTACAACGCCACCGAGCCGCGCAACACCAGCCTGCTGGATATCTGGCCGGTCTGGCAGGACCAGCACGTGTACTGCCATATGGCACTGATCAAGCGCGCCCGTGAAGCCGGCGTTGAAGAACCCAGCCCGGCCCGTATCGGCGCCATGGTCGCGGCCCTGATGAACGCAGGCCGCAAGGATGAAGAGAAGTTCGACGCCAGCCGCCTGAAGGCTGAGTTCAAGCTGACTTTCGGCGAGGAAATCGAGCAGTCTGTGCCCACCTTCCAGGAAGCCCTGATGGTGCGCGAGTACGTGGACTCGCTGCTGGCGGACCAGCGGGCCAGCCTGGACCAGGTGGCTGCCATCAGCGCCGGCGACTCCGAGGAACTGCGCGCCCAGTTCGCGCGCCTGGACACCGAGGCATTTGCCCAGCGCGCCCGCGAAGAAGTGCGCCGCGAGCACTTTGCCGGTCTGGCCCGCGGCCTGGCGGGCGGCTTTGGCGTTGCCGGCCTGCCCCACGGCAATGACCCCTTTGAAGAGATGTTCGACAAGAACCGCCACAAGGAAATGCAGGCCGAGGCCGAGTTCGAATTCGACGTGATCATGGCTGACCCGGAGGCCATGCGGGTCGCCGGCAAGGTGCCCTTTGAAGAAGAGCGCGCCCGCACGCTGTACCTCGCTGTGCGCGACGAGATGTTCAAGGCCACCGACGAAGACAAGAAGAACATCGAAACGCGCCTGAAGGACGAAGAAAACGCGTTTGCGGGCGCTGCCGGCAACGTCGAGCTGGTGAAGAACTGGAAAGAAGAGGACTGGAAGGCCTGGCGCGAGAAGCAGCGGCCCGAGCTGGAGAAGTACCGCAGCTTCCGCGAGGCAAGCGCCGAATTGCGCGGCTCCCTGAGCCGCGAGAACTCGCTGATGGCGGCCCAGACCGCGATCCTTGAGCTGCAGGAGCTGCTGCGCAAGGAAAAGCAGAAGCGTGAGCGTGAGCTGAACGCCGGCCTCGATGCCCTGCGCGCCGAGCGCGAAGCCAAAGAGAACGTCAAGGGCTACCTGGAATCCGTGCGCAGCCAGTTTGATTCGCTGGAGCGGCAGGTGAACGTCCAGCTTGGCGCCCTGGCCAACCGGCTGGCGGCCGGCGACGGCTCGGACGCGGCCGTGAAGGCCCTGGCAGAAGACCTGGCCCGCACCCTGCAGGATGTCCAGCGCCACCAGGTGGAGGCGCTGGTGGCCACCGCCTCGGCGGCTTCGCAGCAGTACGAGCGCGACCTGAACAACAAGCTTGCCGTCGAGGAAGAGTTCCGTCTCCAGGACAAGAAGAAGGATGAGGACTCGGACGAGGACATGACCGAGGCCCAGGTGGCGGCGCGCCTCGAGCGCTTCCGGCACGAGATCGCGGGCATCCGCGAGCGCATCAAGGCTCGCGACGCCAAGCACCCGCTGGTGAGAGACTATGCCGAGACCATGAAGTCCGTGCTGGCGGGCTACGAACTGGCGGCGCGCGCCGCCACGGAAGGCGACGCCAAACTGCGGGCCGAGGTGCTGGCGGCCCTGCTGGTCGAGATCCCCGCCCGCGTGGCCAAACTGAACAGCGAGCAGCGCGACCGTATCGTGCCCCAGGACGAAATCGAGAACTGGGCCGGCCAGGCCGACATCGTGCGCGCCGACCATGACGCGCGCCAGAACAGCCTGAGCAAGGACGCCGCCGATACGCGCTCGCTGAACCTGGCCGACATGTGCAAGCAGCTGGGCCTGACCATCACCGAGACCGCGGCCAAGTTGACCTGGGAGAAGCTGCTGGGTGACGAGCGCTTCCGCCAGCTGGAAAGCGTCGAGGGCGCCAAGGACTTCCTCGAGTCGCCCGTGAACTACGAGGGTGCCGTGAGCGGCGTGATGGCCATGCCCGGCAAGGGCTACCTGATGCTGCGCCTGCGCACCAAGACAGCCAAGTACCCCCAGGGACGCGGCGATGCCGCTGAACGCACCCTGAAGCTCGCCGAGCTGCGCCGCGCCCGCGAGTTGACCATTGACGCTATGGAGGAGCTGCGCCGCGAGATCATCAAGGACGGATGGGACGCCGCCGTGGGGCGCGCCCGCCAGAAGTACGGGGCGCACCTGGAAGTGGGCACCACGGGCTTCTTCACCGACAAGATGGACCTGCCCGAAATCAGCAGCGAAGGCGACTCCGACCTGCTGGCCTTCAGCGCCTCGTCCAGCCCGGCTAACCCCGAATCGCCCTTCATCAGCCGCCTGCGCCAGATGAAGCCCGAGGAAGGCGTGACCGAGCTGGTGCCCGAGCGCCGCAACACCGATGCCCTGAAGCGGCCCGATCGCGACCGCTGGGCCTACACCGTGGCCCGCATCAGCGAGCGCAAGCCTGTTTCGCGCCGCATGGAGAAGGACGCACTGACCGAGCAGATGTGGGGTTCTTCGCCTGCGCAGCTCTGGCGCAACCGGCACCTGGCATCCAGCTCCACGGTGCGCGAGCTGATTGAGCCGGCTTCGCTGCTCAAGGGAAGCGAGATCATCCGCTACCTCGACAAGGAGCGCAAAGACAACTCCGGCGACGACAAGGGCACCTGATGACGGTGACGGCGGTCGTCCTCGCGGGCGGCCTGGCCACCCGCATGGGAGGCGAGAAGCCTCTGCTGACCCTGCGCGGTCGCACCCTGCTGGAGCACGCCTTGGCGTTGGCTGTGCCGCTCGCACAGCAGGTGCTGGTTGCGGGCGGGCGCCGCGACCTGCCCCTGCCCCCCGGGGTTGCCCTGGTGCCGGACCTGCCCGGCATGCAGCAGCGCGGGCCACTGTCCGGCATCCTGGCCGGGCTCTCTGCCGCCAGCCATGACCGAGTGCTTTGCCTGAGCTGCGACATGCCTTGGCTGTCGCCCGACTTGCTGGCTTGCCTGCTGGCTGCCCTGGACCGGCACGACTGCGCCTACTGCACCCTGCCCGGCAGCCCCGGCGAGCCTCTGCCGGTGGCCCTGCGGCGCGAGCCGGCCCTGGCCCGCGTCCGCGAATCGCTGCGGGCCGGCAACAACCGCGTCCTGCCCCTGTGGCGCGAGCTCAAGGCCCGCGTGCTTGCGGGCCCCGAGCTGGCGGCCTTTGGCGACCCCGCCCTGCTGCTGCGCAACCTGAATACGCCGCAGGAACTGGCCTCGGCCGAACAGGCCGATTAGCCCGGATGTTGCATGGAGCCTTCTACTGCAACGTGCGGTCTGAGTTCATTTCACGGTCTCTCGCGGGTTGCCGCCTGCAACATGTCGGCAGATATGCTTCGGTGGCAACCTCGCCCCGAGCCCGCAAACTGATCGGCAGCCTGCACGTTTCGCGACGAAGTTCCACGCAACATCCGGGTGAGCCGGGAGAAGCTGGACTAGAATAGAGCATTTTGTTATATTGGTGGCCTCGAAACGGTGTTCACTACCGACCAAGGAGGTGGACCATGCTGCGTCTTTCCTTTGCGATTGCTGCGATTCTGCTGGCTGTGGCGGCAGCTCCCGCCCTCAGTGCTGAGGTCGTCACCGAGTACAACGACTTCGTCGTGCTGGACGACCACGAAACGATCCGCTATCGGTTGGAGCTGGACTACGGCGCCGGCTCGGACGCCGACGTGGACATCTGGGTGCGCGGCTATGATGCGCCGCCCAGGGTGCGCGTGCTGGAATCCGACGGGGACGAGAAGAAGGACGTGCGCGACACCGACGGCGACTGGACCCTGGACTTTGACTTCCACGCCGTGGAGCCCAACACCGTCTATTTCATCGAAGTGGACAGCGCCGAACCCTGGCAGGAAGGCGGCTTTGACGTCCGCATCACGGTCAATGCGCCTGCCGCCAGCGGGGCGGACGCGAGCATCACCTTCAGCAGCGACTACTACGACCACGAGTCCGGCGACGACTCCGACCACTACGACTGCGCCGCCGGGCCGGGCCGCAAGGGCCTACCCCTGCTGGTGCCTGCCTTGCTGGGCCTGGGCGCCTTGTGGTTCCGGCGCCGCCGGGCGTGATGCTGAGGCGTTCGTACTCCAGCAGGCCGTTGAAGAAGTCGCCGTTGGCGCCTTTCTCAACGGAAAGCAACTGCCCGGCTCGCGGCGTGAAGCCGCTCGCCGACCGGCCCGTGCAGCCGCGCGGGCCGGGCAGTGCGTTGAAAAGGACTTTTTCAACTCCCTGCCAGCCGCCGCCTTCGGGTGGCGGCTGACGTTTTCACACGCCGCGCTGGTGCGGCGGCCAGATGTACTTGTGCAGTTGCAGGTTCAGGCGCACGGGCAGGCGATCGTCGTTGATCCAGCGGGCAAGGTCCACAGGCGCCACCAGCCGGAAGGCCGGCGAAAACAGCACCGTGGTGTGCCGGTGCAGCTCGCGCTGCCGCACCAGATCGCGCGCCCATTCGTAATCCGCCCGCGAAACCAGCACGAACTTCACTTCGTCGCCGGGGCGCAGGCGCGCCAGGTTGCCGTAGTCGTTGGCGGCTTCTTCGCCACTGCCGGGCGTCTTGACGTCCAGAATCACGTGCGCCCCCTGCGGCACGACAGAGATATCCACGCTGCCGCTGGTCTCGACCAGCACCTCGCGGCCCGCCGCCAGCAGCCGCCGGCAAAGCTCGGGTGCCGCCGGCTGCAGCAGGGGCTCGCCGCCGGTCAGCTCGACCAGCCGCGTCTCAAGGGCCAGCACCTGCGACAGCACTTCGTTCAAGTCCATGGCGCGGCCTTCGTGGAAGGCATAGGCCGTGTCGCAGTAGCTGCAGCGCAGGTTGCAGGCCGCGGTGCGCACAAACACGCAGGGGCGGCCGGCGTGGGTGCTTTCGCCCTGGATGGACAGAAAGATCTCGTTCACCACCAGGTGGGAATGGGCGCGCCCGTCCAGCATTTGCAGCAGTTGCAGGCGTGGGTTCTCCGGCATGGCAGCCAGTGTAACGGCGCGAGCGGGGTCGCCCAGCGCCGGCACCCCCGGTTGACAGGCCCCCCGGGGGTACTAGCTTGCTGCCGTCGGCTGCAGCATTGCGGAGAGGTGGCAGAGTGGCCGATCGCGCCTCCTTGCTAAGGAGGTAACGCCGTAAGGTGTTCGTGGGTTCGAATCCCACCCTCTCCGCCAGTCCTGCGCGGGCGCGCCATTTGCGCGCCCGCATGCTTCTGCTGCCGGGCGGCGCATGTCCGATCGCGACCAGAACGTGCCCCAGATGCTGCGCGAGCGGATGGCCCGCCAGCGCCGCCGGGCCCGCCTGCTGCGCTACTCGCTGGCCGTCTCCTTTGCCGCTGCCCTGGTGCTGACCCTGGTTTACGGCCAGTGGCAGCTCGCCGCACCCGCCACCCGCACCGTGCTTCTGCACCAGGACGGTTCCACCTTGTGGATGGTGGACCAGTCCTTGCGCGTATCGGGCCAGGCGGCTGTGCGGGGCGCCGGCATCCGGCTGCTGGCAATCAAGGACGGGGCGTTGACCACCGGCCCCGCCTTTGACGGCGCAGCTGGCGGCCTTTCTGCCCTGGCTGAGAACCGCCTGGGCATCACCACCGACACCCGCCTGCTGGTGTTTGACACCGCCGCCGAGGGCTGGCCGCGCCTGGAAGTGCGCAACCTGGGCCTCAACGACACCGCCGCCAACCCCGTCGTGGCGAGAGCCGGGGGGCAGCCCTGGCTGTGCTGGGTGCGCGGCCCCGAGATCCTGGTTCAGCCGCTGGAGATTGCCGACGCCGAGCCGCAGCTCCTGTTCAAGACCCGCAGCGCGGGCGCGCGCCTGCAGGCACTGGAAGCGGGCGACAGCATCTGGCTGGCGGTGCGCGAGGTGCGCTCGGGGCAGGTCACGGTGCTTTCGTTCCGGCCCCGGGTCGAGAAACCCGCCGACGCACCCCCGCGCACCGCGGTGATACTGGAAGCACCCACACCCGCCATGACGGCGGGGCAGTTCTCGTTTGCGCTGCTGGAAGAGGCCGGCAAGCCGGCCGTGCCTGTGCTGGCCTACACTCGCAAGGACGACACTTCCGCCCGCTGGCAACTTGCCTACTTCACGCGCACGGAAGGCAGCAACGAGGGCCAGTGGCAGGACGTGGACGGCCCGCCCCGCGAGACGCGCCCCACCACCCTGAACGCCCTGAACTTCGTTTCGCTCTCGGGCCACGGCAGCACCCTTACCGCCGTCTACAGCGACGGCAGCCGCGTCAAGCGCGCCGAGGCCACCGGCCTCAACACCCCGGCCTGGGGCGAGGCCACCGAGCTGGCGCTGGACCCCGCTGCCTCCCTGGCCGG
>JADLBZ010000063.1 GCA_020847415.1 Planctomycetota bacterium
CGGCCGGCGGCTCCTCAGGCGGCGCTTCCGCCGCAGCAAGTGCTCCTGCCCCGACGCCGATGATCGCGGCAACCAACAGCCCGCGAACCAGACCCGCACCCAACCCAGTGCCCATGGAAAAGCCTCCGCCCTGCCGATAGGAACACCCAGACCTGCGATTGCGATGGAAGACTAAATGTGCCACCGTGCGTGTCAATCCTGCGTGCACCAGCAGACATTAACCACTACCCGGAGTGGTGACAGCCGGCGCCTTCTGTGGCCGGCCAATCATGGGTTCAACCCCTACGCCATGAAGTACCACATGCTCAAGGCCGCGTGAACGCGACAAGGCAGCCCTGCCGCCTGTTGCTACAATGGCGCCCATGGCCATGCATAAGATTGAAGGCGACCACGCCCGCTTCCGCGACATCGTTCGCGGCCGCATCCGCAAGGAGCTGCGCAAGTTCCTTTCCAACGGCGAACTGGTGGGCCGCAAGGGCAAGGGCACCGTCAGCATCCCCCTGCCCCAGATTGACATCCCTCGCTTCAAGTTCGGACAGAAACAGACCGGCGGCGTGGGCCAGGGCGACGGCGACGTGGGCCAGTCCCTCGGCGGCGATGAAGACGCCGGGCAGGGCCAGCAGGCCGGCGACAAACCGGGCGACCACCCCCTCGAGGTCGAGGTCAGCCTGCAGGAACTGGCCGAGATCCTGGGTGAAGAGCTGGAGCTGCCCCGCATCGAGCCCAAGGGCAAAAACATCGTCCAGACCGAGAAGTCCCGCTACGTGGGCATCCGCCGCGTGGGCCCGGAATCCCTGCGCCACTTCAAGCGCACCTTCAAGGCGGCACTCCTGCGCCAGGTGGCCAGCGGCATCTACGACCCGCTCAACCCGGTGATCATCCCCGAGCGCGACGACCGGCGCTATCGCAGCTGGGAAGTACGCCCCATCCCCGAGAACAGCGCCGTGCTGATCTACATGATGGACGTCTCGGGCAGCATGGGCGAGGAACAGACAGAGATCGTCCGCATCGAGGCCTTCTGGCTCGATACCTGGCTGCGCAGCCAATACAAGAACATCCAGAGCGTGTACATCGTCCACGATGCGGAAGCCAAGGAAGTGGACGAGCACACCTTCTATCACCTGCGCGAGTCCGGCGGCACGAAGATCAGCAGCGCCTACCAGCTTTGCAGCCAGATTGTGCGGGAGCGCTTCAACCCGCTGGAATGGAACATCTACCCATTCCACTTCTCGGACGGCGACAACTGGGGTGCCGACGACACGCAGCTCTGCTTCAAGGTCCTGGAAGAAGAGCTGCTGCCGGCCAGCAACGTGTTCTGCTATGGCCAGGTACGCAGTGCTTACGGCAGCGGCAAGTTCAAGGAAGACCTGGACCAGCGCTACAGCAGCGACGAGCGGGTCATTACCAGCGACATCACCAGCATGGAGGGAATCATGGATTCCATCCGCGAGTTCCTGGGCAAAGGCAAGTAGCTCTCCCCCACCTCAGAAAATGAAAGCGGGCCCCCACGGGGGCCCGCTTCGCTTGCGGCAGAAGCCTTATTCGTCATCGCCGGTGAACACCGGGCGCGGACGATCGACGCCGATGGTGGCGCGCTTCAGGAAGAGCAGCGCATAGCAGGTGTCGTACAGGTCGCTGGGGTCAATCTCGTTCTGCGTGTCCCAGAGGCCCGTTCCTTCCTGCTGCTCCTTGATCAGGATCTCGGCGCCCTCAAAGTACCAGTCGTGGCTGCCGATGTAGTCAAGGCCGCCCAACATGCCCAAGCGCTCCACGGTGTAGAGGTAGTAGTAGTAGCGATAGCGTTCGCGCTTGGGGTTCTCGCTCATGCTCCAGTTCATCACCATCCAGGCCAGGCCGTCATTCAGCGCCTGCTGGCACTGGTCGGCAACAGCCTTCCAGCGCGCCATCATCTTGCCGTCCGTTTCCAGTTCGTCGCGGATCAGGATCAGGGCGCAGATGCCAGCCGCTGTCATGCTGCCGTAGGTGTTCACGTCGGCGGGGTTGTGCGGGTCCTTGCGGCAGTAGGCCCATCCGCGGGCCTTGTCCTTGGCTCCCGGGGCCCAGGCGCGCGTGCTCTTGTTGGGGTCCTTCTTGGGCTTCGGGTCTTCCGGCGCCTCGACGTCCTTACCCTCAGCGTCCTTGGCCTTGCGCTCCACCACCGGGCCGTCGGCATCCTGCCACGAGCGGAACAGGTGGTAGCAATCCATCACCATGGACTTGTCGTACGTCAGGCCCAGGCGCGAAGCAGCCTTGAGGCCCAGCATGGCGTACTGGGTGGCGGAAATATCAACCTGCGGCTGGGTTTCGCCCACGCCCGGGAACGCATAGCGCCAGCCGGCAGCGCCGTACACATTCTTGCGGAAGCGCTTGGCGAGACCCTTGATGGCCAGCTCACAGATCTTCTTGTCTTCCGCAGACAGCACCAGGGCGCGTTTCTTGTGCTTCTCCTCTTCCTTGGCCTTCTTGGCGCCCTTCTCTTCGGTGCCCCAGCGCTTGATCGGCACCTTCTTGCCGTCCACTTCCTGCACGCGCTTCTTGGGATTGTCCAAGCCGCGTTCCTTGGCTTCGGCGGCACTGATGTAGAACGCCTCAACGGCGTTCAGCACCGTGGCGTCTTCGTAGGTCGTGCTGGGAACAAAGCCCTGCTCGTTGTTCAGCACTCCGTTCTCTTTGTAGTTCTTGCGGAGCCAATCCATGGCCTTGGCCACAGCCGGGTCGTCAGCAAACACACCCGACTTGCAAAGGGCCTGGATGGGGAACGCCGTGCGCGCAATGCGATAACGGTGCGGCTCGCCGGCGCCGTACAGGGGCGGGTTGGGCGGGAACTGGCCGTAGATGGCCTTGTCCTCGTCCTTGTCAATGCCCTGCAGCTTCTTCAGGCCGTCGCAGCCCTTATCCACGGCTTCTTCGACCTTCTCCTCGAAGGACTTGCCGAAGATCTCGCGGCGCTTCTTGGCGGCGTCGTCCTCGTCGTCAGCCACAGCGGGCCGCGAAACGCCGATCAACGCCAGCGCCAACGCTGTCGTCCAGAAGAACACCTTTTTCATTTTTGCTCCTGCCGTTCAGGGGAGGCCCAGCATGTACCAGAATAGCGGGAATCCTGACTATTTCCCGCAAAATTCCGCACCACACAATGGGAGTGGAACCCGCATACGCAGGCTTACCGCCAATTCTCAGGCACCAGTGGCCTAACCACGCATCGCAAAGTGGCTGCTAGCGCAGACTGGTCATGTGACGGCCGCCATCCACTTTCATGCACTCGCCGGTGATCCAGCCGGCCTCATTGGACGCGAGGAAGGCAATGGCGGCTGCCACGTCCTCCGGTTCGCCGTGGCGGCCCAGGGGGTGGGTCTGCTTGGCCCGCTCCAGGAAGGCATCGTAGTCCGGCACTGCACCAGTGATCCGGTGCAACTCGCTGCGGACCACGCCTGGCTCGACGCAATTCACACGCACACCGGAAGGAGCCAGCTCCAGCGCCATGGTCATGGTCATCATGCTGACCGCAGCCTTGGAGCCGCAGTAGGCCAGCAGGTTGCCGTAGGGGCGCGTGCCTGTAACAGAGCTGACGTTGACGATGGCGCCTTTGGTCTTGACCAGTTCCCCCACCGCAGCTTGGGTGAGGTTGTAGACGCCATAGACGTTGATGCGGAAGATGCGGTCGAACTCTTCGGGCTTGGTGTCCTGCACGCCGCCGTTGCCAATGACCCCGGCGCAGTTCAGCAGCACGTCCAGACTCTTGTACCGCTTGACGGTCTCGGCAACAACCCGGGCACAGTCCTCACGCCGGGTTACATCCCCCACCACGAAGGCAGCACCTTTCAACTCGGCACAGGCCTGCTTCAGCTTGTCGTCGCGGCGGCCCAACAACATCAGGCTGGCACCCTCCGCGCCGAGGCGCTTGGCCGCCCCCAGGCCAATGCCCGTGGCGCCGCCGCTGACCAGCACAACCTTGTCCTTGAACCGCATGACTACTTCTCCCGCCGGATGAGATGGAACCCGAACTGCGACTCGCAGATGCGGGCGTGGCCGACCTTGGTGGACTTGCCGGTATCCTGGAACGGCTGGACCAGGCTGCCGGGAATGTCATAGCTGGTGTGCGGCGCGCTGTCTTCGTTGTTCACGCGCTGCAGGTTCTTCCAGTTTGCCTCAGTCGGGTTGGCCTTGTACTGGTGCCAGACCTGCTCGACCAGCTTGCGGGCCTCTTCCTTGCTGCGGGGCGCCTTCTGCGTGTTGACGTTCGTGCCGTCCCAGGCAATCAAGATATGGGTAACCGTGGCACGGCTGTTCGGCTCGGAAAGGCGCCCCCAGGAGTCGTCATAGGGGTCCGTGAACTCGATGGTCGGGATTGGCGGCGCCGGCTCAAAGGGGTTGTACACCCACACGCCGATCAGCACGCCGATCAGCGCTGCACCCAGCAGCGGCATCAAGAGGCCCTTCTTCTGCGGCGGCTTGCGTGCCACGGTTACTCCTTGCGCGTAAAGGTACTGTCCACCACTTCGTAGATCTCAAGCTGCGGCGGGCCCACAAACATGCCCGGGTGTCGCCGGCCGTGCCCCTGCCGGAACTGCTCGGATTCCGTCCAGGCCTTGAACTCGGCCATGCCGGCCCAGCGCGCCATGCTGATGAACACGCCCCCCGGCTCGCTGGGGCGAAGCACGTCCAGGCCCAGAAAGCCCGGCATGCCGTCAATCAAGCGCGCGCGGCCCTTGAAGGCCTCCTCGAAATCCACTTCGCGCCCGGGCGTGACGCGAAAGCGGTTCATCACGATGATCATGGCGGTCTCCGGCCCGGGCGCGCTACGATAGCGCCATGGAACAAGGTATCCAGATCCGCAGCGACGAACGCGAGTGGCGGGCCTTTGGTGACGCGCCTGGTGTGCACTACAAGACCCTTCGCAAACACGCCGAAGGCGGCTTGACCATCCTGCTGCGCTTTGACCCCGGGGCACGCTACCACACCCACCGGCACCCCGGCGGCGAGGAATACTACGTGCTGGAGGGCGAACTGGACGACCTGGGCAAGACCTGGCCGTCCGGGAGCTACATCTGGCATCCGCCGGGAAGCGTACACCGACCCGCCAGCAAGAAGGGGTGCGTGGTGCTCGTGGTGCTGCCGCAATCCGTTGAGCTTACGTAGCGTAGATCAAGCGCTGATCTGGGTGCGAGTAAACCGCCGCGAGTCCGTGGTGCGGGTCTCTCCACGCAACTGGTCCCACGTGGCAACCAGCAACTGCGCGGCGGGGAGACTGGTAACTTCACCACCATCATTGAAGCGGACAACGCAGATCTGTGCGGGCTGCGTAATGCCCATCAACTGGCCGGCGCGCTTGTGAAGAAGTGAGAAAACCGCCTGACCAATGACCAGCCGCGTGCCTTGGGAATCGCGACCGAGCACAGAAGTGTCCACGCCAGACATGGGGGGCCTCTCAACAGCGGGTTCGTGGATGACCAAGTGGTCAGTAGAACGACTAGTACCCCGCAGCCCATCCCCCGTCAAACAAGCTTGACTGTTTTTCGCGTTGAAAGTTTGCGTTAGGCCTCAAGTTGTGACGACAGTTCGATCTCTACCTGGTTGGTGGCACCTGAACGGTTCCCGCCCATGTCGTACGCCTCGACCCAATAGGTGTAGCGAATGCCGCTCACGGCTGCACCGTCGTGATACATCGTGACGGCCGATGGCACCGCATCAATGCGCTCGCCATTGCGCCAAATGTCGTAGCCGTAGACGCCCTCGGGATCTTCGGCTGGCGACCACCTAAGCTGGATGCGCCCGTCAGCAGCCTGTGCCGAAAGGACCGCGCCGCCCTTTGGCCAACGCGGCGGTGCTTCGTCCGTGCTTTCGGGCGCTTGCGTGGCTCCCTTGGGCCAAAGGAAGCAGGTTACGGTCTGGAAGTGCTCGTCCTTGGCTTTGCAGACGTTGGCGTAGCAGCACCGGATCACGTTCCCCCACCGTCCCGCCTGCACCTTGCGGGGCCAGTCCGGGTCTGCCAGCAAGGGACGCGCCATGGCAATCAAGTCCGCTTCCTCGCGCTGCAACAGGCTCTCCGCCAAGTCCGGAGTGTTGATCTTGCCCGCTGCTGCCACCGGGGTTTGCACGCCGTAGCTGCGCAAGAAGGCGCGAATGCCCGCAGCGAGATAGGCATTGGCCGCCGGCTGATAGGTTCTGCCGGGCATGCAACGTTCGCCCGAATAGCCCGTGTACGGGTATAGCGGCTGGCCCTCGCGCGGCATCGCATCCTCAAACTTGCCGCCCGCCGAAACGCTGATGTAGTCCACCCCGGCCTGGGCCAGCCGCAGGGCGATGACGCGGCTGTCCTCAAGCGTGTAGCCGCCCTTGACGCACTCCTCGCCGTCAAAACGCAGACCCACCGGGACAGCCTCGCCAACCGCGGCGCGCACGGCAGCTACCGTCTCAAGCGGCAGGCGCAGCCGCCGCTCCAGGGAGCCGCCGTATTCGTCTCGGCGGCTGTTCAGGCGACTAAGGAAGCTGGAAAGCGTGTAGGCGTGGGCCATATGGAGCTCGACGCCGTCAAAACCCGCCTCCAGGGCCCGGGTGGCTGCGGCCGCGTACAGGCCAGGGATGGCACGAACTTCGTCAATGGTTAGGTCGCTAACCTTCTGGCGCCAACCGCTGCGAGAGATCTTCAGGAAGTGGATGATCTGGGGAAATGCAAGTCCTGGACCGGCATCGTGCATGGCCTGTGCCAGCGAACGCAGCCCCGGAACAAACTCGTTGCCCCCAATGCGCAGCAGCGGGCCGGATTTCGCCTGGTGCACCGCCATGGCCTCGACCACAACCAGGCCGGCCCCGCCTTTGGCAAAACGGGCATACCGTTCGCGAATGCCGTCGTTTACGCAGCCGTCCTCGCCGGACAGGCGAGTCACCATGGCTGGAACGACAATGCGGTTCGGAAGCGTGCGGCTACGCAGGGGCAGCGGCGAAAACAGCTTCATCCAGCCACCTTGGGACGCCGAACGGACTTGCCGGAGCTTTTTTCGGGCGGGCGGGCCGCCGACTCTGATTCTACCAGGCGGCAGCGGGAGCCTCCCCAGTTGGCCTGAAGCAGCTCTCCTTCGTCATCGAAGTAGAAGGCCTGGATCTGTGTTCCTTCGGGACTTAACCACTGCACACACCACAACGGATCGGCCCCGGGAAAGGGTGTCTTCTCCGTCTTCCCCTGGCACACCAGCTTCGAGCCGGGCGTGCCAAGTTGCCCTGTGGTTTCCACCAGCGGCGTGAACGTGAGGCTGGCGCCTTCCTGGTTGTGAATCCCCTGGGCCAGTGCCACGACCCCATAGACCGGCATCACGTCATCGGGCAGGGCGTCGCCGTTCTCACCGGCGGCACAACCACTGGCCTCGAGGCGCCCTTCATGAAAGCGAAGGCCGCACTGCCTGGCGGCATCCTGGTACTCGACTTCCAGCGGCACCATACGGCCTTGTCGCCGGGTCAACACGACGCGGCAGGTGGCTTCCTGGTGCAGGGCACGGCCGTCCAGCTTGCCATGAATGCTGACCTGCTGTTCCAGAGTGCGTCTGCCGTTAGTGTCGCGGGACTTGTAGACGCGCAGCCACCCGGCGTGTGGCGCCTGTGATGTCTTGCCCAGATGAACGGCGTACCAGTGCTGGCTGCTTTCCATGTGGCTATGCCCCGTTGGCGGGCGCAGGATGCATTTGCAGACGCTTAACGGGAATACCCCGCACGAGGTGGCTTTGCACGATTTCATCCACGTCGGCAACTGTGACCTTTTCGTACCAGACGGCCTCCGGGTAGACAACCACGCTTACGCCCCGTTCGCACACATCCAGACAGCCGCACTTCTGTGCGCGTATCTGTGGGCGCAGCTTCAGGTTGTGCACCAGCTCCTTGAAGCGGTCCAGCACCTGTTCGGCACCCCGGGAAGCACAGTCCCCCCGCGCATCGCCCGCCGGCCTGGCGTTCGTGCAAATGAACACGTGCCGCTGATAAGGCGGATAGCGCCGGTTGGCGCGGTCGTCACTCACGGGTGGGCTCCTTCAGCATCTCGCCGGCAATCACCAGTTGCTGCACCTCGCTGGCACCCTCGTAGATCCGCAGCGGACGGATCTCACGGTACAGCCGCTCAAACACGCTGCCCTGCAGCACACCCTGCCCGCCCGCAAGCTGCAACGCCTTGTCTATGATCCACTGGGCGTTCTCGGTGGCCTGCCACTTGGCGATGGCAGCCTCCAGCGGAATGCGCTCGCGCCCCTGGTCAAACTCCCAGGCGGCGCGGTAGGTCAGCAGCTGCGACGCATCCAGCCGGGCGCGCATCTCGGCCAGCAGCGCTTGAGCTAGCGGCTTCTCGGCCAGCGTGGCCCCAAAAAGCTCACGACGGCGGGCATAGGCAAGGGCTTCATCCAGCGCACGACGGGCAAAGCCGTTGGCTGCCGCAGCGACGGTCACGCGCATGCGCCCCAGGGTGGCCAAGGCCAGTTTCATGCCGTCGCCTTCGGCACCAATTCGGGAAGACTCCGGCAGGCGGACACCCAGGAAATCCATGCGCCCCAGCGGGTGCGGCGAGATCGGCACTTGCGGTGCAAGCCGCAGCCCCGGCGAATCCGCCGGCACAACAAAGGCGGTGATGCCCCGGCCGCCCGCAGAGGTGCGAGCGAAGGTCACGTAATGGGTAGCTGTGCCGACATTACTGACCAGGTGCTTGACGCCCTCCAGGACGTAGTCGCCCCTTTCGCGCCGCGCGACAAGCGCGATGCGGGACAAGTCGCTACCGGCATCGGGCTCGGTAATCGCAAAGGCTAGGCAGTGCTCGCCGGCTGCAGCACCGGGCAGGAGCGCTTGCTGTGCCGGGCTGCCGCCCAACAGCAGGGGCAATGCGCCCAGGCCCTGCATGGCCAGGGCCAAGTCGGCAATGCCGGCGTGATAAGCCAGTACTTCGCGGGCCAGCGCCATGGATGTGAGGCGCCAGGGTTGGGTGGTGGCCAGCTTCAGTGTGCCCCACTGGGCAAGGGTCTGCAGGGCAGATTTCAAGGCCGCGCGGTCGTCGCCCTGTTCTGGGTTCAGCCACTGGTGGGAAGCGGCCGACGCCTGCAGGCCCCGCGCAAGGGCCCGGTCGGCATCACTGAAGAAGGGAAGCTGAAGCAGCTGGTTCATGACGGCCTACTGAAAACGCGGCTCGCGCTTCTGCACCCAGGCGTCGTAGCTCTCGCGGAAGTCCGGATGCTGCATGCAGATGGCCTGGGCCTGCGCTTCAGCCTCCAGGGCTGTCTCCAGGTCAAAACTCAGTGCGCGGTTCAGTAGCTCCTTGGTCATCATCAGCCCAAACTGCGGGCCTCGGGCCAGCTTATGCGCCCATTCCACGGCGCGCGGCAGCACGGCCTCCTGGGCCACCACCTCGTTGTAGAGACCAATGCGGTGGCACTCACGGGCGTCAATGAACTCGCCGCCCATCAGCAGCTCGGTGGCCTTGGCCATCCCCACCAGCCGAGGCAGCAAGAAGCACGCGCCCATGTCGGCGCCGGACAGGCCCACCTTGGTGAACAGGAAGGCGCACTTGGCTTTCTCGCCGGCAATGCGCATGTCGCAGGC
Source organism: Planctomycetota bacterium (assembly GCA_020847415.1). Classification (GTDB taxonomy): domain Bacteria; phylum Planctomycetota; class UBA8742; order UBA2392; family UBA2392; genus JADLBZ01. The sequence continues at coordinate 9,565 of JADLBZ010000063.1, forward strand.
CATGGCAATGGCAGCCCCGGCCCCGCAGGTGGTGCCGTTCAGGGCGCCAATCACCGGCTTGCGCAGGGTTCGAATGGCGCGCACGGCGTCCACGGTAAGACGCGTGAACTCAAGCAGCCCCTTCATGTCGCGCTTGAACAGCTCGCCAATGATGTCTTCTACATCGCCGCCGCTGCAGAAGGCCTTGCCCGCGCCGGTCAGCACAAGCACGCGGCAGCGCGTATCGGAGTCCAGGCTGCGGATGAAGTTCGCCAGTTCGGCGTAGACCTCAAATGTGAGAGCGTTCAGGCGATCGGGCCGGTTCAGGGTCAACACGGCCACGCCGTCTTTGCACTCGTAGAGAAACGAGCGCGGCGTCATTCCTCACCCCGCGCGCGGCCGGAGGCCTCCGCGATTTTCTCCAGCACCGCGATGGCGCGGTCCAGGTCGTCGCGCATGTTCTGCACCGTGTTCTCGGGCAGGTCCTTGAACAGCCGGACAATGTCCTGCTCGTGGCGCGGCACAATGCTGTCCGCGTATTTGTGGCCGGCCTCAGTCAGGCGAATAAAGATCTGGCGCCGGTCCTTGGGGTTGGTCTCGCGGCGGCAGAGGCCCTGCTTCTCCAGGCGGTCCACGATGCCGGTCAGGTTGCCGGCGGTCACCAGCAGCTTCTCGGACAGGGCCGAGAAGGTCAGTCCTTCGGGCGTGCGGCGCAATTGCGCCAGCACGTCGAACTGGGGCATGGTGCATTCCTCGCGCAGGCCGGCGCGCAACTCACGCATGGCGAGGTTGTAGGCGCGTGCCATGCGAATCCACATGCCCACGCGCGCGCGCTCTGTCGGTGCCAGCGTTCCCCGGTCGCCCATCGCAATCTCCTTGTTCAGTCCGGCACCACGCCGGTTGCTTCCAGCTCCAGCAACGCGCCCTTCTCCAGCAGGCGGCTGACTTCCACCAGCGTCATGGCTGGGAAGTGCCGGCCCATCAGCTCGCGATAGGCCTGCCCGACAGCCTTCACGTTGCGCTCGTAGTCGTGCTTGTCGGTCACGTAGATGGTCAGTCGCCCGATGCAGTCCACACGGCTGCCGGCGGCCTCCACGCAAGCGCAGATATTCTTCAGTGCCTGCCGGAACTGCACCGCAAAATCGTCGCTGACGATCTGCTCGTCTTCGTTCCACCCCACCATGCCTGCCACAAAAAGCGGTCTGCCCTTGGGCAGCACCACCGCGTTGGAATAGCCCTTGGGGCGCTTCCAGCCCGGGGGCAGAACTGTGTGTGCGTGGGTTGCCATCAGTGCTCGATCTCCGCCCCGTCAATGCTCAGGGCCTGGCCGTTCACGCCGGCGGCGGCGTCAGAAAGCAGATAGGCTGCCGCCGCGGCCACTTCTGCCGCTTCATAAACCCGGACTTGCGGGCTGAGGCGCTTCAGCTTCTCTTCGGCCCCCACCTCATCGAGGCCGGACTTGCGCGCGATGTTGGCCACCGTCTGCTCGAACATCTCCGTGCGCACATAGCCCGGGCAAATGGCGTTGACGGTGATGCCCTTCTGGGCGAATTCGCGCGCGAGGGCGCGAGTGGCGCCCAGCAGGGCATGCTTGCTGGCGCAGTAGGCGCTCACATACGGGTAGCCGGCCAGCGCTGCCGTGCTGCACAGGTTGACGACACGCCCACAGCCCGCCTCGGCCATGCGGGGCATAACGGCGCGCATCAGGCGCATGGGAGCCAGAAAGTTCAACTCCATGTGGCGTTGGATCAGTTCGTCTTCCGTCTTGGCCAGCGGCGCGCTCTCAGCCAAGCCGGCGTTGTTCACCAGGGCCCAAGGCGGACCAAAGGCGTGCAGGGCGGCATCTCGGATTCGGGCGCCGGCATCCAGACTTGTCACATCGGCGACAAAGCACTCCGCCGAGCAGCTACTGCCCAGCTCGCTGACCAGCGACTTCAGGTCGGACTCCCGGCGTGCGACCAGCAGCAGCGAATACCCGTGGCGGGCCAATTCAAGCGCAATGGCGCGCCCAATGCCCCTGGAAGCCCCTGTGATCACCACACCCCGTGCCATGGCACGATGATACTTCAGGCTTCGAAGTTTGCACGTTGCGACTGCAATAAACGCGAACGTTATGCACTCAAGGCATCTGTGACTGCTGCCACCAGCGCCCCCGCAAGCACTTCGTAGCTCTCCACGCCTTCTTCAGGGCTGGCGGCCCTCGGTGCGCCGAAGTAGGCCTCCGGCCCACCCGCTTCGGCAAACGTACTGGCGCCCCTGCTGAATGCTTCTGTCAGGCTGGCATGGTTGTCGGGCAAACGGTGCCGGGCGCCCTCGTCCACCAGCTCAGGCCGTGAAGCCAGAACCAGGCTGGACTCGTACTGGCCCGCGTGACAGGCGCCGGACTGGAACTCCTGTGTCAGCAACTGGGCCAACTTCCGCCGCGTGAAGTCCGGAAACGCCACCGGCAGACCCAAGGCCCGGATCTCATCGGCGGCCTCGCGCAGCATGGCCACGTTGGCCGGGTCAAAGTGGCTGTTGGCAATGGCCAAACACGCGACCCCCTGGGCCTTGAGGCTGCGCGCAACGTCCAGCAACAGCAGCTTCGCCGTGGCCGGCTGAATCGAGATGGTGCCGGGAAACGCCGCCGCATAGGCCGCGGGCGCATAGGCCAGAGACGGCAGCACAACGGCTGTAAAGCCTGCATCTTCCAGAACCGGCAGGGCGTAGCTGGCCATGCCTTCGCTGATGATCACATCGGTACAGAGCGGCAAGTGCGGGCCGTGCGCTTCCGTGGCACCGCAGGGCAGGAGCGCCACGACGGGGTGGCGCTTGTCAGCCAGCGCGTCACGCACAGCAGGCCAGTTGTTGTTGGCAAAGACCGGGTTCACGGGCGTCCTCCTGCGGGCAGCGTAGCAGAGCCTGCCCATACAACAAACCGGGCCGGCCCAAGGCCGGCCCGCTCAAGCGACGCGGCGAACGACTACTTCTCGCCCTTCAGCTTGATGCGCTTGCCGTCGCGCATCACCAGCAGCGTGAACTCCTCGCCCCGTGTGGCATTGGCCAGCGCCTCGCGCAAGTCGCTGCGCGTATCCACCGCGTTGCCGTTGAGCTCCAGGATAATGTCGTAGACCTCAAGGCCGGCCTGGGCCAGTACGCCATCGGCATCCACGACTTCGTTGACAGACAGGCCGCAATCCAGCCCCAGCTGTTTCTTGGGCAGAGGCAGAAGGCGAGCCACGCGCACACCGCCAATCACGTCGGCTACTTCACCCGGGGGGAGCTTGACGTCCTTCTCGGGATAGTCGCGCGGCTCCACTTCCGGGGCCGGTTCCGGCTCGTGGCGCTCGACACGGTCGCCGCCCTTGATCTTGCGTTCCACGGCATCAAGTTGCCGCGTGAACTCGACTTCAAAGGCCTCGGCGGCCTCCATGGTCTTGGCCCACTGCTCCTTGGACTGGTTCAGGATCTTGTCCTTCAAGTCGGCGTAGGTGTCGCGAACCTTGTCCTCAACGCCGTCCAGGATGTCCTCAAAGCGGCCATTGCCCTCTTTGCGCAGGCCCTTGATGCGGTCCAGCAGCCGCTCATGCATGGCGCCCAAACGCTCAACGGGGCCCGGCTCAGCCGCATCCACACCGATCTTCTCGGCCCACTTGTCCAGCTCGGCCACGAACTGCTCGTACAACTTCTTGCCGTCCGCCAGCACCTGCTCGCGCACCTTGGCCGGGGCATCTTCGAGCTTGTCAATCAGCGGCTCAAAGGCGTCATTCACGCGGTCCTGCACGTCGTCAAGCTGGCTTTCGAAGCGGTCGCCGCCGGCCTTGCGCAGGCGCTTGATTCGCGCGCCAAGATCGCGTTGCAGCCCCTTCAGCCTGGCCGGCACATCTGGAGCAACCTGGTCCGCGCCGACTTCGCGCTCCCACTTGCCGATCTGGGCCTGGTACTCGCCGTGGAACTTGCGCCCCAGGTCAAGTGTCGCGTCCCACGTGCGTGGTTCGCCATCGTCAATCTTGTCCTGCAGGTCTGCGTAGGTGTCGGTGATCTTCTCCTGCAGGGCATCGAGCTGATCGTCCTGTTTCTCGTTGCCGGCTTCCTTCAGCACATCCAGGCGATAGAGCAGGTCGCGCTGCAGGGCGCGCAAACTGGCGCGGTAGCGATCCTTGCGGATGTCGAAGGCCTCGTCGCGGCGATCTTCAATGTCGTCCTCGTTGGCGTTTTCGCGCTCGCGCTCTTCCAGGCGCTTCATGTCCTTGTCAAGCTTCTCGCGGGCCTTCTGGATCAGGGCCGCGCGCTCATCGCCGTTCAGGTCGCCGGCAGCCATCAGGGCCGCCTGCAAGCGCTGGAAGTTCTGCAATTCGCGCCGGGCACGATCCATCTGTTCGTTGTCGCCGCGGTGTTCGCCGCGGGCAACTTCAATGGTCACGTTCGCAGGCGCGGCCTCACCGTGAGTTTCCACGCTGGACTCGCGGGTATCCACGGCCCGAATCTTGACGCCCCCATCAGCCTGCAAAAGGCTCAGGGCACCCGTGCCGTGTGTGGCAGCACTCAAGCCGGCACCAGTTGCAAACAAAGCGCCCACACTGAACAGGAAGCTGATGGGTTTCATAGCGCTCTCCCGAGTCTGCCCCGAAGAAGTGCAACGCGAAAATTATACGTTATGTAAGGCGCTCTTGCTTGCTAAATCGTGGAGACTTTGCTCACTCCGCCGCTCCACTCCGGCGCGTTGCAGTCTCGCCCTGATGCGATCCAGTTCGGCAGAAGGGCAGCCACGCTGGCCAAAGTGCTTGCTGCGAGGGTGGTCCAGGCCGTGAAAGTCGGCCCCGCCGCTGCAAAGCATGTCGAACTTCTGCGCCATCGCACGATAGTGGTTCTGCACGTCGTGGGTGTGGTCGCTGTGCCAGCATTCGATGCCGTCCAAGCCAAACTGCCTGGCCTCGTACACGACATCGTCGCCGCGGGGGTTCAAGCCGGGGTGCGCCACGAACGCCAGACCGCTGCCCGCGTGAATCGCGGCAATGGCCTGCGCCATGCTGATGCGGTTGTGCTCGACGTAGCCGGGGCAACCGCGCTTGAGGTAGCGGTCAAATGCCTCGGTGTAGCTTTCCACAAAACCCTGCTGCACCAGCAGGCGCGCCACAAACGGCCGCGCCAGAGCCATGCCATCGGCTGTCTCGGGTACACTGAGGGGTGCGCCGACCATGCGCAGACGTTCGATCATCTCGTTGAAGCGCAGGCGCCGCCGGCTCAGGATCAGCTTGCACAGAGCCTGCAGATCGCCGGAGCCGGGGTTCACGCCCAGCCCAAGCATGTGGACCTCCATGCCCTGGCAGTCGCAGGTAACCTCGATGCCCCGCACCAGTTCGATACCGTGTTGAAGGGCAGCCTCGGCGGCCTCAGCAAGGCCTGCCACCGTGTCGTGGTCGGTCAGGGCCAGCACAGCCACACCCCGACGGGCCGCCTCCGCAACCAGCTCCGATGGCGTGAGCGTCCCGTCAGAACACGTCGAGTGCGAATGCAGGTCAACCACGCCAAGGTGTTCTGCCATGGCTTGCCAAGGTAAAGTCCAGCCGCGATTGCGACAGGGGGCGACTGTGAAGCTTCTGCTGCTGGTGTGCGCGGGGGGCGCCGTAGGCTCGGGCTTGCGCTATGGAGCAGACCGCGCGTTGCTGGCGCTGGCCCCGGAGACGGCACGGGCCTTCCCGTGGGCTACACTGGCGGTGAACCTGTTGGGCTGCCTGCTGGTGGGGCTGGGCTTCGGGTGGCTGGATCGCAGCGAGTTGAAGCTGGCGCCGGACCTGAAGGCCGCCCTGCTGACGGGCCTGTGCGGCGGCCTGACCACCTTCAGCACGTTTGCCCTTCAGACGCTGCAGCAGTCCCCCGGCAAGGCGCTGGCCAACGTGGGGGTCTCTGTGGCCGGAGGCCTGCTGGTGTGCTGGCTGGGGCTGTGGCTGACCACACCCGCAAAATAGCCGGACGACGGCTTTACGACGGCTCCGGCGGCCCTACAATCCCCGCCCTTCACCTGCATGCCTTGAAGCAGCCCGGGTGGGCTGCGGCTGTTGGTGGCGTGATTCCCCCGGGCGGAATAGCAGAGGCCGCCTGTTGTGGGAGCCAGTCCTGTCTCTGCGTCTGGAACGTTCATGAAGCTCAGAGCAATCAACCCGCTGGTTCGCAAGTACGGCCCCAAGCCCGAAGTCGTCGAGGCCGAGTTGGCCTCCATGTGGAAGGAACCGGCCCAGCAGAAGGCTATGCCCAGCGCCCGCCACTTCAGCGAGGAGTCGCTGGTGAAGGGCCGCATCGTGGCCAGCGAGAAGGACCGCGTGATTGTGGACATTGGCGCCAAGACCGTCGGCGTCATCAACCCGCGCGAATTCTCCAGTGAAGAAGACCGCCCCAAGGTTGGCCAGGAAGTCACCGTGCTGATCGAGGAGCTGGAGAACGAGGAGGGCCTGATCGGGCTCTCCAAGCGCAAGGCAGACCGCAAGATCAACTGGGAACTGGTGGTCGCCCGCCACAAGGAAGGCGACACCGTGCGCGGCAAGGTGGCCAAGAAGATCAAGGGCGGCCTGCTCATTGATATCGGCGTGCCGGCCTTCCTGCCTGCCAGCCAGGTCAGCATTCGCCGTGCCCGCGACATCAACGAGTTCATCGGCGACGAACTTGAGTGCGAGATCATCAAAATTGACCAGGCCCGCGAGAACATCGTGGTCTCGGCCCGCAAGCTGCAGGAACGCAACCGCGAGCGCCTCAAGGACGCGCTGCTCTCGGAAATCCAGGAAGGCCAGGTCCGCGAGGGCGTGGTCAAGAACATCGCCGACTTCGGCGCGTTCGTCGACCTGGGCGGTATTGACGGCCTGCTGCACATTACCGACATGACCTGGGGCCGCATCCAGCACCCCAGCGAAATCGTGAAGATCAACGACGCCGTCAAGGTGAAGGTGCTGAAGGTGGACCGCGAGCGCGAACGCATCGCGCTGGGCATGAAGCAGCTCTCGGACAGCCCCTGGAAGGGCATTGCCGACCGTTACCCCGTGGGAAGCAAGCACAAGGGCAAGGTCGTCAACATCATGTCCTACGGCGCCTTCGTGCGGCTTGAGGAGGGCATTGAGGGCCTGGTGCACGTCTCTGAGATGAGCTGGACCAAGCGCGTCAACGACCCCCGCGAAGTCGTGCAGCTCGGCGACGACGTCGAGATTGCCATCCTGGGCGTGAACGAAGAGAAGCAGGAAATCAGCCTGGGCATGAAGCAGCTTGAGACCAACCCCTGGGAGCGCGCATCCGAGCGCTACCAGCCGGGCGCCAAGGTCAAGGGCGTGGTTCGCAACCTCACCACATACGGCGCGTTCGTTGAGATCGAACCCGGCATTGACGGCCTGCTGCATGTCAGTGACATGAGCTGGACCCGCAAGGTCAGCCATCCTAACGAGATGGTGAAGAAGGGCGACGAGCTCGAGTGTGTGGTGCTGGCCGTGGACACCGAGAAGCACCGCATCGCACTTGGCATGAAGCAGATGCGGACGGACCCATGGGAAGACGAAATCCCCGAGAAGTACCGCGTCGGCACCAGCCTCGAAGGCACCATCACCAAGATCACCAACTTCGGCGTGTTCGTGCAGCTCACGGACGACCTGGAAGGCCTGCTGCACATCAGCGAACTGGCTGACGGCAAGGAGTCCAAGCCCGAAGAAATGGTCAAGGTGGGCGAGGTCATCAAGGTCAAGGTGATCAAGCTGGACCCCAAGGAACGCAAGATCGGCCTGAAGGCCATCACGGAGTAGTTCCAATGCGGTTTGCACCGGCGCCCGGGGACACCCGGGCGCCGTCTTCATTTGCAGCCGCACACTAGCAGGGCGTTGAGAGGGTCTGTTTCAGCGCCCTCCCCGGCCCGCGCAACTGCACGGGCCGGGCAGTAGCTTTCCGTTGAGGAAGGCGCCCACGGCGACTTCTTCAACGGCCTGCTAGCGACACGCGCCCTTCGGGCTTCTGTAGCTCGCTGTCGCGGAAAAGGCCGTACGCGATGGACAGAGCCACCCCTGGATTCAATTGCGATGAGCCACTGGCAGCTTGCGCCGCGCGCGGCTAAACCCTCGCCATGGCCCGCAGGTCGTCATTGTTGTTGCTCGCCGTCGCCCTTTGTGCCGCGGCTGCCGCTGCGGGCCTGCTCAGCGGCAGGGCCCAGGTGCGCGCGCCGGGGCCTGCCCCAAGACAGGACTACGACCGCGAGCTGGCTGCCGCCTACGTGGACGCCGGCTGCTGGCAGTGCCATGCCGTCAGCACCCTCGACGTTGAGCTGAAACACGACTTCGGGCACCAGGCTGCCGGTGTGCGCCCCTACGGGCCGGACTTGGCGGGGGTGGGAGCGCTCTACCCGCGCGGCTGGCACCTGGCCCACCTGTGGGCGCCCGCTGAAGTGGCGGCGGGTTCAGTGATGCCGCCCCAGCGGCGGCTGTTTGACGCAGCCAGCCGGCCCACGCCGCAGGGCGAGCAGGTGGTACGCTTCCTGCTGTCTTTGACCTTGCCATCACGTCAGCGCCCGGCGTGGCCCGCGCGGCCTGCCGCCATGCCGCTGCCCGGCGATGCGCAACGCGGCAAGGCTGCTTATGCCGAGTATTGCGCGGGGTGCCACGGTGCCACGGGCGCCGGCGACGGGCCCGCAGCGGCGTTCTTGTCGCCGCCGGCAGCGAACCTCGCGGCAGGGCGCATCTTCCGGCGCGCGGGGCCTGCCACGACCCGCGACGACATCTATGCCACCATCACCGCGGGCCTGCCGGGCAGCGGAATGCCCAGCTTCGCGCACCTGGCCACGCAGCAACGGGCGGACCTGGCCGAGTTTGTGTTCCGGTTGCCTGCGAAGTAGTTGCGCCCCGCCGGCCCGCGCATAACGTGGCGATTGTGTATGACAGAAGCTTCACCCCACCACAGGGACCACCATGGGCATGTTCTCATCGACCTACAAGATCCGCTTCAGCGACGTGGACCACGCCGGGATCCTGTACTACCCCCGTTTTCTGCACTACTTCCATTGCGCCTTTGAGGACTTCTTCGAGCGCGGCCTGGGCCTTCCCTACAACCACCTGCTGGATGTTGAGCGCATCGGCTTTCCCACCGTGCACATGGAGGTGGACTACCTGAAGCCCCTGCGCTTTGGCGATCACGTCGAGATCGCCCTGGGCATCCAGAAGATCGGCACCAAGTCCGTCCAGTGGACTTACACGGGCGACACCAGCCGCGAGAACAAGCGCGTGCGCTGCGTGGAGGCGCACCTGGTTACCGCTTGCCTTAACATGGACACGTTCTCCGGCATGGCGCTGCCCCAGAAGTACCACGACCTCTTCCGGCAGTGGATGGTGCCCGACAGCCACCGCACCGGACTCTACAAGGCGGTGAAACCGCAGTAGGAGCGGGCACTACACGACCCCAAGGGCGCCCGTGGCGCCCGGTATGGTTGAAGTCTAAACCGCATACGAACCCATGGCCGAGCAGCTCCCGACATTTCCTGACGCCTTCAACATGGCCGACTACTTCGTGTTCTCGAACATCGAAGCCGGCCGGGGCGACAAGACCGCGATTCTGTTCGAGGATCGCGCCATCACCTACCGCGAGGTGGCTGACAACGTCCTGCGCGTGGCACGCAACCTCGTGGACGACGGCCTGCTGCCTGAACAGCGGGTGCTGGTGTGCATGCAGGACCGTCCCGAGTTCGTCTATGCCTGGTTCGGCGCCCTCAAAGCCGGGGCCGTCGTCACCCAGATCAACCCGCAGCTTCCCGCCGCCGATTACGAGTACTACCTCAACTACGTCAAGCCGCAATTCGCCTTCGTGGACGAAGTCAGCCTGCCGGAGTTTGAGAAGGCCTTCCAGAACACGCGGCACTGCGCCAGGGGCCGCCTGTACGACAACGTGATTGTCGCCGGACGCCAGCGGCTGGATCGACCGCGCAAGGTCTACTTCGACCGTGACAACGCCCCGCCCGCCGACAGCTGGGAGCCCGACAGCCACCAGAGCTTTGACTTCTGGCTGAGCCAGAAGCCCGAGGCGGCGGCCCAGCCCTGGCCGACCCGCAAAGACGACCCGGCGGTGTGGCTGTTCACCAGCGGCACCACGGGCCACAGCAAGGGCGCCGTGCATTGCCACTTTCACTTCCCGTTCAACACCGAGGTGTATGCCAAGTCCTTTATCGGATTGCGGGAAAGCGACATCACCATTGCCGGGCCTCGCTTGTTCTTGGGCTACGCCACGGGCACCAACCTGATGTTTCCCTTTGCGGCAGGCGCAACCACGGTGCTGTTCCGCGAGCACCCGACGCCGGAGAAGCTCTTTGAGCTGGTAGAGCGCCACCAGTGCACGGTGCTGACCAGCGTACCGACGCTGATCAACAAGATGCTGCAGGCCGACCCCGGCCGGCGCCGCAGCCTGAGGACCCTGCGCTTCATGTGGAGCGCAGGCGAAGCGCTGCCCCGCGAGCTGCACGAGCGCTGGGACCGCAACTTTGGCGTGCCCATCATTGACGGCATCGGCAGCGCTGAGAGCTTTCATATCTACATCAGCAATCGGCCTAATGATGTCCGGCCCGGCAGCCTGGGCAGGCTGGTGCCGGGCTACGAGGCGCGTCTTGTTGATGACGACGGCAAGCCCGTCGCCCAGGGCGACGTCGGCACTCTGTGGCTGAAGGGCGACTCCGCCGCGCTGCACTATCACGCGGCCTATGCCAAGAGCTGCGAGCACCTGCGCGGCGGCTGGATTGTCAGCGGCGACAAGTTCCGGCAGGACGCCGATGGCTACTGGTTCTACGAGGGCCGGGGCGACGACCTGTTGAAGAGCGGCGGCATTTACGTCAGCCCCCTCGAGGTCGAGAACTGCCTGCTGCAGCACTCGGCTGTCAAGGAATGCTGTGTCATCGGTCGCAAGGACGACGCCGGCCTCGAGAAGCCGCTGGCCATCGTGGTTCCGCAGGCCGGCTCGCGCGCCGGCAAGGAACTTGAGGCCGAGCTGATTGCCTTCGCCAAGTCGCGCCTGGCGCGCTACAAGGCCCC
>JADLBZ010000064.1 GCA_020847415.1 Planctomycetota bacterium
AGCTAGTCGTTGCCAAGGCTGCGCGGGCGCAAGGGCCGCCCTTCGGCGTCCACCGGGTTGCCGTTCTTGTATTGCAGCCCGCCGTAGGTCTCGTCCTGGCCGATGCCCGCGTCGCGAGCCTCGCGAAGGCGCTTCAGGCGCTCCGCCTCGGTGTCCTCGAACCGCTTGCGCTCGGCGCGCTCGGCCAGGTGGCCGGCCTCACCGGCGCGGTACAGGCTGTACACGATTACCGGCGGCGCATCCGAGTGCGTGGTGTGGGCCACGCCGCGGGCCCGCGGCTCGGCCGAGGCCACATCCGGGTTGTCCGCGCGCACCCGCGAGCGATCCTGCAACAGCGCGTCGTAGCCGTAGCCCGAAGGCGCCGGATAGAGCGTGTTCACCGCCACCGTCAACTGCATGCGCCCGATGAACTCCTCGCGGCCGCTTTCAAAGCGGTACAGCTCGCCCTTGGGCGTCAGCCAGGCAATGCGCTCCCAGTTGCGGCTGTAGAAGTGGTAGAAGTACTGGGCGCCGCGATCCTCGGTGACCTTCTTCAGGTAGCCCGCGACCACCAGCGCCGTCGGCTGCTTGGGGTCCGGGGCAATCTGGATCTGGTAGAACTCGTTGGGCACGAAGCCGAAGGCCTCGCCGCTGGTATCGGCCAACCCCTCTTTGACGGTGGGGTCGTGCCAGATCTCGGCGATCTCGTAGCCCATGGCGCCGTGGCGAGCCTGTTCCTCGTGGATCATGTCCTCGGGCGGGCGGTTTTCGGGTGCCGTGCGCGTCTGGTTGCCGAAGCACCCCGGCAGCACGAAGGCAACCGTCGCAAGCGAAACAAAGACAAGCTTCGCGCGCATGGCGAACACCTGGCAGGGCTATCGGGGGCAGTTGAAGCTAGCGGGGGCGCCTGGGTTCGTCCAGTGCCGGATTGTCATGCCAGAACCATGCGTCCAGCCACAAAACCCGACGCCAGCGCAAAGTGCTGCTCAAAGCCGCCCCAGTCCCCGGCCACGTCCAGCATGCGGCCCGCCAGGTACAGCCCGGGTGTCTTGCGGCTGGCAAACGTGCGGGGGTCAACTTCGCGCACCGCGACGCCGCCCAGGGTGGATTCGGCGGCCTGCCAGCCGAGGGTGCCCGCCACCGGCAGGCGCAGGTCCAGCATGTCGGCCAGCAGGCGCTTGCGCTGCAACAGGCTGAGTTCCTGCACGCGCGCGGTGCGCTTGATGGTGAGTTTGCGCAGAAAAGCCGTGGCCAGCGACAGCGGGATGATGTTGTCCAGGGCCCGCGCCACCGGTTCGCGGGTGCGCTCGCCCAGCGTGCGGAACAGCCACTCGTCCACCTGCTCCGGCTCGCGTTCTGGAAAGAAGCAGATGCCCAGCTCCAGGCCGCTGCGGTCGCAGTGGCGCGAGAGGTTGAACACCGCCTCGCCGGTGGCCACCCCCTTGGCCAGCAGCATGCTGCCCGTGCTTTCGGCCACGCACCGGGCACCGTCCCACAGCCGCAGGCGCACCTCCATCCACAGCCCCGTAACGTCCTCCAGCCACGGGGCAAAAAGGCGCAAGGGTACTTGCCCCGGCCGCAGCGGCGAAACCGTGTGGCCCAGCGAGCGGGCCAGATCGAAGTTCTCGGTGCCGCCGCCGAGCCGGGGCATGTGCGCGCCCCCGGTGGCCAGCACCAGGGCGCGCGGCTGCAGCAGGCCGGAAGGCCCGGCATCCAGCTCGATGGCATCGCCTGAATGGCGGGCGCCGCGCACGATGGTGTCCAGGCGCAGCTCACCGCCGGCCTGGTGCAGTGCGTCTACCAGGGCGGCCACTGCGGCAGCGCCGCCGCCTTCGGGGGCCACCAGCCCATAGTGGGGCAGGTCGTGCAGCTCGGCCCCGGCCGCGGCAAACCAGTGGCACAGATCGTCGGCGGGCAGGGCCTGCAGGGCATCGGAAACAAAGCGCGCTTCGCGACCGTGGAACCGGCTGACCTCCAGCCCGGTGTTGCTGACGGCACCCGCCCCCATGCAAGAGACCATCAGGCGCTGTCCCGGCAGCGAACGACGTTCAAGAACCAGGGTGCGCAGGCCGCGTGCTGCAGCGGTGGCGCCCGCCATGAGGCCGGAAGCCCCGGCGCCCACCACGACCACATCGGGTTGCGAAGGGGGCATTCCCTATTCGCGCATGAAGGGCAGCAGCAGAGTCTGGAACTGCAGGTAGGCGCCCACGTAGCCGCCGTAGACCAGCAGCGAGATGATCGACAGGGCCAAGCCGGTATTGACGTTGCGCTTGCCCGACATGGTCTTTTCGAAGGTGGGGAAGATGATGCCGAAGCCCACGGCAAACATGGTCCCGACGTAGAAGATCGTGGCCTTGGGCGAGGTGATGTTCTTGCTTTCCAGGATGCCGAACCCGTACAGGGCGCCCCACAGCAGGGCCAGAAAGATGTTGACCAGGCCCACGTAGAAGGTGATCGCGACGCTGTCCTTGCCGGTTGCCACGGTCTATCCCCCCCGTACATGAGGCAACGAGTAACGGTACACCCCTTGCTGGCCGGGAGCCTCTTCTACCCCAACCGTGATAGCGTGCAAGTGCCGATGCTCGTTACGCTTGACCAGAGCATCATATAAGCGTCGGGCAAGGTGCGACGCCAGAAGCTCCGTGGAAGTATTTGGCAGGTCCAGCACCAGGCAGTCCTTGGCCGGGAAACTGAACACGCTGCCGTCGTCATGGCGCGCTTCCACACTTTCGCCCCGCTGGGCCACCTTCAGCACGCCACAGCCGGCAGGCAGCAGCGTCTTGTGGTCCAGTTGGTTACACAACTCGCGGAACAGCGGCTTGAACGTGATGTAGTCCAGCACGTAGCCCATGGGCCCAAGGTCGCCCTCTACCTCGACCCAGGCCCAGTAGTTGTGGCCGTGCAGGGGCTCGCGGCTCCCGTCGTTGAAGATCAGGAAGTGCGCGCACGAGAAGTTGAAGTACTGCTTGTCTACGTGGATGCGATACATGCGCCCTCGCGGGTGCGTTTCGTACCAGCCTAAAACTGGCGCAGGAAACGCAAGTCGTTGGCCACGAAGTGCCGGATGTCCCCGATGCGGTGCTTCAGCATGGCGATGCGCTCGACGCCCATGCCGAAGGCAAAGCCCGTTACTTTGTCCGGGTCATACCCCACCGCCTGGAGCACATTGGGGTGAACCATGCCGCAACCCAGGATCTCCAGCCATGGCTTCTTCAGGTGCTTGAACATGGCGCAGTTGATGTCCACTTCGGCGCTGACCTCAGTGAACGGGAAGTAGTGCGGCCGCAGGCGCATCTTGGTGTCTGCGCCGAAGTACTCGCGGATGAACAGCTCCAGCACGCTCTTCAGGTCGCCAAAGGTCAGGTCTTCTGCGACCGCGAGGCCCTCAATCTGGTGGAACATGAAGTGATGGGTCGCGTCCACGGTGTCGGGGCGGTACACGCGGCCCGGCGCAATCACCCGCACGGGCGGCTGTGTCTTCTCCATGGTGCGGATCTGGATGGTGCTGGTCTGGCTGCGCAGCAGCAGGGGCACCGGCTGGCCGTCGGCGGCGCCCGCCACGCGCAGATAGAAGTTGTCTTCGGGGTTACGGGCCGGGTGGCCGGCCGGGATGTTCAGGGCGTCAAAGTTGTGGAACTCGTCCTCGACCTCGGGGCCTTCTGCCTGGGCAAACCCCAACCGCTGGAAGATGGTGGCGATTTCTTCGATGGTCTGGGTAATCAGGTGGGCGTGTCCCACCTCGCGGCGGCGGCCGGGGCGCGTGATGTCAAAGCCGTCCCGCGGCGCTTCTGCGGCGCTGCCCAGGCGGGCCCTGGCGGCCTCAAAGGCCTGGGTCAGCTTCGCGTTCAGTTCGTTGGCGGCCTTGCCAAAGGGGCCGCGCTGCTCCCTGGGCACGTCTTTCAGGCCGCCCAAAATGCGCTTGGCGTGGCCGCTGCCGCCCAGGTACACGCGGCGGGCTTCTTCCAGCTCGGCGGCGCTGGTTGCCGCGGCAAAGGCGGCAAGCCCGCGCTGTTCCACGTCGGCGATTTCGGCAAGGTCCATGGCCATAGGGTGGCGGACTATAGCGGCGTCGCGTTTTCGTGCCAGCCGCGCGGCTCCAATTACCGGCGCGCCGTTGCTTGCTCCCGCCTGGGGTTTCTGACACAATGGTGGCCCTTTGCCCCTGCAGTTCTTGCGCCCCGCGTTGAGGCGCATGCCACCCCTCGGGGAGATTCGGATGCGACGTTTGTTCGTGGCCGCCGCTGCGGCAGGCCTGATGTTTGCCGCGGGTTGCCAGGACCAGGAAGCGCGCCAGCGCAACCTGGAACTGAAGGCCGAAGTGGACGCCCTGAAAGCCAAACAGGACGACCAGAAGACCGACCCGGTACTGGCGGCCCTGCTTTCAGGCAAGGGCGGCAACAACGAGGCGCTGGAACGCAAGGTCAACGCCCTCTCGGAAGACTTGAAGGCCGGCCTGGACGGCCTGAAGACCGAGTTGCGCAACTCGGGCAAGGACACCGAGACCCGCTACGAAGATCTCGAAACCCGCCTGAAGAAGCTGGCCGATCTGGAAAGCACTATCGCGTCCCTGAAGACCTCGCTGGACAACCTGGATACCAAGGTAAAGGCTTCGGACCCGCAGGAACTGCTCAAGCTGCAGCGTGACCTGCTGACCAAAGAGCACGCCTTGGGCGTTGAGAAGGCCGCCCGCGAAGTGGCTGAAGCCAAGGCCGCCAAGCTGGAGGCCGACATGGCCACGTCGCGCCAGGAGATGGAGGATCTGAAGCAGCAGATCGCGGGCCTCGCCGGCGACGACATCTCCAAGCACCCGCAATACAAGAAGCTGCAGGGAGAGCTGCGCGAGACCAAGAGCGAGCTCGACAAGCTCAAGAGCGACTTCAAGAACCTGGACGACCAGTACAAGGCACTGGTGGAGCAGATCGGCAAGGGCACCAAGCCTGACACGGCCCGTACGCCGACGCTGGACCGCAGCAAGTATGACTTCACCGGCGAAGTCGGCAGCGTGGCAGGCGGCACCCGCCCCGGCGCACCCAGCAACCTGATCCTGACCATCAAGACCGGCCAGGTTCCGCCCGTGGGCGCCGAGCTGATGGTCCTGGACGCCCGCAATGAGGTCGTCTGCAAGGTGCGCGTGATCCGGCACTACCACGTCAGCGACAACGCCGACCTGCCCGTGAACGAACTGGGCTGCTCCACGGTGGACGAGAAGCCCACCCGCCCGGTGGCCAAGGGCGATGCCGTGGTGTGGATCAAGCCCGCCGAGGATTCCGAAACCCAGCCCTCCGGCAGTGGCGGGGGCGGCGGCACCGCCGGCGGCAACTAGCAGGCCGTTGAAGAAGTCGCCTTTGGCGCCTTCCTCAACGGAAAGCAACTGCCCGGCTCGCGCCGTAAAGCCGCTCGCCGGCCGGCCCGTGCAGTCGCGCGGGCCGGGCAGGGCGCTGAAACAGACTATTTCAACGCCCTGCTAGATCAGGCTCGATACAAGAAGGAGGCACAGCCGCGGCTGTGCCTCCTGTGTTTGTGCGTCGCGCTGCCGGCAGCTACTTCCGGCGTGGAAAGAAGCGGTCCAGGATTTCGCCCCAGCTCAGGAACAGGTTGATCAACGTTAGGATACCGCCAACGGCGAAGCCCCACGGCCAGAACTTGCCGCTTGCCAGCATCCCCACGGCTATACCCAGCGGAATCAGGCAGATCAACCAGCGCAACCACCAGGGCAGGTCCATCCACCAGGCCATGAACTCGCCGCCGCTGCGCATCGGGACCCCCGTAACAGTGTGCGGCGCGGAATCTCCGCGCCGCACACATTCTAGGAAAATCCGCAAGCCTGTCTACTTGCCGCCTGCCTTCTCGTAGTTCCGGGCAGCGAAGTCCCAGTTGGCCCGGCTGGCCAGGAACGGCTCC
>JADLBZ010000065.1 GCA_020847415.1 Planctomycetota bacterium
AGCCGGGCAGTTGCTTTCCGTTGAAGAAGGCGCCTTTGGCGACTTCTTCAACGGAAAGCTAGTCGTCAAACTCGATGCGCTCAACCCGCACGATGGGCAGCAGCGCCTCGCCGGCCCGCAGCGTGCGCAGCCCCACCCCGGCGCAGATCTCGCCGGCCAGTGGTCGAATCAGCGTGCTCTGGCCGTTGCGGACTTTCTCGCTCTCGGCGAACTCCGTGAACAAGTAGAACAGCGGCATCAGGCCGCTGAACATGGTGCCGTCGCGCAGGGTCACCACGGCGCCCATGGCGGCGGCCGGGTCGGCAAATTCAATGCTCCTCACCGCAGAGAACGGCACGAAGCGCAACTCGCCGTCCACAACCAGTTCCAGCGATGCCCCGGTCAGCGTGTCCGCGTCAGCCAGGCCGTCTACTTCCACTTCTTCGGGGCCCTGCTCGCCGGGCAACCGCCGCACAGCCAGCCGCGCTGTGCCCGCGTCTTCTTCGCTGTCGCGGCACAGCTCGCAGGCCTGCACGAAGTTGCGCGCCAGGATGGCCAGCTCGCCCTGCAGCTTCACGGGCAACTGGCCCAGCCAGCGCGAGATGGCATCCGGCGAGTCCTGCGGCAGCGCGGGCTCCACCACCAGCCGCACCAGCTCGGGCCGCAGCAGGCGCATCAGCGTCAGGTGGGCCAGCCGCCGCCGCTTATCCGCACCCAGGCTGCCCGCCTGCGCCGCGGCGAACAGCTCCTGGTACTCCCCGGCGTCGAACAGGAAGTAGTGGCGACGCACCGCGGCCACATACTCGGCGGCGATTCCCTCGTCCTCGGGCAGGGCCTCCCAGGCTGCCCGCATGTGGGGCAGCCCTTCCGGGTGCTTGCCCTGGCGGAACAGCGCGC
The DNA here is from genome assembly GCA_020847415.1 of Planctomycetota bacterium. Classification (GTDB taxonomy): domain Bacteria; phylum Planctomycetota; class UBA8742; order UBA2392; family UBA2392; genus JADLBZ01. The sequence continues at coordinate 877 of JADLBZ010000065.1, forward strand.
GCGCGTACAACAGGTGCGCCACGCCGTTGTCTTCGTCGCGGGCCAGCACGCCCTGCAGGCGCGCCACGGCGGCCTCCAGCTTGTCCTGGGCCAGGGCGATGCTTGCCAGGTTCAGGTTGGCAGCCGGGTGGTGCGGCTCGTGCTCCAGGATCTGGGCGTAAATGACCCCCGCCCCGGCGAGGTCGCCGTCGCGGTGTCTGTTGAGCGCGTCCTGCAGCAGGTCGTCGAGGTCCATCATTACCCCCAGCGCAGGCGGTGATACAGGCGCGTCGCCACGCCGTCCACCACCACCAGGCCGGCAAACGTGAGAGGCCAGAAGTGCGGGAACAGGTCGCCCCACAACAGCCACAGCAGCGACGTGGCGGTGCCCGCGCAATTGGCCAGCACCGACGACAGGAACAGCGGCCGTGCAAATTTGAAGCCCAGCACGGCGCCGCCAATGGCCCCCGCACCGGTAGCCAGCAGCGCCCCCAGTTCGTGGCCGGTGCCCAGGTACACGCCGCCGCCGCCGGCCACGGCGCCCAGCACCAGCCCGGCCAGCGTCGCGTTGCTGTACATGCCCGCCACCAGCAGGCGCGGCCCAAGCCACGCGCCCAGCAGCGCGCCCGCCCCGGTGGCGCTCCACATGATCCAGGGCTCCAGACCCATCAGGAAGGTCGCCCCGAAAGCAGCTCCACCCAGGATGGCCGCCCACAGCACGCGCACGAAAAGGGCCAGCAGAATCAGCCCCAGACCGCCGAATGCCAGTGCAACCGCCGTGCCCAGCCGACGGTAGTTGTCAAAGCTGTCGCCCGCGCGCTCGCGAATCTCGGCGCGCAGGGCCTCCAGGGTCAGCGGTGCGTCGGTGAGGTCCTTCTCTTCCGGTGGCGGCTCGCCGCCGCGATCCATGGTTTCCTGCAGCTTGCGGCGCCGCTCTTTGAGCTCGCTCAACCGCCGCTGGATGTCCTCGCGCTGCCGGTACAACTCCTGCGCGTCGTCGGCCTGCTCACGCTGCTCTTCGGAAACCCAGCCCTGCTTCTGGGCGGCATCCAGCAGATGCCGGTTTTCCACGCGCTGGGCCAGGTGGGCGACGCCGGCACACACCAGCAGCGTGATGGCAATCCACTTCAGGGGCAGACGCGTAAGCTGCGCCGCGACCGGCAGCGACGAGGTGTCGCGCTCGATGCGCACGTTTTCGTCGTTCTCGATCTGCGAAATCGTGCGGGCGTCCACTCCCGCATAGGGATCCGTTCCCTCTCGGTCCGGCCTGGGCTGCGGTTGTTCCGGTGCGGGCATGGGCTCAGCCGGGGCGCTTCTCGATGTAGTAAAGGATGATCGGCCGCGCGCACTCGTAGCAGTAGCCGTACGTGCGGTCCATGTTGTCCAGCAGCGTGAAGGCCGGGCTGCGCTCGTCTTCGCCCTCGGCCTTCAAGTGCTTGTCAAAATCCTCACGTGTCTTGCAGCGTTCGAGACGCCGCTTGATCTCGGGCCAGTTCACCTGGTTGCGCGACTCGCGGTACAGGCTGCGGTGCAGGGCCTTGAAGAGGTCCGAATACACCTCCTGAAGGTCAATGGCGGCGCTGGCCTCGCGGCCGGGCTTCACCTGCGCGGTACCGCTGGTCATGGCGTTGGTCAGGCGCGAGACCATGCGAAAGCGGAAGAAATCGCGCTCGTTGTCCTCCACTTCCATCAGGTCCTCGGTGCGGCGCATCATCTTGTCGTCGGGGTCCAGGTCGGCCCCGGTCATCTCGTTCTTCAGCTTCTCCTTGCGGTTGTAGGCCGTCACGTGCTTCAGGTAGAGGCGGATGCGCTTTTCAATGTCGCGCGGGTCCACATTCACAATGCTGTTCTCGATCTCCGCGGCGATAACTTCTTCGTAGCGCTGGCGCAGCACCGCCGTGAACTGCCGGAAGTCATGGAATCCGTCGTCACGCTGGCGCGCAAGAAAGTCGTAGTTAACCGGCCCCTGGTCCACCACGCGGTCCAGCAGCTTGAAGACCGCAAAGGGCGTGATGCACTCCGAGCTGTCGTCCTCGCAAATGTCCGCAAACACGTTCTGCAGGATGCGCGTGGGGATGCCGTCCATGCCCTCGTGCGGAAACTCGTTGCGCAACTTGCGGCGCACCTCGCGTGACAGCGACTGGCGCTCGCGGGCCGACAGAAACGGTGGATACTCGCCCGAGTACAGCATGGCCTTGGCCATGGGGTGCAGCTTGGCCACGACCTGCCGGGCGTCCTCCATCACCTCCGTCGAAACCGGGAGCTCCGACTTCTCCAGCCGTGACATGACCGCCCACAGCGCCGCCAGCTCGGTGGTGTGCGGGGCAATGTGGTGGTAGCGCTTGGCCTGCCGCAGGCCGCGGTTGTAGATCTTCTCCTCGTCCATGTAGTTCATCAGGTAGGGCACATCAATCTTGCGCATGCGGCTGCGCAGGGCCTTGGACAGCGGGTCGCTGCGCAGGGCCTGGTACTCGGCCAGGTTGGTGGTACCCAGGATGATCACGTCAATGTCGCAGCCTACCTCGCCGAAGTCCATCTTGTGCTCTTCTACCGCCGAGAGCAGGTGTTGCAGGTAGCTGCTGGGCTTCTTGAAGATGTCGCTATAGTGCACCAGGCCTCGGTTGCCCTTGACATACTTGCCGAAGTAACGCACCAGGCTGACCGAGGACAGCAGGTTGGCGATGTACTTGAAATTCTCGTCAATGGTGACCGGGGAGCTGTTGGTCTCCACGTTGCCCTCAGGCGGGATCTTGGCGATGCCCAGCCCGCCTGACTCGCTGAACACCACGCGCTGCACCAGCACGTGGTCCATCACCTTCAGCCAGTCGCCCTTGTAGCGGCGCAGCAGGTAGTCGTAGATCTGGCGCGAGTTGTAGTCGAGGTCGCCCTCCAGCACCTTGTGCGGGATGGGGTACTTGTCCTCCAGCCCCGCTTGCCGCCACAGCTTCTCCAGCAGTTCGCGCCGCGACTTGCGCGGGATCAGGAACAACGGGTGCTCGTGCAGCTGGCTGGGCAGCACAGCCACGGGCGTTCCGCGGGTGCCCGCGTAGTCGGGCTTCTGGGCCTGCATGCCAAAGCCCAGGCCGCCGCCTTCGTCGGTGTGGAAGTCCTTGCCGAAGCGCCACGAGAAGCTGTACACGGCGCCTTCTTCGGCCTGGGTGTAGGCCTCCAGACCGCGGGCCAGCAGGTCAATGATGCTGGTCTTGGCTGTGCCCACCGGGCCGTGCAGGATGAAAATGCGCTCACGCCCCTCTTCGCGGGCACCGGCGCGGATGTACTTCACCAGCCGGGCGATGGGGCGCTCAAGGCCATAGATGGCGTTCTTGCCCCCGTTGAAGGGGTCGTCAAAAATGCGGTAGCGACGCACCGTCTCGCCGCTGTCCTCAAAGGTGTCCGAGCCGAAGTGCCGGATCATGTCAAAGGCAAGCTGGTAGGCGGTGCGGGTGTGGCGGTAGGGGTCGCCGCAGACCATGTTGAGGTACTCGACGTACCCGCCCTCCCACGAAAGCTGCTTGAAGGCGCCCTCGTTGCGCTGGACGATAAAGTCGCAGATGCTGGCTTCGTTGATCTCGGGTCGGCTCATGGGTCTCCGCGTGCGCGCAACAGCTTCATGATCGGACACTTTGGGTGGCCCGTCAAACCCGGGGCCGCTAGACTGCCCTCATGAAGCTCGTCCAGGTCATCATCGCGCCCGAGAAGCTGGAGGCCGTGAAAGACGCGCTGGCCGGCGCCGAGGTGTTTCGCTTCACCATTTCCGAGGTCCAGGGCTCGGGCCACCAGCGGGCCGAGGCTGCCATCGCGGGCGCACCCCTTGAGATCGGCCTGTTCAAGAAGCTGAAGCTGGAAATCGCCGTCAACGAGAGCTTCCTGCAGCCCACCATTGACGCCGTGCTGAAGGCCGCGGGTGATGAAGCCGTGGGCGTCGGCAAGGTACTGGTCCTGCCCCTGCACGATGTGATCCGCATCCGCACCGGCGAACACGGCAGCGCCGCGATCTGAACACGTCCCTTTAGACGCCATGCCTGCGGGCTACTTGCCCCATCGCCATCTGGTGTGGAATCGCCGGTGTGGGCGCGCAGCACAGCAACGGCAACTGCAGACGCGAAGGTTGCAAAGAAGCGCGACGATAAGCTCACGTACCCCTACGGCGCGAGCCATTGGCCCGGGAGGGGCCCGGCATCCATAGCGCGCGTCTTCAAACACGGCGACAAGGCGAGCCTGCGCCCCGTTAGGGGCGCGGCTGCACGGGCGGGCCGGCGAGCGGCTTCACGCCGCAAGCCGGGCAGTTGCTTTCCGTTGAGGAAGGCGCCAACGGCGACTTTCTCAACGCCCTGCTAGATTGGGTCGGTGACGGGACTGGTTTAGCGGCAGTCTTGATGCACAGAGGAGAATGCTTGGACTTGGAAACGTATTACGGCCCACTACGAGCGTGGGTTGCCGAGAAAGAAGACGAGTTGTTTACTCGGCCAATCGCTGATTTCGGAAGTGTGGTCGCCAAGCGCAGCAATACGGATGGCCCTTTCGTTGGTTGGCTCAAGAGCATGCCTACTCTTGAGGCCGCCGCTTACATGGCTGCAGCGAAGGGGACGCTGAGTGCGTTGGCAGGTACGGCTCTTTGGCGCGACAACTTGACGTTCGCCGCCCTAGCCCTTCATCTTTCTGCGTATGTCAGCGCCAGCGTTTTTGACAGGGTAGATCAGAGGCTCGCCCGAAAAATGAAGGGGAAGCTACCAGCCGTTGATTTTTCGCACGGCTTGAACCTCTGTGTAGCCTTGAAGCTGTCCGAAGAGGCGACCTGGATGGCGTCAAGCGCAGCGCGGTTCGTTTCATCCGGGTTGTTAAATATGGCCAAACAAGAATACGCGACGTATTCCATCATGTACGCGAGAAAGTGGCTTGGCCTACCCGAGTTACCTTGGCCTGAAGGGTTGGATCGGCAGGAGTGGTACGAGACTCCCCTCAATGAGTGGCCCGATGTCTCTACTCTTGCGATCAAGAAGTTAGTCGAGCACCACGAGTTGGGCAAAGAGCAACCAGAGCCTTTTGAGCCTGGGTGGGAGTGGGCGCTGATGCCGTTCGACGTACTTCCGGTCGAGATCCTGGCCCTGAGGCAGATGTTGCCATCCGTCAAGGGTCGAATTGATCAGGTTCGTCACCCTATGCTAGGGCCATGGATGTCGTTGGAGCTGGCGGCAGACACCGGTTCAACTACCCGTAAGATCAAAGAGATTGCTCGGGAGTTTCAGAGTTTCGTTTCCAGCCAAGAGTAGCAGTGGCTGATCGATTACAGGTTCGACACGGCTTGTCTTTGACATCTAGCCTCGACTTTTGCACTTTTTGAGGGGGTAAGAAGGCTGCATAAATGAACAGGCTCCTGCCGATGGGGTTGGTGTCGAGACAACCCAAGCAGGAGCCTGCAATGCCTGA
>JADLBZ010000066.1 GCA_020847415.1 Planctomycetota bacterium
GAACGGCGGGGGCTTCGTGCTTTTTTCAGGGTGCCGGGGGTGGTTTTGTACGCCGGCGGCGAGCTGAGGTCGCAGGCAGTAGCGGATGTGCGAGCTTCTCGTAGAGCTCGAACAGGTACTCGACGCGGGCACGCTCATTGGGGAAGGGCTTGGCCCGGTAGCACTTGTCCACGGCCCGGTCCAGCGCCTTGTGGGCCTTCACCAGGTCCGCGGGCATGACCAGCGGGTCGTACAGGTCCGCCAAGGTCTGATCCTTCCACTTGGCGCGCACGTCCAGAACCTGCTGCGCTGCCGCCTCGACGGCGGCCTTGTGCTTCGGCGTGACATCCTGCGGCCATGGGAAGTTGTTGTAGACGAGCGTGTTCGAGTAGCGATAGCGTGACTCAAGCCTTCCGCACACTTGGCGCACCCATGCCATATGCATCGCGCTGGTCAGAACGCCGAAGTGGTAGGGTGTGGCGGCGGGGAGGACAAACAAGAGATCGCTAGCCAGATGCTTAGCCGGCATGTAGCCGATCGGTATGTAGGTTCTGCGCTCTGACGACACTTTTGGGATGGCAAGGAAGCGGCGATCTGGCATGTTCTCAACGTGGAAACGGGTTGGGCGCGCGGCCAGCTCACGCGTCGGGGCGCTCTTGCTGGCAAGCCGGAACTTGCGCACCTTGTCAACGCGCTCGTGCACTCGGGGCATCGAGCGAATCTCGCTGGAAGTGGCGTCACCCAGCCAAAGGCACCAGCGGTGGTCGCCGTTGATGAATTCTTCGGCGCCGAACCAGGGACGGAAGTAAGCCTTGGATGCAGGTTCCTCCTGCACGAAAGCCTTCATCTCGTCGCGCGTGAACAAGTAGTTGCCGCCGTCAATTGGCTTGTTGCCAATGCCGATGTCCGGTGCCGGGCAGAGGGGCGTGGACCGATTTGCGATGGCGATATCGGGTCCATTGATGAGATAAGGGCTGATGTTGCTCGCGTTGGTTACAGTCGGCGTGTCTTCGGATTCAGTGTAGTCGTAGATCTTGCGCCCGTTCGCGACGCCCTCGCCAAAGCCGATAATCACAACGTGCACATGAGCCTTGCCCCGCGCCTCGCTTTGCCATTGGAAGGTGCGATGGGCGAACTGGATCTTGATACCCCGCCGGAACAACGCCGGCCAGAGAACCCCAACCTGCTCGCCCTGGGTAATCGAGTTTGTCGAAACAAACGCGCAGCGAGTTTTGCGTCCCCTGATGTACTCAGCCGCTGTGACGTACCAAGCGCAAACGTAGTCCAGCAACCCGGCGTTCGAGATGCCCGCGCATACACGATCCATGTCTGCGCGTTGCGCGGCAGTCTGGAACTTTGCGCCGACGAAAGGCGGGTTGCCCAGCACGAACGAACACTGGGCCGCAGGGAGCACGCTCTCCCACTTCACTTGCAGCGCGTTGTCGTGGCGGATCTTGGCACTCTTGCGCAGGGGCAGACGCAGCACCGGCTGACCAAAAGCCTCGCCTACTTTCTGGTTCATCTGGTGGTCTACCAGCCACATCGCAACTTCGGCAATGCGGGCGGGCCACTCCTCAATTTCGATGCCGTACATCTGGTCCACGTTGATCTTGAGCAGGGTGTCAATCTTGAACAGGCCTCCCTTGCGTGCGTCTTGATACATCTTCTGCATCGTTGCCAGTTCCAGCAGGCGCAGTTCGCGGTAGGCGACAACGAGGAAGTTGCCGCAACCGCAGGCTGGATCCAGGAATCGCAACGAGGCCAGCTTGCTGTGGAATGCAGCCAGTTTCTTGGCATCGGTGCCGCAGGCAGCCAATTCCGCTTGCAACTCGTCCAGAAACAACGAGCGGATCAGCTTCATGATGTCGCGTTCCGACGTGTAATGCGCCCCGATCTGGCGCCGCTTCATTGCCCCTTCGCCGTCGGCCATCACAGACTGGAAAAGCGAGCCGAACACAGCCGGGCTGATGCGGGCCCAATCGAAACTGCAGGCCTTGAGCAAGGCTGTGCGCATGGCTCCGTTGAACTCGGCGAAGCCCAGGTCTTCGCGGAACAACTCGCCGTTCACAAACGGCAGAGCCATTAACTCGTCCGGCAGATTCTGGTGGCGTTCGCTGAATGGTGTATCAAGCACCTTGAACAGCCGGGCCAGCGCTGCGCCAAGGTCGCTGCCATCACTCCGCGTGTTTTCGATCAGTATCTTGAACGTGTCGGCATCAAAGATGGCCGTGTCGTCGGCAAACAGGCAGAACAGCACGCGCACCAGAAAGCGCTCCAGGGTGTGGCCCCGGTAGCCGCCCCGCTCTAGAGCGTCGTGCAGCTCGCCCAGCACTTCTACCGCCTGTGTGTTGATGGGGTCTTCAGGGTCCAGCGGCCTTGTGTCGTAGCCGGAAAGAAACCCGAAATGCCGGATGTTCTCGTGCAGCCGCGCCGTGGCAAAGTCCGCCACGGGTTCGGCGGGCTGCGGCGATTCAAGATCATAGACCACAATGCGCGCGAAATCCGACACGACCACATACCGGGGGACCTCGTGGTGGCGGCCTTCGTTGGTCAGTAGCTGTACATAGTTGAAGGCCTGACTCGCAGCCTTGCCCAAGTTTTCGCCGCGGCTCTTGTGTTCGCCCAGCATCTTGCCGGCCCAGAACACGTCAATGCGGTCAAGGCCTTGGCCCAGGTTGCGGACCTTTTCCTCGAAGCTGGCGACGCTGCGCCGTCTGATGCCGAACACGGCAAACAACTCGGTCCAGAAAGACTGCGCGTCCGCGCGCTCGCTGGCGGCGTCGTGCCATTCGGCCGCGAAGGCCATGGCGTTGTTGCGGATTTCAGACAGCGTCAGGCGCATGAACGCGGAATATTAGCAAGCACCGCGACAATGGCAGCAGGCCACAACTACCTGGAAGGACGCCAGCTGCCCGGAATACGCCATTGCCGTTTTATCGGCGGCGGCGCTTGCCCCCGGGCCGGTGCGGCTTGCGCGGCGAGTGGCCAGAGCCGATCCCGGCTGGACGCGAGGGGTTGTCGTCTTCCCAGTCTTCCTCGTTGCCGGGGGGCACCAGCGCGTCCTTGTGCCGGCCAATCAGGTCCGTGCGGCCGGCCTCGCGCAGCGCCTTGCGCACGCGGCCCTGGAACTCGGGTTTGGAGAACTGCATCAGCGCCCGCTGCCTACGCTTTTCGCGCATGGTGGTCGGCGTGTAGACCAGCTCCTGCGTTTCCGGGTCATAGCCGCTGTAGAACATCGCTGTGGCCGGCGTCATGGGCGTCGGGATGAAATCCTGCACCTGCTCAGGGCTCCAGTTGTTGCGCTTGAAGTACTCCGCCAGCCGGATCTGCTCGTCCATGGTGCAGCCGGGGTGGCTGCTCACGAAGTACGCCACCAGGTACTGCTCTTTGCCCACGCGGCGGCTGGCCTCAACGAAGCGCTGGCGGAAGATCTCGAACTTGTTCATGCCGGGCTTGCGCATGCGCGCCAGCACCTGGTCCGAAAGATGCTCCGGCGCCACTTTCAGGTGGCCGCTGGTGTGATTGGCAGCCAGGTTCTCGATGTAGCGCTCGCCGCTCTTGCCCGCGGTCTTGTCAATCAGCATGTCGTGGCGGATGCCGCTGGCAATGAAGGCCTTCTTCACGCCCGGCACGGCCCGCACGCGAGACAGCATCTCGAGTTGCCGGTCCAGGTGCTGGCGCAGGGCCGGGCAGGGATCGGGCAACAGGCAATCGCGGTCTTTGCAGGCGCCCAGCGTCTGCTGCAGCGAGCAATAGTTGCCGTACATGTTGGCGGTGGGCCCGCCCACGTCGCTGATGTAGCCCTTGAAGCCGGGCATGCCTGTGATGGCCTTGGCCTCGGCCTCGATGCTCTCGGGGCTGCGGCTCTGGATGGTGCGCCCCTGGTGCATCCAGATGGCGCAGAAGGTGCAACTGCCCATGCAGCCACGGTGCGTCACAATGGTGTGCTGGGTGGTCAGCCAGGCTGGAACCCCCTCCTGCGCGTAGTCCGGGTGCGGCAGGCGCGTGTAGGGCAGATTGTACCAGCGGTCCAGCTCGGCCTCGCTTTGCAGCCGCGCCGGCGGAAGCTGGACGACATGCAACTCGCCAAAGCGTTGCAGCAGGGGACGGCCGCGCACCGGGTCTTGCTGGTCGTAGATCTTCTTGAAGGCCAGGGCGTAGTTGCGGCGGTACTCGGGCGTGGTACCCGCAGGCTGGCCTTCCTGCACACGCTGCGGCTGATCGCCTTTGGGGGGCAACAGGGTCTCAAAGGCCAGGGTGGATTCCGGGCGGCCGAAGCGTTCAACGAAGGCGGAGCTTTCGAGGAACGAGACGTCTTTGCGCACGTAGGCGGTACCGCGGATGTCCGTGAGCTCGTGGACCTTCTCGCCGCCGTTGAGGCGGTGGGCAATTTCAACGAGTTGCTGCTCGCCCATGCCAAAGACCAGCAGATCAGCGTTGGAATCGAGCAGGATGGAGCGCCGGACGCGGTCGTCCCAGTAGTCGTAATGGGCAAAGCGGCGCTGGCTGGCCTCAATGCCGCCGACCACGATGGGGGTCTTGCCAAACGCGCGCCGCAGCATGTTGCAATAGACGATGGTGGCGCGGGGCGGGCGGCGCCCTGCTTTGCCGCCCGGCGTGTAGGGGTCGTCGCTGCGGGGCAGCTTGTGCGCCGTGTAGGCGTTCAGGTTGCTGTCCAGGTTTCCGGCACTGACCAGAAAC
>JADLBZ010000067.1 GCA_020847415.1 Planctomycetota bacterium
GAGCCGCCATTTCCGGGCCGCCTGCATGGGGTTGTGCCGCAACGAACTGTGTGGCGCACAGCGCCAGGCGGTGAGCAGCGGGACTGCCGCAAACCTTGTCCCCGACCTTCTCTGCAGGGCGCCCCCGCGACGCCCGGGCCGGAAACGCAGGCGGCCCGCAGACTGGCTCTGCGGGCCGCTTTGTGGCTGGTACCCCCGGTAGGACTCGAACCTACAACCCGCTGATTAAGAGTCAGCTGCTCTACCAATTGAGCTACGAGGGCGTTGCGGTTTTCAAGCGCCGCGCAGGGGAAAACCGCCCAACCTGTGCGGGGAGGGCATACAAATACGGCGCCGTGGCCGCCTGTCAAGCCCGCGCACGGGTGGCCTGAGTCCAAAAAGAAGCGTCGTGCGCACGTGGCAGGCATTCGGCGCGCACACACAGAACGTGGTTGGGTTGCGGTTGGCGGGGCGGGGTTGCGGTTGGCGGGGCCGCTTGCCGCCGGCGGGTTGCGGCGCCCAGCCCGGCTATTCAGCTTGCGCCACGCCCGGTTGTTCCTACGTTGCCCCCATGCGCATCGGCGTGCTCAGCCACAGTCGCTTCCTCTATACCACGCGACGGCTGGTGGATGCCGCCAAGTTGCGTGGCCACGACGTGCGCGTAGTCAGCGCCCACGACTGCATGCTGGCGCTTGAGGGCGGCGCCCCCACCCTGCGCTGGCGCGGCAAGAAGCCCCCTGCCGCCGATGTCGTCATTCCGCGGCTGGACGCGCCCGAACATGCCCACACGCTGGCCATGCTGCGGCACCTGGAACTGCTGGGCATCCCGCTGCTGAACCCTGTACCCGCAATGGCCCTGAGCCTGGACCTGGTGGCCACGCTGCAATTCCTGCATGCCCACAACCTGCCGTCTCCCCCATCGGTGGCTGCGCCCGCGGGAGGGCTGGCTGCCGCTGCTGCCGAGCTTGGCGGCCCTCCGCTGTTGCTGCGCGCCGTTGAGAGAGGCCCCGAGCCCGACGCACTGGTGCAGGACTCGGCCATCCTGGAGAGCATGGCCGGCCTGCTGGCGCGGCTGGGAAAGCGCCTCTTGCTGCAGAAGATCCAGGCCGGCACCAGCGTGCGCGTGCTGGTGGTGGGCGGCGATGTTGTCGCGGCGCTGCGACGGCGTGTGCTGCCCGGCATGCCGGCGACGGAAGGGGCCGGCAAGCGAGTAGAGATATCGGCCCCCGTGGCGGCCATGGCTGCCAAGGCCGTGCGTGATGCAGGGCTGGAGGCCGGCGCCGTGGACCTGTTGCTTACCGGACAGGGCGCCATGGTGCTGAACCTGGAGGCATCGCCGGTGCTGCGCGGCATTGAGCGCCAGGCGCGCGAGGCGTTTGTCGCGGCCCTGTTGGCGCGGGCCGAAGCGCGGGGCGTCTCGCGCATCCCGGTATGAATTGCCGGTATGCACCCGCATTCCGTTGCATCGGCGCGAGGCGGCACTAAGATTCCGGCCCCGGATGAGGCCCGCATGATCAACGTCAAGGGCATCTCGAAGTACTACGGAACCCTCAAGGCACTCGATGGCGTCAGCTTCGAGGCAGCCAAGGGTGAGGTGCTGGGTTTCCTCGGGCCCAACGGGGCGGGCAAGTCCACCACCCTGAAGATCCTGACCACGTACATCAGCGCCAGCGAGGGAACCGCCACCGTGGCGGGCTTTGACGTGCACGCGCAACCCGCCGAGGTGCGTCGGCGCCTGGGATACCTGCCCGAGTCGCCGCCGCTTTACACTGACATGCAGGTGGATGAGTATCTGGCCTTCGTGGGCAGCGCGCGCGGGCTTTCGGGCGCCACCCTGCGCGACCGGCTGGCCTCTGTGGTGGAAGAAACGGGCCTGCGCCGCAAGCTGAGGGCCCGCATCGCCGAGCTTTCCAAGGGCTACAAGCAGCGCGTGGGCATTGCCCAGGCCATGATCCACGACCCCGAGGTACTGGTGCTGGACGAGCCGACCTCGGGCCTTGACCCCATGCAGATCGTGGAGATCCGTAAGCTCATGGAGCGCTTGCGCGAGAAGAAGTGCATCATCTTCTCGACCCACATTCTGCAGGAAGCCACGGCCGTGGCCAGCCGCCTCGTTGTGATCAACAACGGTCGCAAGGTGGCAGACGGCACCGCCGAGCAACTGGCCTCGCAGGCGGGCGGCGTGCATGCCATCAAGCTGCTGCTGCGGGGCGATTGCGGCGGGCTGGAGGCACTGCTGCGCGCCGTGCCGGGCGTGGTGAACGTCGAACGCCAGAACCCGCCGCAGGGCTATGCGCGGTTCCTGCTGCGCGCCGAGGGCGGCCAGAGCGGCGCCTTGCAGGCCTGCGAGCAGATCTCGACCCTGGCTGCGCGGCGCGCGCTGGTGATTGCCGAGCTGGCGCCGCAGCGCCTGACGCTGGAAGAGATCTTCTTTGAGTTGCTGCGCCAGGGCGGCACCCCCCCGGCGCAATCGGCAGACAAGCCGCAGCCCCCTGGCGCGCCCACCGAGAAAGTGGCGCCGCCGGCAGCCTCCGAACAGAGCACTAACAAGCCCACGGAACCCGTGGAGCCCGCGCTGCCCGACGACCCCAACGCCACCGCGGCGGCCACGCGCATCACACACCGGCCCACGGAGGCGGATAACTACAGCGAAGTGCGCAGCGCACCGAGCGAGACGGCCTATGAGGGCGTGCGCGGCGAGCAGGCCGGCGAGAGCCGAAAGGAAGGTGCCTGATGCTTTCCATCCTGCGGCGCGAGCTGAAAGGCTACTTCGATTCGTTGGGTGGTTACGGCATCCTGGCTGCCTTCGTGGTGGTGATGATGCTGCTTTCGCTGTTGCTGGACCCGGACCAGCAGGGCGACTGGTTCAAGCGCGGCGAGTTGTCCATGCGCAGCTTCTTTCGCGTGTTCCCGTGGGTGGCGGCAGTGGTCATGCCCGCGGTGTCCATGCGTCTGTGGTCCGAGGATCGCCGGCAGGCCACCTTTGAGTTGCTGATGACGCTGCCCCTGTCCACGTGGCGCGTAGCCCTGGGCAAGTACCTTGCGGCGCTGGTGTTCCTGGTCGCCATGCTTGCCTCCACGGTGGCGTTTCCGCTGCTGCTGGCGGCCTGGGGCACGCCCGACTGGGGGCCCGTGCTGGGCGGCTATCTGGCCTGCTTCCTGCTTGGCGCGGCGTTTGCCGCCATCGGGCTGTTTGTCTCGGGCCTGACCGAGAACCAGGCGCTGGCGTTCTTTGGCGGCATGCTGATGTGCATCGGCATCGTGTCCGTGGGCAAGCTGCTGCCCGAGTTCGGCGACCTGGCGCGCTGGAACCCCAACGCGGCCCTGGTGCACCTGGTATCGCTGCCCATCGTGGCGCTGGCCGTGCTGGCGGCTGTGGCGGGCCGCGACGCGCTGGTGGGCGGAGTGGCCGGCGTGCTGGGCTTTGTTGCCAACACGGCGGTCTACCTGCTTGACGCCGGCGCCGAAGTCACGGGAAAGGACGTGCGCGCCACCACGCCCGCCGCCGAGGGCGTGATTGCCGCCCTGGGCCAGGCCAGCGTGCTGGAGCATTTCCGCGAGATCGAACGAGGCGTCGTTAACACCAACGGCCTGGTGTTCTTTGCCTCGCTGGTGGTGCTGTTTGTCTTTCTGAATGTCTGGTCGCTCGAATCGCGCAGGCACTGCTGATGACCGACCGCAAACGCAGCTATACGACCCACTTCCTGCTCATGGCTGTGCTGACAGCCGCGGCCCTGGCGTCGGTGAACTTCCTGGCCATGGAGTACCGGGCGCGGCTGGACCTGACCGCCGACCAGCGCTTCACGCTGTCGGAGGGCACGGAAAGGCTGCTCAGTTCGCTGGCTGACCCGGTGGTGGTGACCTACTACGTGGACGAGGAGCCGCCCGCCAAGCGCATCAACCTGGAGCGCGACGTGCGCGACAAGCTGCAGGAGCTGGCAGCCAGCAGCGGGGGCAAGCTGGAGTACAAGATCGAGCGGATCTCGAACGCCGATGTCGCTACCAAGCGCAGCGAGCTGGAGAAGAAGAACATCACGCCGGTGATGGACGTGCTGGCGACTGGCAGCGATGCCTCGGCGGCGGTGCGCGGCATCCAGGGCTACTACTCCAGCCTGGAGGTGCGCCACGGCGCGGCTGAACCACTGGTGATCAACGGTGTCGTCAACCTGGTGGACGAGATGGACGAAGGCCGTGAGCACCGCGTGGACACGCTGGAGTTTGATATCACGTTCACCGTGTTGCAGATGCGCAGCAAGGGCACCAAGGCGCCCCTGAAGCGCATGCTGAAGAGCCTGTCCGAGCCCGTACAGGTGGTGTCGCTGCTTACCGAGCATATGCCTGCTAAGAACCCCAAGCTGGGCCAGACCATTCGCGATGCCATGGCCGAGTTGCAGCGCCTGGGCGGCCAGAACGTGCGCTACCGCGAACAGTTGATTCCCTGGGGCATGCAGCCCAGCCGCGAGATTGCGTCCTACGCCACCATGACAGAAGAAGCGACGGTGGACCCCAACCAGCCAAGCCGCAGCGGCCCGAACTACTACTTTGCCCTTCTGGCACTGGCCATTGGCGACCGCGAGTACGTGGTGACGGACCTGAAGGACCAGACCACGGTCCAGCAAGTGCTGGAGCGCGTGGACCCGGCGGTCTACGAGCTGGTCAAGCCGCGGGCGCGGCTGGCCATGGTGCTGCCGCCGGAGGCCGCTCCGGGCATGGAAGGCATGGGCGC
>JADLBZ010000068.1 GCA_020847415.1 Planctomycetota bacterium
ACGATCCAGCAGGAAGAAACCCAGTTCTCGGCCACCCTTGAGCGCGGCCTGCAACTACTGGCCGGGCTGATTCGCGACGTGAAGGCCAAGGGCGAAAAGTCCTTGGCGGGCAAGCCGGCCTTTGACCTGTACCAGTCCCAGGGCCTGCCCCGCGAAGTCGTGCAGGACGAGCTGGCCGCCGAAGGCCTGACCCTGGACCAGGTGGGCTACGACGCCGCCGAAGAAAAACACCGCGAGGCCAGCAAGGGCGGCAAGCAGGTGGTGGTCTTCGAGAAGGGCTGGTTCCAGGACCTCAAGGCCAAGGCGGCACCGACCGAGTTCTTGGGCTACGACACCTGCGAAGCCCAGGGCCGCGTGTTGGCCATAGCCCGCAACGGCGAGGCCTTCGAGATCATCGAGCAGGGCGACAGCGCCACCATCGTGCTCGACAAGACGCCATTCTATGCCGAGTCGGGCGGCCAGGTGGGCGACCGCGGCTCGCTGGTGCTGGGCGAGGCGGTCTTTGAAGTGGCCGACACCAAGAAGCGCGACGATTACTGGCTGCACGAGGGCAAGCTGCTGCACGGCAAGCTGCGCGTGGGCGACACGGTGAGCGCCCGGGTGGATGCCGCCCGGCGGGCACGCATTCGGGCCCATCACAGCGCTACCCACCTGCTGCACGCTGCCCTGCGCACGGTGCTGGGCGAGCACGTGGTGCAGCGTGGCAGCGAAGTGGGGCCGGACCGCCTGCGCTTTGACTTCAGCCACCCCAAGGCTGTCACGTTTGACGAGCGCCAGAAGATCGAGGCCCTGGTGAACGCCCAGGTGCAGGCCAACACGCCGGTGACCACGCGGGTGACCAGCCCGGAAGATGCCCAGCGCGAAGGGGCTATGGCCCTGTTTGGTGAGAAATACGGCGACCGCGTGCGTGTGCTGAGTATGGGTACGCCGGGCACGGCGCGGCTGTTCTCCGTGGAGCTGTGCGGCGGCACCCATGCCGCTGCCACGGGCGAAATCGGCTACTTCCGCATTGTCAGCGAGGGCAGCAGCTCCGCCGGCGTACGCCGCATTGAAGGCGTGACCGGGTCAGCCGCCGTGGACCTGGCTGCCGACGAGGCCCGCACCCTGGCGGCGTTGCACGCCCTGACCAAGGCCCAGCCCGGCAAGGTGGTCGAGAAGGTTGAGGGCCTGCTGAAGGAAATCAAGGACCTCAAGGCCAAGGGCAAGAAGGGCGGGCCTGATGCGGGCGCACTGGATGCACTGCGCAAGGGAGCTGCCACAGCCGGTGGTGCCACTGTTTTCACAGGCGAGGTGGCGGGCGCAGAAGCCGCTGATCTGTTGACAATCAAGGAGGCGTTGGGGCAGGATGCCGCGCCGTGTGCGGTCCTGCTGGGCGCACGCACGGAAGAGAAGGTCTTTCTGCTGCTTGCCTTGACGCCGGATTTGGTCGGCCGGGGCCTACACGCCGGCAAAATCCTTGGCGAAATAGCGCGCCTTGTGGAAGGCGGCGGCGGCGGAAAGCCTGAGGTCGCGCAGGCGGGCGGCAAAAAGCCCGATGCGCTGCCCAAGGCCCTGGAGTTCGGGCGCGCGCGGCTGTGCGAGTTGCTGGCCAGGTAAGGCGCGGCAGCGGCCTGGTAGGAAGTGGCGGTCTGGTCGAGAGGGCCTGGCCGCGCAACAGTGGATGAGTCTCCCGGCGCGTGACGCCGGGACGGATGCAGGAGCAAGAACATGGCAGTCCCAAAAAAGAGGTCTTCCCGGGCAGCACGCAACCAGCGTCGTTCGCACGACGCGCTGACGGCTCCCAAACTGGGCAAGTGCAGCAAGAGCGGCATGCCCAAGCTTTCTCACCGTGTTTGTGAAGAGAGCGGATACTACGGCAAGAGCAAGCGCGTGTTTGAGGTCGAAGAGCGACTCTAATCGCCAGCGCCAGCTTGTGGACCGGCCCTCTTTTGGGGCCGGTCTTGCCACTAAAAGTAGTGTCAACCGGAGAGGAACGCAGCCATGCCCCGGATCGCCATTGATGCCATGGGTGGCGACTTTGCACCCTCGGTGGTGGTGCGCGGCACTTACAAGTCCGCCAAGGATCACCCGGACTGGGTGTTGATCCTGGTTGGCGACGAAGTCGCCGTGCGCCGCGAGCTGGAGCCCTGCGGCCCAGCCCTGCAGAACATTGCCGTGGTCCATGCGCCTGAGAGCATCGGCATGGACGAGCACCCCGTCGAAGCCCTCAAGAGCAAGCGCAACGCCTCGCTGCCGGTGGCGGTGGGTCTTGTGCACGCCGGCAAGGCCGACGCCGTGATGAGCGCCGGCAACACCGGCGCCCTGGTGGCTGCGTCCACCATGCTGCTGCGTCACCTGCCGGGCGTGCGGCGTGCGGGCATTTGCACCACGCTGCCCAGCCTGACCGGCGGCGTAGCGGTCATGGACGTGGGCGCCAACGTGCAGGCCAAGGCTTCGCACCTGGTGCACTACGGCGTGATGGGCCAGATTTTCTTTGAAAGCGTGATGGCCAAGCCCGGCCAGAAGGTGCACGTGGGCCTGCTTTCCGTGGGCGGCGAAGAGGGCAAGGGCAACCAGCTTGTGCGCGAGACGCATGCCATGCTGCAGCGCGCGCCGGTGTCCTTCCTGGGCAACGTGGAAGGCCACGAGGTGTTTGAAGGCCGCGCCGAGGTGGTGATCACCGACGGCCTGGTCGGCAACATTGTGCTCAAGACGGCGGAAGGCCTCTCCGAGATCCTGCTCAAGCTCTTTGGCAAACACGCCAAGAGCACCGGGCTGGCCGCCACCCCGCTGTTCGAGCCCACCATCCGCTCCCTGGCCCAGGAAATTGACTGGCGCGAGGTGGGCGGGGCGGCCCTGCTGGGCGTCAACGGTGTGGTGGTCATTGCCCACGGCCGCAGCGACGACGTGGCCATCGGCTCTGCCATCCGCATTGCCGCCGGGTGCTGCAACAGCAACATGAACCAGAAGATCGTGGCTGCCCTGAAGCAGACCGAGGCTACCGCCGAGGCCGCGCCCGGCGCCTAGAGGAAAAGGACAGGCAGCGTGAGCGAGCAGCCGCGGGCAGGCATTCTCAGCGTCGGCGCCTACGTGCCGGAGCGTGTCGTCACCAACGACGACATGTCCAAGATCGTTGACACCAGCGACGAGTGGATCTTCCAGCGCACCGGCGTGCGCCAGCGTCGCTACGCACGAGACGACGAATACACCAGCGACATGGCCATTGCCGCGGCACGCCTTGCCCTTCAGCGCGCCGAGATGAAACCCGAGCAGGTGGAGTACGTGCTGCTGGGCACCGCCAGCCCGGACAACGCCTTTCCCAACACGGCCTGCTGGGTGCAAAAGGGGCTGGGCCTGCCGGACGTGCCCTGCCTGGACATCTCCACGGCCTGCTCCGGCTTTCTGTTTGCGCTGGAGCTGGGCACCAGCCTGGTCAACTCGGGAAGCTACGGCAACGTGCTGGTCATCGGCGCCGAGAAGCTGACCTCCATCACCAACTTCAGCGATCGCGGCTCCTGCATCCTGTTCGGCGACGGGGCCGGCGCTGCGCTGCTGGCGCGCACCCCGGATCGCGGCCATGTGGTGTGTTCGCGCTCGGGCTCTCACTTTGACTTTGACGCCCTGAACATGGCCGCCGGCGGCTGCCGCATGCCGCCCTCGCACGAGACCGTCGAGAAGAACCACCACAAGATCGCGCTGAAGGGCCGCTCGATCTACAAGTTCTCGGTGCAGAAGTTCACCGAGATGGCCCAGGACGCGTGCCGCCGCGCGGGCATCAGCCCGTCGCAGGTGGCGCAGGTCATTCCGCACCAGGCCAACGTGAACATCATTGAGAGTGCCATGGATCGCGTGGGCATTCCCATGGATCGCGTGCTGCTGAACATCGAGCGATACGGCAACACCAGCTCGGCCAGTGTGCCCATCGCCCTGGACGAGGCTGTGGCCAAGGGGCGCATCCAGCGCGGCGATTATGTGCTGCTGCTGGCCTTTGGCGGCGGCCTGAGCTGGGGCTATTCCCTGCTGCGCTGGTAGCCGCGCGTTTGCTTCCTTTTCCCCGCCCCGTACAATCCCCACCCGGAGGCCCGGGATGAAAGCTGCCCTGCTGCTGTTACCGTTGCTGCTGCTGGTTACCGCCTGCTCAAGCTCGCGTGCGCAGTTCCGCCTTGAGGAGTGGGGCGAAGGCTGGAAGCTCGACGTCCGCGAAGACGGCACGCGCTTCCGCGCCAGTTGGGTCAAGGGCGACCACCGCTCGGCCAAGCTGGTGAACTACCACGACGCCGAGACCGGCAACTATGTCGTCGTGAACACCCTGTACCTCGAACTGGACCCCGCCGGCAAAGTCCTGGAAGGCCGCCTCAAGCGCGTCGCCATGCCGGACTTTGAACGCGAGTCCTACTACGAACGCAACGCCCAGTGGTTCCGGGTGCTGGCAGGCACCTGCACGCTGGATGCCACCGGTGCCGGCAGCGTGGACGTGAAGTGCGAGGGCAACTATGCCTTCGCCGGCGGCGTGACGCCCATGGACGACCTCAAGGTGACAAAGCCCAAGTAGGGCAAGGACTGCGCTGTGGACATTCCCTTTGTGAAGATGGAGGGCATCGGCAACGACTACGTGTACGTGGATGCCCGCAAGAAAGCCCCGCCCTCGCTGCCGCGGCTGGCCCGCGAGATCTCGGACCGCCACTTTGGCGTCGGCTCGGACGGCCTGATCCTGATCCGCACCAGCCGCATCAAAGGCGTGCGCCACCGCATGCAGATGTTCAACGCAGACGGCAGCGAAGCCGAGATGTGCGGCAACGGCCTGCGCTGCGTGGCCAAGTACCTGTTTGACCGCAACCTGGAAAAGGACACCGAGTTCGCCCTTGAGACGGGGGCGGGCGTGCTGGCCGTGAAGGTGCTGCCCAAACGCGGCACCCACACTGCCCAGAAGATCCAGGTCAACATGGGACAGCCGCGACTCAAGCGCGCCGAGATTCCCATGACCGGCCCGGAAAACGAGTCCTGCCTGCACCAGCCGCTGGCGGTGGGGGGCCGCGAGTTTCGCATTACGGCGGTCTCCATGGGCAACCCCCATTGCGTGATCTTCGTGGACCAGCCGCCCGGCGACGACCTGGTGCGCGGCATCGGCCCCCTGATCGAGAACCATGAGCTGTTCCCGCGGCGCACTAACGTGGAGTTTGTCTATCGCCAGTCGCCCACCGTGCTGGTGCAGCGCACCTGGGAGCGCGGCGCCGGGGAGACCTTGGCCTGCGGCACCGGCGCCTCGGCGGTGTGCGTGGCTGCGCACCTGAACGGCCTGACCGGCCGCAAGGTGAAGATCAAGCTGCTGGGCGGCGAGCTGGAGATGCACTGGAGCGAGAAGGACAACTGCGTCTACAAAACCGGCCCCGCGCGCGAGGTCTTCAGCGGGGTGTGGCCCGCATGAGCTGGCTTGCCATTAGCGTGCAGGACGGCGTGGCAACGCGGCTGGTGGCCGGCATGGTGGCTTGGGCCGTGACCATGGGCCTGCATGAGGGCGGCCACGCCTGGGCCGCCTGGTGGCTGGGCGATCCCACCGCCTACAACATGGGCAAGCGCACGATCAACCCCGTCCGGCATGTGGACTGGAACAGCCCCGCCAGTGTCATCAACAGCGTGGTGCTGCCTGCGGTCACCAGCATTGCTTTCG
Source organism: Planctomycetota bacterium (assembly GCA_020847415.1). Lineage (GTDB taxonomy): Bacteria > Planctomycetota > UBA8742 > UBA2392 > UBA2392 > JADLBZ01. Next base: position 5,648 of record JADLBZ010000068.1, read on the forward strand.
GCATTCCTATGGGCATGGCGTCCGTGCCGGTAAGCCCTTCGTACTTCCGCCATCCCCTGCGCGACCACGCCCTGGTGGCGCTGGCCGGCCCATTGGGCGACTTTGTCGCGGCGGTAGGAGCCTTCCTGCTGATGCTGGCCCTGTGGCCACTGCTGCGGGGTAATGAGGGGGCGGGCGTGGAACTGGCCAGCCACATCATCGTGGTTACCTACATCGCGGCGATCGTGTACGGTCTCTTCAACCTGGTGCCGATTCCTCCCCTGGATGGCAGCAATATCCTCTATTA
>JADLBZ010000069.1 GCA_020847415.1 Planctomycetota bacterium
CTCAATCAGGTGCGGCCACTCCATGTGCGCGCCGTCGTACAGGTGCTTCACGCCCAACGCCTGCTCCACCTTCTTGACGCCCGTCTCGGTGAGCAGGCACTGGCTTTCTTTCTCCTTCTTCTCGAAGTCGTACTCGTTGAGGGCTTCGAGATAGAGGTTGCGGTCCTGCAGCAGGCTGGCCTTGCCGTGCTTGGCCTCCAGCTTGGTCTTCAGCTCCTCGGCATCAATGCCCTTGAGCGTCTTGGCGATGCGGTCGGCGAGCAGGTACTTCTCGGCGGTGCCTTCGGGCGCGCCCGAGATGATCAGCGGCGTGCGGGCTTCGTCCACCAGGATGCTGTCCACCTCGTCCACGATGGCGAAGTTCAGGTCGCGCTGCACCTGCTGGCGCGCGTCGCCCTTCATGTTGTCGCGCAGGTAGTCAAAGCCGAACTCGTTGTTGGTGCCGTAGGTGACATCGCAGGCATACATGGCGCGGCGTTCTTCGTTGTCCATGTCGGACTGGATGTACCCGCAGCGCATGCCCAACAGGCCCAGCACGCGGCCCTGTTCCTCGGCGTCGCGGCGGGCCAGGTAGTCGTTCACCGTCACGACGTGCACGCCGCGGCCTTCCAGCGCGTTCAGAAACGCTGCCAGGGTGGCCACGAACGTCTTGCCTTCGCCGGTCACCATTTCGGCGATGCCGCCCTTGTGCAGCACCATGCCGCCCATGAGCTGGACCGCAAAGTGCGCCTTGTACGGCACGGTCTGGCCGGTATTGGGGTCTTTGGCCATGCGGCGGTTGCCCAGCATGCGCCAGCTGGCCTCGCGTACCAGGGCAAAGGCGTCCACCAGCAGGTCGTCCAGCACGGCGCCGTCGCGCAGTTTCTGCTTCAGCTCGTCGGCGCGGCTGCGCAGCTCTTCGTCGCTGAGCTTGTTCGTGAACGGAAACTGCGCCAGGATCTTGTCCACCTGCGGCTGAAAGGACTTGACCAGGCGGTCGTTGCGCGTGCCAATGAAGAACCGAAGGACAGTATCAAGTACCGGCATGGGTGCTTTCTGCTTGCTTCCCGGCACCGCTTGTGCGCCTTGTCGCGCCGGGCAAGGGGCGGGTATACTCACCGCCGGGCGCCTCGCGGTCAAGGAGATAGCGAGCCGCCGGGTAGTTGCTTTCCGTGATGAGGGGCCTTGGGCGACCTCTGCCGCGGCAAGCCAATGGGAGCGTTCATGATTCGGAAAACAGCCGGCCTGGCTTTCCTGCTGGCGCTGATTGCCGCAGGCTCGGTACCCTGCGTGGTGCAGGACGCCGGCGAACGCAAGATCCGGCTGCACCTGGCCGGGCTGGACGCCGTCTACGCGCACCCCATGGCGGACACCGCCGACCGCATTGCCGCGGTGCCCGGTGTGCGCAGCGCCACCGCGGTAAGCAACGAAGGCAGCCTGTTGCGGCTGGACGTGGTGACCACGCTGGACGACCGCCTGCTGGCGGAGGCCTTGGGCATGGTGCATGTCTCCACGGTGGAGGGCCGCGTGTTGCTGGCACCCGTGCTTGATGCGGGCGCCCGCCGGGCCGAGGCCCGCGTGGCCATGCTGGCCATCCTGGACGCCCTGGAGAAGATTCCCCAGGCGCGGCTGTTCAGCGGGGACAGCGAGAGCGGGCCGGACCGCTACTTCGATAACTCGGGTACTTACCGTGTGGTGCGGCGCCGTCCCGGCAACGTCGCCTACAGTAACGGCTTGCCCGCCAACGGCGGCTCGTCGGTGGCCGAAGTGCCGGGCAGCATGTTGAGCGGCAGCATGGAGAAGAAGCTGGCAGCCATTGGGCTGTCGGCTGCCATCCTGAAGGGCGTGCATTACAAGGAAACCGACTACACGTTGATCAGCGAAGGCGACGGCATTCGCATGTGGGCGGGTACTCCAGACTGGGTGGGCGTGGCTGGCCCCCAAGTTAGCACAGACTGGGATGAGTCCGCCGAGTGGGACCCGGACAGCGCCTTGACGGACACGCGCTTCGTGGGCGTGTACTACCATGTCCAGGCGAACGAGCGCATGCGCTCGTGGCAGGACAACGACAACGTGGGGCCACCGGGCGAGAACTCGGGCCGCCGCAACAAGGTGCGCGACGGCAAGCTCGTCCTGGCGGAAGGCACGAGCATCCTGACCAAGGTGCTTTCCCGCGCCGCGGGGTATCACCTGGACAACAAGACACAGCCGATAGCGGACCGGCCCCACGGCAGCGGCTGGCAGTGCCTGGAGGATCTGCAGTACAACACGGACGACGAGTATTCCTGGCGCTATTACGGGCGGGCCGAGTATTCGGCCTACAACGTGAGCCTGCGCTGGAACAAGCGCGATGCTGACAGCCACATCCTGGCCCAGGCGCGCTTCTACTTCCCCGGTCATGCCCTGTACCTGGAGGCCGAGGTTGACGCAAGCAGCCTGCAGGCGGACCACGAGGCCCAGGGCACGGCCCACGCCAAGGGCGCAAGCCCGGATGTCGGCGGCCACCTGCGCTGGGTCTTTGGGGCGGAACAGACGACCGAGGAATTCAGCCTGCGCTACGCGGAGATGAAGGCCAACTTCACGGCGCTGCTGGCGGCCCTGAACAAGGAGGCTGCCAAGCGCCCCCTGGCCGAGCTGTGCGGTCCCCTGACCGAGGAACTGCACAAGGCCCTGGGAGCGCCCGGCACCTTCAACTGCCTTGCGCCTACGCACTACACCCTGCGGCAGCAGGCTTTTGGCGACGTGCTGTTCGAAGCAGGCAACCCCTCCACGGGCGGGCGGTTGTGGATGCTTGGCAATGTGGCCCGCAACGAGAAGCTGCGGGGTGCGCCATGAAGAACTGGGCTTGGGTAGTGGCGGTAGTTGTGCTGGGTATATCCGGTTGCTCCGAAGAAAGCGACAACGGCGACAACACGCGGCTGGTGGACCGGGAAGCGTGGCGGCACGAGTATGTGCCGATTGAAGCCGCCGATGATGCACTGCACACGGAGGCTGTGGTCCGGATCGGCCCGTTGCGAACCCAGATGAAGATGGCGCTGATGACCAAGTTCGGCGGCGACGTCGGCAAGCTAGGCCGTGCGCTGGCCGGCCCTCTGGACGCCAACAAGCTGAAGCAGCTGAACCTGACCGAGAGCGAGTTCACCGGCACCTGGTACCGGCCCTCGGACTTTGTGCTTTCCTTCAACGGCAACCAGTGCACGGTGACCGTTGGCAAACCGAACACGCGCGGCTACACGCAAGAGTCGTTCCCGGTGGGGTAGTGTAGCGCGCAAACGCAAGTGTAAGGGAAAAGGCGGCGGGCAAAGGCCCGCCGCCTTCGTACATCTCGCGCGGCGCTACTTGCCGGCGCGCCAGGTGGCTTCCTTCTTCTCGTTCAGCAGGATCAGCTCGGGCGTGCCGTCTTCGGCTGTCATGCCGCGCAGCCGCAGCTTCTCCTTGTGCGTCAGGGCCAGCAGGGGGCGGCCGTCGCCCAGGCAGGCCATGAGGGCGTTGGACTTGTGCTTGGTGGCGTTCAACTGGATGGAGGCCATGTCGGCCTGCGCGAACAGGGAGAGGTCCGAGGTGCCTTTGCCGTCGGCCAGCAGCAGGGCGGTGGGGGACTCGTCGCCGCCCATCAGGGTGATCAGTTTCTCCTGCTTGGCGTTCTGGATGGCGA
>JADLBZ010000070.1 GCA_020847415.1 Planctomycetota bacterium
CTGCCACGAGGCTCTTGCCCGGCCTTGGTTTGCACGCTAGCTTCCCCGCATCACAGCCAGTCATGATGACGCAGGTCCCGGAGCCACCGGGCCTTGCGTGCGGGAGAGGCAACGTGGACATCAAAGAGATCCAGCGGCTGATCGAGCTGATGAACGAAAACGACCTGCTGGAGGTCGAGCTGGTCGAGGACAGCAAGAAGATCCGCCTGAAGAAGAAGTACGACGGCGGGCCCCGCGTGATTGCGGCGCCGGCACCAGCCGTGGTGCTGGGAGCCGCCCCTGCGGTTGCCGCGGCAGCGCCTGCGGCTGGAGCCGCCCCCGGCGGCCCCCCGGCGGGCACCATCGCAATCAAGAGCCCCATGGTGGGCACGTTCTATCGCTCGCCCAACCCGGACGCCCAGGCCTATGTGGAAGAAGGCGCCCGTGTGGGTCCCGACACCGTGGTCTGCCTGGTCGAGGCCATGAAGGTGTTCAACGAGATCAAGGCCGAGTGCGAGGGCACCATCGTGAGCATCCTCGCGGAGAGCGGCCAGACCGTGGAGTACGGCCAGCCCATGTTCCTGGTCAAGCCGGATTGACGCGGGCGGGCTGCCGGCGCGCCAACTCCCGCCTGACGGCCCGGCCCAACAAGGTCATCTATGTTCTCGAAGATCCTGATTGCCAACCGCGGCGAGATTGCCCTGCGCATCATCCGGGCCTGCCGTGAAATGGGCATTAAGTCCGTCTGCGTGTACTCTGAGGCTGATCGCAACGGCCCGTGGCTGGAGATTGCCGACGAGGCCTACTGCATCGGCCCGGCGCCCAGCGCCAAGAGCTACCTGGACATCAGCCGCATCATGGCGGCCGCTGAAATCGCGGACGTGGACGCCATTCACCCCGGTTACGGCTTCCTGTCCGAGAATGCGCATTTTGCCGAGGTCTGCCAGCACTCGGGCATCGCCTTCATCGGCCCCAACCCCGACGCCATCAAGACCCTGGGCAACAAGGCGGCTGCGCGTGCCGCAGCGGTGGCGGCGGGCGTGCCCCTGCTGCCCGGCACCAAGGACCTGGTCGAGACCGAACAGGAGGCCATCGAGATTGCCAACTCGATCGGCTACCCGGTGATCATCAAGGCGGCAGCGGGGGGCGGCGGGCGCGGCATGCGCGTGGCCCACAACGAGATTGCCCTGGTGAACGGCTACCTGCAGGCCCGCGCCGAGGCTGCCGTGGCCTTCAAGGACGACAGCGTCTACGTGGAGAAGTACCTGGAGCGCCCCCGCCACGTGGAAATCCAGATGATTGCCGACCAGCACGGCAATTACGTGTACTGCGGCGAGCGCGACTGCAGCCTGCAGCGCCGCCACCAGAAGCTGGTCGAGGAAGCGCCCAGCCCGGCCATTTCCGCCGAAATGCGCCGCAAGATGGGTGAGACAGCCCTGAAGCTGGCCCGTTCCTGCAAGTACACCACGGCGGGCACCGCCGAGTTCCTGGTGGACAAGCAGGGCAACTTCTACTTCATGGAAGTGAACACCCGCATCCAGGTCGAGCACCCCGTCAGCGAGCTGGTAACGCGCACGGACTTGATACGGGCCCAGATCATGGCTGCGGCCGGCGAGAAACTGCCCTTCACCCAGGCCGATGTCGAGGTGCGCGGCCACGCCATCGAGGTGCGCATCAACGCCGAGGACGTGGACAACGGCTTCCGCCCCTGCCCCGGCAAAATCACCGACCTGTTCGTGCCGGGCGGGCCCGGCATCCGCTGGGACAGCCACATCAAAGCCGGCTACAGCATCCCGCCCAACTACGACAGCATGGTGGGCAAGCTGCTGGTGTTTGCCGACACGCGCGAGCAGGCCATCATCCGCATGCGCCGGGCACTCTCTGAGTTCAAGATTGAGGGCATCAAGACCACCATTCCTCTGCACCAGAAGATCATGCACGACGCCAACTTCATGAAGGGCGACGTGGACACCAGCTACATCGAGAAGGTGCTGCTGGCCAAGGGGTAGTGAGAAGGGGGGCGCCATGGTGCAGGACTTGAAGGACATTGACCTCGACCAGCGCCTCGAGGACAAGGACGACTACGAGCGCCGCGTTTCCGTGGCGCAGATGCAGCTGCTGCTGCTGCAGCGCTGGATGTTTGACAACCGCCGCGAGGCGGTGCTGCTGTTTGAGGGCTGGGACGCAGCAGGCAAGGGCGGCTCCATCCGGCGCGTGATTGAGCGCCTGGACCCCCGCGGCTACGTGGTGCACCCCATCGGCGCGCCCAAGCCCGACGAGAAGGCCGTGCACTACCTGCAGCGTTTCTGGCAGCGCATGCCGCAGGCCGGCAGCATCGCCATTTTTGACCGTAGCTGGTACGGTCGCGTGCTGGTGGAGCGCGTGGAGGGCTTTGCCGCTCGCGACGCCTGGACCCGCGCCTACGAGGAAATCAACTCGTTCGAGCGCATGCTGACCGACGACGGCGTGCCCGTGGTGAAAATGTTCCTGCACATCAGCTAGAAGGAGCAGCTCAAGCGCTTCAAGTCTCGCCAGAAGGACCCCTTCAAGAACTGGAAGATCACCGAAGAGGACTGGCGCAACCGCCAGAAGTGGGGCAAGTACGAGAAGGCCATCAACGAGATGTTCCTGCGCACCTCCACACGCAGCGCGCCCTGGTATGGCATTGCCTCCGAGCACAAGTGGCACGGACGCGTGCAGGTGGCCGAGACCGTCGTGCGGCACCTGGCGGACTTCTTTGAGGTGGACCTGACCCTGCCCAAGGGCTGGCGCATGTCGGGCGACTAGCAGGCCGTTGAGAAAGTCGCCGTTGGCGCCTTCCTCAACGGAAAGCAACTGCCCTGCTTGCGGCGTGAAGCCGCTCGCCGGCCGGCCCGCGCGGGCCGGGCAGGGTGTTGAAAAGGACTATTTCAACACCCTGCTGGTGCTGCGCGCCTTCTGAATTTCGGGCGTCAGCTCCATCCGGCCGAAGCGTCAGGCCGCGAAAGACGCTCGCGACACGCGCCCCTCGGGCTTCTGTCGCGCGCTGTCGCGGAAACAACCGCAAGCGCTGCATGGAACCCATGGATTCAACCGGCATGAACAACTAGCCTGCATTGCTCAAACTTGGGCCGGCCGGCCAACCCCATGCACCGCAACCTTGCCTTCAAGATCCAGCCGCAACCCGACAGCGAAACCTGCGGCGCCACGTGCCTTCAGGCCGTGTACGCCTACCACGGATTGGAGCTGCTGTTGCCCGAGGTCATCGCCGGCATCGAGCGGCTGGAGACCGGGGGCACGCTGGGCGTGATGCTGGCCCGCGACGCGCTGAGGCGCGGCTTTGCCGCCACCATCTACAGCTACAACCTGCACATGTTTGACCCCACCTGGTTCGTGAAGGGGGTCAACTTCCGGGAGAAGCTGCTGCGCCAGGCGGCGCTTAAGTCCAAGCCCAAGCTGCAACAGGCCACACGCGCCTACCTGGATTTCTTTGAGCTTGGCGGCAAGGTGCGATTCCGCGAGCTGCGGCCGGCCCTGATCCGCGGCCTGCTGAACCGCGGCCTGCCCATCCTCACCGGCCTGTCGGCCACCTACCTGTATCGCTGCGCGCGCGAGAACATGAACGGCGAGTACGACGACGTGGGCGGCCGGCCCTCGGGCCACTTCGTGGTAATCTGCGGCTACAACAAGAGGAAGCGCCTGGTGCGGGTGGCGGACCCCTGGCGGCCCAACCCCTTCACCGGCGACGACCAGTTCTATGACGTGACCTCGGATCGGCTGATCAGCGCGATCCTGTTGAGCATCGTAACCTATGATGCCAACCTGCTGGTCATTGAGCCTCGCCGGCCCCGGAAGGCGGCGCCATGAGCACCCTGATAGTGGTGAACAACCCGGCCAAGTGGCCCCTGGACATCCCCGGCGTGCGGGTCGTCTCGGCCAAGTCCTACCTCACCGAGCCCGAGTTCGCGCAGGCCGCAGGTGCCAAGGTCTTCAACCTGTGCCGGCACTACGCCTACCAGAGCATGGGCTACTACGTATCCCTGCTGGCGGAAGCGCGCGGCCAGCGGCCCATGCCGGACATCGCCACCATCATGAACCTGCGTTCGCTTTCCATGCCGCGCGGCATGGCGGCCGACGTGGAAGAAGAGATCCAGAAGTCGCTTGCGCCCCTCAAGAGCAACGAGTTCACGCTTTCCATCTACTTTGGCCGCAACATGGCCAACCGCTACGAACGCCTGGCCCTGACGCTGTTCAACCTGTTCCCGGCGCCCTTCCTGCGGGCTGCCTTCAAGCGCGAGGAGTCCGGCTGGGTCATGGCCGGCATCGGCACCATTTCGCTGGGCGAAGTGCCCGACAGCCACAAACCCTTCATCGTGCAGAGCGCCACCGAGTACCTGCAACGCAAGCGGCTCCACAAGCCGCGGCGCAGCAAGTCGCGCTACGAGCTGGCCATCCTTTTCGACGCGGAAGAGAAGCACTCGCCTTCCTGCCCGCGCGCCATCAAGCGATTCTCGGACGCCTGCTGGGACCTGGGCATCAACACGGAGCTGATTGATCGCAACGACTACGGCCGCCTCGCTGAGTTTGACGCCCTGTTCATCCGGCAGACCACGGCAGTGAACCACCACACGTACCGCTTTGCCCGCCGCGCCCAGAACCTGGGCCTGGTGGTCATGGACGACCCGCGCAGCATCCTGCGCTGCACCAACAAGGTCTACCTGGCCGAACTTTTGCAACGAAACAACCTGCCCGGACCGCGCACCCTGATTGTTCACGAGGACAACATCGACGAAGTGGCCCGCGTGCTGGGCCTGCCCTGCGTGCTGAAGCGCCCGGACGGCGCGTTCTCGCAGGGCGTGATGAAGGCCGCCGACGAGTCCGAGCTGCGCCGCACCATTGAAGCCATGCTGCAGGACAGCGACCTGCTGATTGCCCAGGAGTTTGTGCCCACCGAGTTTGACTGGCGCGTAGGCGTGCTGGACAAACGGGCCCTGTACGTGTGCCGCTACCACATGGCGCGCCAGCACTGGCAGATTGCCAAGCACGAGGAAGGCACCACGCGCTTCGGCCGCACGGAGACCCTGGCCGTGGAAGAAGCCCCCGCCGATGTGGTCAAGGTGGCGGTGAAGGCCGCCAACCTGATCGGCGACGGGCTGTACGGCGTGGACGTCAAGGTGGTCGGCGACGAGCCCTACATCATTGAAATCAACGACAACCCCAACCTGGACGCCGGCACCGAGGACGCCGTGCTGAAGGAAGACCTCTGGCGCCGCCTGGCCGGCACTTTCCTGCGCCGCATCGAGGCCGCGCGCGTCGGCCTGGGGAACCCATGACCCTGCATCTGTTCCAGGGCTTCGGCATTGAGCTGGAGTACATGATCGTCTCCCGCGAGACGCTGGCTGCCATGCCCATCTGCGACGAGCTGCTCATGGACGCCGGCGGCCAGTACGGCGACTTCGAGAACGGCGACGCTGACTGGTCCAACGAGCTGGTGCTGCATGTGCTGGAGATAAAGACCGCGGGCCCGGCCCCGACACTGGAGCCGCTGCCGGCCATGTTCGCCGGGCAAATCAAGAAGGCCAACCGCCTGCTCATGCGCCACAACGCGCGCCTGCTGCCCGGCGGAATGCACCCCTTCTTTGACCCCGCCAGCCAAACTCACCTGTGGCCCCACGACTACAACGTGGTCTACGAGACCTACAACCGCATCTTCGACTGCCGAGGTCACGGCTGGTCGAACCTGCAAAGCACGCACCTGAACCTGCCCTTTGCAGACGACGCCGAGTTTGCCCGGCTGCACGCCGCGGTGCGGCTGGTGCTGCCGCTGCTGCCCGCGCTGTCGGCAGCCTCGCCGGTGGCGGAAGGGCGCCTGCAGGCCGAGGCCGACTTCCGGCTCAAGTGCTATGCGACGAACTCGTCGCGCATCCCCAGCGCCACCGGCAAGGTGATCCCCGAGCCTGTGTACAGCAAGGACGCCTACTACCGGGAGATTCTGCAGCCCATCTGGGACGACACCGCGCCCTTTGACCCCGACGGCAACCTGCAGGGCGAATATGCCAACGCCCGCGGGGCCATTGCGCGCTTTGACCGCATGGCGGTTGAGATTCGCCTGCTGGACAACCAGGAGTGCCCGGCGGCTGATGTCGCCATTTGCGCGCTGATCGTGGAGACCCTGAAGGCGCTCATTGCCGGGCGCTGGCAGCCGCTGGAGCGGCTGTCCGCCTTTCCGGTGGACCCCTTGGCCGCCTTGTTCCGGCAGGTGCTTGCCACTGCCGAGCAGACGCCCGTGGACCTGCCGGAGTTGATGGCGGCGTTTGGCCTGAGCGGCAAGGTCACGGCCGGCGAGGTCTGGCGCAGCCTCTACGAGCAGCTCATGCCCGCCGGCTCGGCCCTGCGGGCGGCCTGGGGCCCCGCGCTGGACGTGATCCTGGGCAAGGGCACGTTGTCAACGCGCTTGCGGCGCGCCTTGGGGGCCACGCCCGCGCGCGAGCGCATCACGCAGGTCTGGCGCGGGCTGGCCCACTGCCTGTCCCACGGGAAGCTGTTCGACGATGCCGCGCTTTGACGCCTGCCTGGTCACCTGCGAGCACGCCTCCAACGCGGTGCCCGTGCGCTGGCGCGCGCCTTTTGAGGGCCGCACAGGCGTGTTGCACACGCATCGCGGATGGGACCCGGGCGCGCTGCTGCTGGCCCAGGAGCTGGCCGACGACCTGAAGGCCCCGCTGTTCGCCGGTCAGATAACGCGCCTGCTGGTGGACCTGAATCGTCGCGAAGACAACCGGGCGGCATTCAGCGAGTTCACCCTGGAACTGAACCCCGAACAGCGCGTGCAACTGCTGAACCTGTACCACCGCCCCTACCGCGTGCGGGTTCGCGACGCCGTGGAAGAGGCCGTTTCCGCGGGCCGGCGGCTGCTGCACCTGTCTTGCCACAGCTTCACGCCGGTGCTGGACGGAAACGTGCGCGAGGCCGAGATCGGCCTGCTGTTTGACCCGGACCGTCCCCTGGAGTCCGAGCTGTGTACAGCCTGGCAGCAGGCGATGCTGGAGGCCCTGCCCGGCAGCCGCGTGCGGCTGAACTACCCGTATCTGGGCACCGACGACGGCGTGACTACCTGGTGCCGCGAGCTGGCGCGGGCCGACCTGTACGCGGGCGTCGAGATCGAGCTGAACCAGCAGTTCGCGGCTGGCGAACCGGGCGGCTGGTCAGCCATACGCCGCGCCATCCGGCGCACCCTGCGCGATTGCCTGAAGTAGCACCTGACGCGTGCACCGTCACGGCTACGGGGGCTTCTTGCGCGGGCGCAGCCAGCCGGTTGCCTCCCGGAACACGGACTTGAGGTTGGCAAACAGGCTGCGCTTCTCCAGCTTCGCGCGCAAAATGTCCAGCGTCTTGCGCGCCACCATGTCCTGCGGGTCCGCCACGTGGGCGCGCTGGGCGTACTTCACGGCCTCGTCCAGTTTGCCGTTCTCCAGCAGGGCCGAAGCCATGTTGCAGAGCAGTTCGGCGTCCTCGGGGTCACTCTCCAGCGCCCGCGTGGCGCACTCCAGCGACTTGGCCGAGTTGCCCAGGCGGCTGTAAATGCCGGTAAGTTCCTTGTCTACGCCCTGCAGGCTGCGGTGGCCGCGCACTTTCTCGAACGCGTTGCAGGCGTCCTGCCAGCGCTCGGCGCGGCGCAAGGCAATGCCCAGGAAGTAGCCCGCCTCCCAGAAGTCCGGGTACGCCGCCAGCAGTTCGCGCAGACCGCGCTCGGCGGATGCGGGGTCAGCTTCAAAGGCCTCCGTGGCCAGCTTGCGGAAGCGCTGCTCGGCATCCGGGTGCTCAGCGTAGCGGCGCTGGCGCAGCACCAGGTCTTGCAGTTCACCCACGCCGGTGCACAGCTCGGCCTGCTCCAGCGCCTTCAGGGCACGCTTGTGGCGGCTGGTGGCGTTCAGGGCGCTGGCCAGCAGCACATGGGCGATGGCATCGCCGGGGTAGGCCTCGGCGTACTTTTCGGCAGCCCGGCAGGCCTGCTCGTGCAACTGGTGAATGACGAAATACTCGGCCACCTCCGAGAACACCTCGCGGCGCAGGTCGGGCACCTCCAACAGGGCCGTATAGTGCTGCACCGCCTGGTCTGCCTCCTTGCGCCGGGCCGAAAGCCGCGCCAGCCGCAGCCGCGCCGAGACGTGGGACTTGTCCATCTCCACGGCGCGCTGCCACAGGCGTTCCGCCACCTGCACCTCGCCCAGGGCGGCACTTGAGTCGCCGGCCTCGATGATCGCCTCCAGTTTCAGCGACTCGTCCTGCATGGCCAGGCCCAGCACCCGCTGCGCCTCCACGTGCCGCGAGGCCAGGTTAAACGCGCGCCCGGCCATCAGCGCCGCGTGACGTCGCTCTTCCTCATTGGGTGCTTCCAGCTTGCCCTTGATGACCTGGCAAAATGCCTTGGCCGCCTGGTCGGGCTTCTCCGCCACCAGCAGCAGGCGACCGCGCACTTCCTGGCTGCGCCAGTCAGGCCCCACGCGCGCCACCACGGTTTCCAGCGCGCTGGCGGCATCCAGCGGCGCAAAGCCGCGCTCAAAGACCAGCACCTGGGCAAGCTCGCCCAACCGGTCGCGCGCGGCAGTCAGGCCCGGGTCCAGCCGCGCCGCGGCGATCGCGGGCTCGTAGACGTCGTCTTCGTCGCGTTCCAGCGCGCCCAGCTCGGCGGCAAGCTTCAGCGCCCGCAGAATCAGCAGGTTCAGCCAGGCCTGGAAGTGCCGCGTGAGCGGGTCGTACTCGCCGGGGGACGCAAGGCCCAGCAGCTCGGTAACTTCGCGGAACAGGCGGGGCGCCTGCTGCGTCAGCGAGACCGGCGAGATGTCGGCCTCCACGCGCCCGCGCGAGAATGCGCCCGCCGCGTCGGTCACCGTCACAGCCACCAGAATCGCGGCTACGCCGCCGGTCTCGGCGGGCGTTGCGTCCACCATGCCGCTCACCACCGCGGCAAACTCCGGCGGGCCGCCTTCCTCACCAGCCAAGGCCTCTACCACCTCGGCGGCCTGGGCTGAAGTCAACTCCTCGCGAAAGCTCACCAGCCGGCGCCAGGCGCCGTCGTCGTCGGTCTGGGCGCTGGTCAGCAGGGTGGGCACGGCGCCGCTGCGGCCAAACCACTCGGTCAGCTCAAGGGCCAGGCCCTGGGCGATGCGGGCGCCGGTCACGTCCGCGCCGCGGCTGGAGAACGGGATCACGCCGATCTGCGCCATGGGCACAGTCTAGCATGGCGACCGGCAGCCTGCGGCTGCTGCGCTGCAGCCAGCCAACACGACCTGCCCGAACAGCCGGCACAAGCCGTGGCGGGCGGCCGGTCCATTCCTACACTGGCCCACCCATGGGCATCTTCAAGGCATACGACATCCGCGGCACGGTCCCCGACCAGCTCAACCCGGGCCTCGCTTTTCGCATTGGCTGGGCCTTTGCCCGCCTGCTGGCCCAGGACACGCCCCAGCCGCGCGTGGTAGTCGGCATAGACGCGCGCCCCACCGGCCCGGCCCTGGCTGCGGCCTTCCTGGACGGCCTGGCGGCAGGCGGCGCCACCGGTGAGTTCGCCGGGCCCTGCACTACCCCCATGCTGTACTGGGTGGTGGCAGCACGGCAGCCCGTGGCCGACGGCGGCGCCATGATCACCGCCAGCCACAACCCGGCGCGCTACAACGGCATCAAGTTCTGCCGCAAGGACGCCGTGCCCGTGGCCTGGGATACCGGCATCGCCGAAATCGAGCAGCTCTGCGCACTGGCCCCCCAGCCCCCGGCCGCATTTGTCAGCCGCGCGCAACTGGCGCTGCATGACCCCATGGCCACAGACACACAGGCGCCGTTGGGCTTTGCTCCCGGCCTGTTCGCGGGCTACGTGGAGCACCTGCGGCGCTTTGTGCGGCGCCTGCCTGAGCAGCTTGCCGTGGTCGTGGACAGCGCCAACGGCATGGGCGGGGCCTATCTGGGCTTCTTGCGCAGCCTGGGCCTGAAGCTGAAGGCCATGAACAGCGCCCTGGACGGCACGTTTCCGAACCACGAGGCCAACCCCAGCAAGCTGGAGAACCTGGAGCCGCTGTGCGAAGCGGTGAAGGCCACGGGCGCGCGTCTCGGCATCGCCTTTGACGGCGATGCCGACCGCGCCGTGTTTGTGGACGAAACCGGGGCACCCGTGGGGCAGGACATGATCACCGCCCTGCTGGGCCAGGAGTACCTGCGCAGGCACAAAGGAGCTGCCGTTCTTTACGACCTGCGCAGCAGCCGCGCCGTGCCCGAGACCATTGAGGCAGCCGGCGGGCGCCCGATCCGCGAGCGCGTGGGCCACAGCTACATGAAGGCCACCATGCGCAAAGTGGGGTGTGTGTTCGGCGGCGAGCTGGCCGGGCACTACTACTATAAGGAGAACTTCTACGCCGACAGCGCCATCATCACCGTGCTGGAGGTGTTGAACGCCATGGGGCGCACGGGGGAGCCGCTCTCGGCGCTGGTACGGCCGGTGCGCAAGTACGCGCAGACCGGCGAAGTGAACTTCCGCATTGAGGACAAGGAGGCGGTCTTTGCCGCCGTGCGGGAGCGCTTCAAGGACGGGCAGGTGGACACCCTGGACGGCATTACCGTGCAGTACCCGGGCTGGTGGTTTAACCTGCGCGCCAGCAACACCGAGCCGCTGGTGCGCCTGAACCTGGAGGCCCCCACCCCGCGGGAACTGCGTGAGAAGTTTGAATTGCTGGCACCCCTGCTGGGCAAGCCTGCCGAGTAGGGTGTCCCGTAACCGTAACTGCAGTATGCACTTTGCGCAGCAACCCCTGCCCAGGCGGGGCGCGCCGCTTTATCCTGTTCGCCCATGCTGTCCTATCCCGAGCTGCAAACCGCGCTGGAGGTGATCGCGCCGCTGGTAGTCGGCGCGCGTGTCCAGCGCGTGGTCCAGCCCGACGACCACACGCTGGTGCTGGAGCTTTACGGATGGGACAGTGACCGCAGCGAAGGCGGCAAGCGGGTGCTGAAGCTCTCCTGCCACCCGCAGTTCGGGCGCGTAGCCTTGTGCGAGACCATGCCCAAGGCGCCGGCCTGGCCGCCGGAGTTCGCGGCTTTCCTGAAGAGCCGCATGTCCCGCCCCCGCTTGAAGCAGCTCGAGTTGCTGAACCAGGACCGCCAACTGGTCCTGCACCTGGAGGACAAGCAGGGCGGCCTGCTGTTGTTGCTCTCGCTGATGGGCAACCGCAGCAACATCTACGCCCTGGCGCCGGACATGACGTTGTCAGCCGCCATGCGTCCGCTGGCCGTCACCCGTGCCGAGTTGCGCCTGGGCGAACGCTGGGTGAACCCCGAGAAGAAGACCGACCTGAACGCGGGCAGCAACCGCTTCGGTGCCGCGCCGCAATTTCTGGCCGAAATGGAGCGCTGGTTTGCCGCCGAAGAGGCCGCCTTTGCCTGCGAGCAGCGTCGCCACGCCCTGGGCACCGCCATCCGGCGCGAGCTGGACTTTGCCACGCGCAAGGAAGCCAACCTGAGGCAGGACCTGGAGGACGCCAAACGCGCCCGCGAGAAGAAGCGCCTGGGCGAGTTGCTGAAGTCCGTGATGGGGGATCTTCCGCCGGGGGCCGAGAAAGCCGTGGCCCGCGACTTCGAGAGCGGCGAGGCCGTGGAGATTCCGCTGGACCCTGCCCTCAGCCCGGCCCAGAACCTCGAGAAGTTGTTCAAGCAGTACCACAAGGGCCTGGTCGGCACCAACATGCTGGGCCAGCAACTGGACATTACCCACAGCCATGTGAACGACTTGCAGGAACTGCAGGCTGCCCTGGCAGAAGCCGGCACCCCCGACGATGTGCGCGCTTTTGCCGAGCGCCCGGATGTGCAGGCGCTGTTGCGCAAGCACACTCCGGAAGCCAAACCCGCGCGCCCGCCCAAGAAACGCCCCACCCGCAAGGAGGTGCCGGCGCGCCTGCTGCCCCGCCGCTACCGCACCAGCGACGGCCTGGAAGTGTGGGTGGGCCGCAGCGACGAGGGCAACGACTACCTGACGACGCGGCTGGCCAACGGGACCGACCTCTTCTTTCACGTGGAGGGCTACCCGGGAAGCCACACCATCCTGCGCCTGGACGGCAAGAAGGACGCCCCGCAGGAAAGCGTGCTGGAAGCCGCCGAACTGGCGGTGCAGTTCAGCAAGATGAAGGACGCCGGAAAAATCACCGTGCACATCGCGCCGGTGAAGCACGTGCACAAACCCAAGGGCGCCAAGCCCGGCCTGGTGTATGTGAACCAGGGCCGCAGCATCGTGCTGCGCAGGGACCAGGCGCGGCTGCAGCGCATCCTGGACGCGCGCATCGCCGAGACGGGCCGACGCGACACTTGACGTGTCAATACCTCCCCCAATCGTGACCGGCGCCCGGGCCGGCTGCCCGGAAAAATCTTGCTGACCGGGGCTTCCACAAGCGCAAATGGCGGATACTTTCATCGGCTCAAAGGCCGCATCGCAGGCAGGTTTGCGGGCAACCGGGGTGGCGGAAGAAAGTTGAAAAGCGTACGTCTTTCCCCCGCTTGAAAGCCGGCAACTCACTGCTACGATTCGCGCCCCTTACACGGAACGGTTCCCTGGAGCACAGGCATATGCCGCGCAACTACAAGTCCACCGAACGCTTCCTGCAGCCCGACGCCAAGTTCAGCAACAAGATCCTGAGCAAGTTCATCAACTGCATTATGCGCGAGGGCAAGCGCACGACGGCGCAGAAGATCGTTTACGGTGCACTGGAGCAGCTCAAACAGCGGGTCCCCGAAAAGGAACCGCTCGACGTGTTTAATGAGGCGATCAACAACTGCCGCCCCATGGTGGAAGTGCGCTCCAAGCGCGTGGGCGGCGCCACCTACCAGGTGCCCAAGCCCGTCGGCCCCAAGCGCCAGCAGGCGCTGGCCTTCCGCTGGGTGATCGGCGCCGCGCGCGCCCGCAAGGGCAAGCCCATGTACCTGCGCCTGGCCGAGGAACTGAGCGAGGCCTATCGCCGTGAGGGTGCGGCTGTGCGCAAGCGTGAGGACACGCACCGCATGGCGGACGCCAACAAGGCGTTCTCGCACTTCGCCTGGTAAACCGACGGACAACCGCTTGACACGGGGGGCGCGGTCAATACACTTCCGCGCCCCTCGCAGTTTCGGGGAACAACGGTCGCGACAGGAAGCCGCGGCCTGCATAAGGCGCCTGGGAAACCGGGCCAGCCACGAAATACTGCCCGCTTGCGCGGGCAAGTTTCGGGCGCGGAAGACGGTTGCTTCGGCAACCGCGGCCGACGCCCGGGACGGGTCGGCCGGAGTTTTTTTGGCGGCTGAACAAGGCAGGGAGAAGACGTGGACCTCAAGTACCTTCGCAATATCGGCATCTGCGCCCACATTGACGCCGGCAAGACCACCACGACCGAACGTATCCTCTATTATACGGGCATGGTGCACCGCCCCGGCGACATTGACGACGGCACCACGGTTACCGACTACCTGAAGGAAGAGCGCGAACGCGGCATCACCATTGTGTCGGCCGCTGTCACGACCTTCTGGGACGACCCCGTCACCAAGGTCAAGCACACCATTAACGTGATTGATACCCCCGGACACGTGGACTTCACGGCCGAGGTGGAACGCAGCCTGCGCGTGCTGGACGGCGCCGTCGTCGTGTTTGACGGCAAGGAAGGCGTGGAGGCCCAGTCTGAAACGGTGTGGCGCCAGGCCGACAAGTACCGCGTGCCGCGCATCGCCTATATCAACAAGATGGACAAGATCGGCGCCAGCTTCCGCAAGAGCGTCGAGTCCATGGTGCGCCGCCTGAGCACGAACCCCGTTCCCATCCAGCTTCCCTGGGGCGAGGAAGTCGAGTTCAAGGGCATCATTGACCTGATCGAGATGAAGGCCCACAGCTTCGAGGGCGAGAACGGCAAGGAAGTCGTTGAGCACCCGATCCCGGCCAACCTGCTGGAAGAGGCCAAGACGGCCCGGGCGTTCATGATCGAGAAGTGCGCCGACGTGGACGACGTGATTGCCGACCTGCTGCTGAACGACCAGCTCGCCAAGGTGGACAACGCCATGATCCGCGCCGCCCTGCGCAAGGGCTGCATCAGCTTCAAGCTGGTGCCCGTGGTGTGCGGAAGCGCGTACCGCTACAAGGGCGTGCAGGACGTCGTCACGGCGGTCTGCTCGTTCCTGCCCAGCCCGCTGGACGTGCCCCCCACCGAGGCGCGCGACCTGAAGAAGCCGGACGACGACCCCACCGCCATCCTGAAGCTGCCCTGCGACGACAAGGGGCCGGTGGCCATCATGGCGTTCAAGACCGTCAGCGAGCAGCACGGCGAGCTGACCTATCTGCGCATTTACTCGGGCACACTCACCAACGGCATGTCGGTGTTCAACCCGCGCCTGCGCAAGCGGGAGCGCGTGACCCGCCTGTTCCGCATGTTCGCCAACGAGCGCGAGACACTGGAAAGCGCGGGCGCAGGCGACATCGTGGCCGTGGTGGGCCTGAACTACGCTTACACCGGCGACACGCTCACCGACGAAGACAAGCCGCTGGCCCTGGGCGCCATCACCTTCCCGGAAACCGTGATCTCGATGTCCATCGAGCCCAAGAGCAACGCCGACCGCGAGAAGCTGGCGGTTGCCCTGCAGAAGATGGCCAAGAACGACCCCACCTTCCGCGTGCGCATGGACCCCGAGACCCAGCAGACAGTCATCTCGGGCATGGGCGAGCTGCACCTCGACATCATCCGCAGCCGCATCCTCAACGAGTTCCGCGTCGACGCCCAGGTGGGCCAGCCGCGCGTGGCATACCGCGAACTGGTTTCGCTGCGCGAGGGCCAGGAGTACGAGACCGAGGGCCTGCACAAGAAGCAGTCCGGCGGCGCCGGCTCCTACGGCCATTGCAAGATGCGCTGGTCGCGCCTGCCCGAGGACCAGTGGGACAAGGTGGAGTTCGAGGACGACACGGTTGGCGGCTCGATTCCGCGCCAGTTCATCAAGAGCGTGGAAGAAGGTGTTCGCAACACGGCAGCCTCGGGCGGCAACGCGGGCTACCCGCTGCAGGGCCTGAAGGCCGTGGTGTACGACGGCAGCTACCACGACGTGGACAGCAAGGACTTTGCCTACGTGGACGCCGCCCGCCTTGCGCTGCGCACCCTGCTGGAAGAAGTGGGCACGGAGATCCTGGAGCCCATGATGAAGGTGGAAGTGCGCACGCCGGAAGAGTTCATGGGTCCCGTGATCGGCGACCTGAACAGCCGCCGCGCGCGCATTGAAAGCACCGAGCGCGACGCCGACCTGGTGATCATCCGCGCCGTGGCAGCGCTGTCGGAGATGTTCGGCTACGTGCAGGCGGTTCGCGGCCTGTCACAGGGTCGCGCGAACTACTCGATGGAGCCGTACCGGTACGAG
The DNA here is from genome assembly GCA_020847415.1 of Planctomycetota bacterium. Taxonomy (GTDB): domain Bacteria; phylum Planctomycetota; class UBA8742; order UBA2392; family UBA2392; genus JADLBZ01. Next base: position 15,355 of record JADLBZ010000070.1, read on the forward strand.
ATCGCCCCGCCGCACATCAAGGAGAAGATCCTTGCTGAGCGCGGCGTGGGCGGCAAGGGCGGCAGGGCAGGCGCTCGCCGGTAAGCAGTACCTTGACGGAAGGCAGGTCGGGCAGTACCCTTCCCGCCCCTTTCGCCAAGAATCGATCAGAGACCGGGCAGGAAACAGACAGGCCCGGCGGCGGCCTTGCAGTGCGGGCCGCGGCGGAAGGCAGCAGGTGCAGGGACGAAACAGGCAGTGCATGCCCAAGCAGGACAAGCCCAGGGCAGGCAAGCCGTCGAAGGTGCGGGGACGAAACAGGCAGGACAGGCCCAAGCAGTGCAAGCCCAGGACAGACAAGCCATGGTAAAGGAAGCAGACAAGGCGCAGATCAAGATCCGGCTCGAGGGCTATGACCACGAGCTGCTGGACCAGTCCGCGCGCCAGATTGTCGAGTCGGCCAAGGACAGCGGCGCCCGCGTCTCGGGCCCCATCCCGCTGCCCACGCGCATCGAGCGCTACACTGTGCTGCGCAGCCCGCACGTGGACAAGAAGAGCCGCGAGCAGTTCGAGATCCGCACGCACAAGCGGCTGATCTACATCAGCCAGCCCACGCCGCGCACCATGGACGCGCTGCAGACGCTGAACTTGCCCGCGGGCGTGGAAGCAAGGATCAACACCTGATTGGCCCTGAATGGGGCAGCCCCCCGACCAACGGCACAGGGCCGCGTCGGGAAATGAGCCGGGAACAGCCCGGACCTCGAGAGGCAAGGAGCAGCGATGTCAGTGAACCAGTTGCTGGGAACGAAGCGCGAGATGAGCCAGGTCTTCAGGGACGACGGCACCGTGGTGCCGGTGACCATCCTGGAAGTCGGCCCGTGCCCCGTCACCCAGGTCAAGACCGCAGAGACAGACGGCTACTTTGCCGTGCAGCTCGGCTACGGTGCCATCAAACAGTCCAGCGTGAAGAAGCCCATGAAGGGCCACTTCAAGAAGGCAGGCACTGAGCCGCGCCACCGGCTGCGCGAGGTGCGCCTGACGGCCGCCCCCACCGTGAAGACCGGCGACGTGGTGAAGGTGACTGACGTGTTCAAGGAAGGCGACTGGGTGGACGTGATCGGCCTGACCAAGGGTCGCGGCTACCAGGGCGGCGTGAAGCGCCACGGCTTCCTGGGCGGGCCGGAGGGCCACGGCACCAAGTTCATGCGCGAGCCGGGCTCCAGCGGCACGAACACTGCCATCGCCCACGTCCGCAAGGGCAAGCGCATGGCGGGCCACATGGGTGTGGAGCGCTGCACGGTGCGCAACCTTCTGGTGGCGCGCGTGGACGCCGAGAAGAACCTGCTGTTTGTGCGCGGCGCGGTGCCGGGCTTCAACGGGGCCTACATCACGGTGCGCAAGGCCAAGGCCAAGCGCTTTGCCAAGCCTGACCGCGCGCTGCGCAAGCAGGCCAAGTAGCAGCAGGGGCCGAAGAACTGAAACTGGCGCGGGGCGCGACATGCGCCTCACCCACAGAAGCGGGACACAGCCATGGTGGAAGTGCAGATTTTTGACGCTGACGGCAAGGCCAAGGAGAAAGTCTCCTTCGACACCTCCGTGTTCGGCGACAAGGTCAAGAGCCGTACGCTGCGCGAGGTGGTGCTGGCCTATGAGGCCAACCGCCGCCAGGGCACGGTGAACACCAAGAACCTGAGCGACGTGGCAGGCTCGAACAAGAAGCCCTGGAAGCAGAAGGGCACCGGCCGCGCGCGCACGGGCCAGAAGCACGCCCCGCACCGCAAGAAGGGCTCGGTTGCCCACGGCCCGCACCCGCGCAGCTTCCGGGTCGCCATCCCGGCCAAGATGCGCCGCCTGGCCCTGGCCAGCGCGCTGAAGGCGAAGTTCGAGGCGGGCTCGGTGTCGGTGGTGGACGGCCTGAGCTTTGAGAAGCCCCGCACCCGCAAGCTGGCCAAGATGCTGGAGAAAGCGGGCATCGCCAAGGGCACGCTGCTGCTGGGCGTGGCCAAGGAAGACCCCAACTTCCACCTCTCGGCCCGCAACATCCCCGGCGCGTTGACCCGGCCGCTCAGCCAGTTCAACGCCTACGAGGTGCTGAAGCAGCGCCGCGTGCTGCTCACCCGCGACGCGTTTGATGCGCTGAAGAAGGGCATTCCCGCCGGCAAGTCCGCGAAGAAGGAGAGCTAGACCATGGCAGTCACGCGCGAACAGTACGGCATCCTGCGGCGTCCCCTGGACACCGAGAAGAACAGCAAGCTGCGCGAGAAGGGCGTGTACGTGTTTGAGGTGGACCTCAAGGCCAACAAGCACGAGATTGCCCAGGCGGTACGCGACGTGTTCAACGTCAAGGTCGCCAAGGTGCGCACGGTGGTGGTGAAGGGGCGCAAGAACCTGCGCACCCGCACCGGCTACCACAATGAGTCGAACCGCAAGAAGGCCCTGGTCACGCTGGAGAAGGGGCAGGAAATCCAGCTAACCTAAAGCGGTCTTGCAGTGTTTCGCGGGGTAACCCGCAACTAGGCCCGCCGGGGCGACAAGCCGGCAAAGCAGGGAAAAAACGATGGGTATCAAGAGCTTCCGTCCGACCACGCCTTCCATGCGGCACACCCGCCTGCTCGATTACGCCGAGCTGGCCGGGGAGGTGGCTCCGCTGAAGAGCCGCATTCGCGGCAAGAAGAGCAGCGGCGGCCGCAACAACAACGGGCGCACGACCTCGGCTTTCCGCGGCGGCGGCCACAAGAAGAGCTTTCGCGAAGTGGACCTGAAGCGCAACCGCTTTGACGGGGTACCCGCCAAGGTCAAGAGCATCGAGTACGATCCCAACCGCTCGTGCTTCATCGCGCAGGTCTGGTATGCCAACGGCGCCAAGGAGTACATCCTGGCACCGCACGGCCTGCAGGTCGGCCAGACGGTGATGTCCGGCGAGAAGGCCGAACCCCGCCTGGGCAACTGCCTGCCGCTGAAGTCCATCCCGCAGGGTCTGCCGGTGCACAACGTTGAGCTGTACCCCGGCCGTGGCGGCCAGGTGGCGCGCGGCGCCGGCGCCCAGGCTGTGGTGGCGGGCTCTGACGGCCGCTGGGTCAACGTGCAGATGCCCTCGGGCGAAATCCGCCGCTTCCTGGGCGATTGCCGCGCGACCATCGGCCAGTGCAGCAACCTGGACCACATGAACATCGAGTACGGCAAGGCCGGCCGTATGCGCTGGCTGGGCCGCCGGCCTCACAACCGCGGCACCAGCATGAACCCGGTGGACCACCCGCACGGCGGCGGTAACGACCGCGGCGGCGGCGGGCGCAACCCGGTGGACCGCCACGGCAACCTGAACAAGGGCGTGCGCACGCGCAAGCCCCGCAACCCGGCTGACGCGATGATCGTCCGCACGCGCCGCGGTGGGGCGCCGAAGAAGCGCTAGGAAGTAGTGCCACGATACGCACAGGCTTGAGCGCAAAGAGGCGCTGAGAGAGCAAGGGGATACACCCGGCAGAGCCAGAAGGCCGGAAGCAGCACCGGGAGCAAGGAAAGACCACATGACTCGTTCGCTGAAGAAGGGCCCCTTTGTGGACCCGAAGCTGTTGAAGAAGGTGCTCAAGGCCAAGGCGAGCAACAATCGCGAGGCCATCAAGACCTGGTCGCGCGCCAGCACGATCATCCCGGAGTTCGTGAACCTGACCTTCATGGTTCACAACGGCAAGCAGCACCTGAAGGTGTTTGTCACGGAAGACATGGTGGGCCACAAGCTGGGTGAGTTCTCGCCCACTCGTACGTTCAAGGGTCACACGGGCCACCGCAAGGCCTAAGCGGTTCGTGCATCAAAGCGCAGTTCTTGCAACGAAGAAGTGGAGACGGCTGACATGGCCGACGAGAACGACAAGAAGCAGTTCAACGCGACCGCCCGTAACGTGCGCATGAGCGCGCGCAAGGCCCGGCTGGTGATTGATCTGGTGCGCGGCCGCAACGCCGGCGACGCCATGGCGCTGCTGCAGTTTGTGAACAAGCGCGCGGCACCCGCCATCCGCAAGCTGATCCAGTCTGCGGTGGCCAACGCCGAGGAACACGCCAGCCGCACCGGCACCGCAGTGGACGCCGACAACCTGGTGGTGTCCGTGGCCCGGGTGGATGAAGGTGCCCGCATGAAGCGGTGGCGCCCCCGTTCGCGCGGCATGGCCAACCCCTACACGCGCTACACCTGCCACCTGCATGTGTCGGTGGCTGCGCCGGAGTGGGTGGAGGAGCAGAAGAAGACCCGGCCCACGTGGGCCAAGCGCCGCCAGCGCGTGAGCAAGGATCAGCGCCTGGCCAAGCGCGCCGAGAAGGCCGGCAGCAAGAGGGCAGGCAAGTAGCAGCGGCAGGGGAATGGCAGGCGGCATAGTCCGCGGAGAGTTTTATGGGACAGAAGATTCGTCCGTACGGGTTCCGGGTCGGGGTGAGCAAGCCCTGGCGCTCGCGCTGGTACGCGAACAAGAAGAACTTCGGCGACTGGCTGGTCGAGGATGCGAAGATCCGCAAGCACATCCTCAAGGAGTACAAGTTCGCCGCGGTGCCCCGCGTGGAAATCGAGCGCAAGGGCGACGAGAAGCTGACGGTGTACGTGTTTACCGCCAAGCCCGGCATGCTGATTGGCAAGAAGACCAGTCGCCTCTCGGACCTGGAAAAGGAAATCTCGCTCCTCACCGGCGGCAAGATGGTGGATATCCGCGTGCTGGAGGTGCAGAAGCCCGAGCTGGACGGCCAGCTGGCTGCCCAGCGCATCGCGGAGCAGCTCGAGCGCCGCGGCAGTTTCCGTCGCGCGGTGAAGCGCGAGATGGACCTGATCCGTGCTGCGGGTGCTTTGGGCTGCAAGATTCAGGTTTCGGGCCGCCTGGGCGGTGCTGACCTGAGCCGCCAGGAGAAGGCGGTGTGGGGCAGCGTGCCGCTGACCACGCTGGACGCTGACATTGATTACGGTTTCGCCCAGGCCTACACGACGTTCGGTACGCTGGGCATCAAGGTCTGGATTAACCGCGGCCTGATGAAGCAGACAGAGGAGGCGAAGTATGGCCTTGCTGCCAACTAGAACCAAGTACCGCAAGGTAATGCGCGGCAAGGTCAAGGGCAACGCCACGCGCGGCAACTATGTCGCGTTCGGCAGTGCCGGCCTGCAAGTGCTGGAGCCCGGCTGGATTACGGGCCGCCAGATCGAGGCCGCCCGCGTGACGCTGTCGCGCGCGGTGGGTCGCTCGGGCAAGTACTGGATCCGCATTTTCCCGCACAAGCCGGTTTCTTCCAAGCCGCTGGAAACCCGCCAGGGCGGCGGCAAAGGCGAGCCGGAGTTCTGGGTCGCCGTGGTCAAGCCCGGTGCCGTGCTGTTCGAGGTGGGCGGCCTGCCCCTCTCGGACGCCCGCGTGGCCCTGGCCAAGGCCGCCAGCAAGATGGGCCTGCGCTGCCGCATGGTTGAGCGCCAGCACGAAGTGGGATAGCGAACAGACGCATTTGCGGCCTGGGGGCCGCGCAGGGAGCCAGAGATGAGCATTGATGCACTGAAGGGCATGCCGGAGAAGGAACTGCGGGCCAAGCTGACGCAGCTCTCGACCGAGAACTTCAACACCCGCTTCACCACCGAGCGCATGACCTCGGTCAAGGGTGCCGGCGCGCGCAGCCGCAAGCGCGAGATCGCCCGCATCCTGACGGTGCTGGCCGGCCGCGAGAAGCTGAAGCAGCAGCAGGACGCCGAGAAGGCGCTGGCAACGGCGCTGGAAAAGACCGGGCCCGCGCACAGCGGCACGGTGGAAGACAAGCGGCGCCGGCGCAAGCTGCGCGACCGGTTGGCGCAGACGCGCCGCAGCGTGCGCGGTGTGAAGCTGTACGCAGAAGGCAAGTAGGTCAACGACGGCAAGGATGGAGCAGGCAATGACGCAGGTGAGCAACCAAAACGCCGGACAGGGCGGCGCGCAGAAGACGGAAGATCGCGCGCTGCGCCGCCGCATCATCGGCACCGTGGTCAGCGACAAGCGCAACAAGACGATCACCGTGGTGTGGGAGCGCTCGGTGCGCAACGCCCGCTACGGCAAGATCCAGAAGCGCCACACCCGCCTGCACGTGCACGACGAGAAGGAAGAGGCGAACGTGGGCGACGTGGTTGAGGTGATGGCCACACGGCCCATCTCCAAGACCAAGAACTGGCGCCTGGTGCGCATTGTGCGCCCGGCTCACGGCGGCGTGGCCGCCGGGGCTGCCGCGCCGGTGAAGTAACGACGAATTGCGGGCGCGCGGCGATGCCGCACGCCTTGAGGAAGGGCTGAAGCCATGATTCAGGAACAGACAGTGCTGGATTGCGCCGATAACACGGGCGCCAAGACCATTTGCTGCATCAAGGTCCTGGGCTCGTCGGGGCGGCGCTATGCCTCGGTGGGCGACGTTTTCGTGGGCGTGATCAAGTCCGCGACGCCGACCTGCGAGCTGTTCAAGAAGACGAACAAGAAGGACAAGAAGCGTCGCGTGGTGCGCTGCGTGATTGTGCGCACGCGCAAGGCGGTGCGCCGCGACGACGGCAGCTATGTGCGCTTTGACCGCAACGCTGCGGTGATTGTGGACAAGGAAGGCAACCCGGTCGGCACCCGCATTTTCGGCGCCGTGGCCCGCGAGTTGCGCGCCAAGAAGTTCATGAAGATCGTTTCGCTCGCCACGGAAGTGGTCTAGCCCCGGGGACGCGGAGAAAAGACATGCACGTCAAAGTTGGAGATGTCGTCCAGATCATCAAGGGCAAAGACCGCCCCCAGACGGACGAAGACAAGAAGAAGCCCAGCGGCAAGGTGCTGAAAATTGACACCACGCGCGGTCGCGTGATTGTCGAGGGCAAGAACATGGTGTGGAAGCACCTGCGCAAGAGCGACCAGAACCCTCAGGGCGGTCGCGTCCAGCGCGAGGCTTTCCTGCCTGCCGCCAACGTCATGCTGTTCAACGAGAAGACCGGCAAGCCGGAACGCCCGCGGCTGAAGGTGGAGAAGGGCCACAAGGTCCGCTACTTCAAGAGCACGGGCGCCGTCATCGGCAAGTAAAGCCACACGCAGCCACGCAGGGAACTGAAGGACCAGGACATGGCAAAGCAGAAAAAAGAAGCCGCCAAGGCCGCCGAGGGCGTCAGCCTCAAGAAGCTGGGCTCGTTCGCGCCGCGCCTGAAGACCAAGTACCGCGACGAAGTGGTGCCCGCGCTGATGAAGCAGTTCGGCATTGAGAACATCATGGCGGTGCCGCGCGTGCAGAAGGTGACCCTGAACATGGGCTTTGGCCAGGCCAGCAAGAACAAGGGCCTGGCGGAAGCTCTGGCCAAGGACCTGTCGGAGATCGCCGGCCAGAAGGCCGTGGTCACCCGGGCCAAGAGCGCCCAGGCCGCCTGGAAGCTGCGCGAGAACGACCCCGTGGGCGCCAAGGTTACGCTGCGCGGCGACCGCATGTGGCTGTTCCTGGAGAAGCTGATCTCGGTGGCGGTACCCCGCATCCGTGACTTCCAGGGCCTGAACGCCCGCAGCTTTGACGGGCGCGGCAACTACAACATGGGCCTGACCGAGCAGACGATTTTCCCGGATGTGGAGCTGGACAAGGTCAAGGAAGTCCAGGGCATGGACATTTCGATCAGCATCAGCGGCGGCAACGACGATTGGTCGCGCAGCCTGCTGCTGGGGCTGGGTGTTCCGCTGAAGCGCCCGCAGGCCAAGGCTGCGCGCGAGAAGGCGGCGCAGTAAGGCGGTACCGGTCAAGAGCCGGAACATGAAGGCAGAAGCCAGGAGAACCCTGTGTCCAGAACGTGTCTCGTCATCAAGTCGCAGCGCCCGCCCAAGTTTTCGACCCGGCACCGGAACCGTTGCCAGGTGTGCGGACGGCCGCGTGCGGTGTATCGCAAGCTGAAGATCTGCCGTTGCTGCCTGCGCGAGCTGGCCAGCCGCGGCGAAATCCCGGGCATGCGCAAGGCGAGCTGGTAGGGCTTGCCGGCAAGGGCCGGAAGAAACGGGAAGCAGGATTTGTAACACCCGACGGGAGTTTAGCCGGATGTCTATCACAGACCCAATCGCGGACATGCTGACGCGGATTCGCAACGCCAACAGTAATGGCATGGCGGAAGTATGCGTGCCGTATTCGAAGCTGAAGCTCGATGTGGCCAACGTGCTGCGCCGGGAAGGCTTCGTAAACGGTGTAAAGGTGGAGGGCGAAGGCACGGCGCGCCGGCTGGTGCTTGCCATGCGCTTCGGCCCGGACGGCGAACTGGTGATCACCAGCATTGACCGCGTATCGCGGCCAGGCTGCCGGGTGTATTCATCGGTCGAGAAGATTCCGCGCGTGCGGGGCGGCATGGGCATCTGCATTCTTTCGACGCCGCGCGGCGTGCTGTCGGACCGGGAGTGCCGCAAACAGAAGATTGGCGGCGAGATCATCTGCAAGGTGGGCTAAGGCCGGCGCCTCAAGCTTGGTGCACCGGGCTCACTGGCAGTGGACTCGCAGGCAGCAGACTCGCAGCAGAAACAGGACGATTGCCATGTCACGTATCGGAAAACAGCCGGTTGCCATCCCCGCGGGTGTCAAGATCAGCGTCGCGGCCAACACGGTGAATGTCGAAGGCCCCAAGGGCAAGCTCTCGCTGGCCCTGCGCCCCGAGATCACCGTGAAGGTTGACGGCTCGGCGGTGGTGGTGGATCGCAAGAACGACAGCAAGCAGGCGCGCGCCCTGCACGGCACGGTGCGCGCTCACCTGGCCAACATGGTCCAGGGCGTCACCCAGGGCTACCAGAAGATCCTGGACATCGTGGGTGTGGGCTGGGGCGGCAAGGTGCAGGGCAAGGTGCTGCAGCTTCAGGTGGGCTTCTGCCATTCGGTGGACCTGCCCATTCCAGAGGGCGTCACCTGCACGCTGCCCAACCCGCAGCGCCTGGAGGTCAAGGGCATTGACATCCAGAAGGTGGGCCAGTTCGCTGCCCAGATCCGGGCAGCCAAGAAGCCTGAGCCCTACAAGGGCAAGGGCATCCGCTACGACGGCGAACAGATTATCCGCAAGGCCGGCAAGTCGTTCGTGGGCGGCGCAGGCGGCAAGTAAACCGTTCCGGCGCGCGGCCTGGCCGCGGCGCGGGGGCAAAGCAGCAGGCGTTTCGGAAGGCAACAGGACAGCAGGCAGAAGGACAGTGCAATGAACAAAGGTAAGCTCAAGACCAAGCAGGCCCGGCGCCGCGCGCTCGCCTCGCGCAACCGTATGCGTGCCGCCGGCACCCGGCCGCGTCTTTCGGTGTGCCGCTCTGAGCGGCACATCTCGGTGCAGGTCATTGACGACCACACCCAGCGCACCATCTGCTCCGCCACCACGGTGGGCAAGAAGAACGCCGTGGCAGGCTCGGGCGCGGTGGCAGGCGCCAAGGTGATCGGCAAGAAGATCGCCGAGCTGGCCCTGGCCAAGGGCGTCAAGCAGGTGGCCTTTGATCGCGGCCCGTTCCGCTACCATGGGCGCATCAAGGCCCTGGCGGACGCCGCCCGCGAGGCCGGGCTGGAGTTCTAGGCAACCTGGAGTCAACCCAAGTCCCGCGCAGACAGCGCGGCAGAAGAGGCAGGAACATGGCACAGCGTGTGATTGCTCGCGATATTGAGCTGGGCGAAGAGAAGGTGATCCGTGTGAATCGCACGGCAGCCGTGGTCAAGGGCGGCCGGCGTTTCAGCTTTACGGCCTACGTCATCCTGGGCGACCGCAAGGGCGTAATCGGCCTGGGCCAGGGCAAGTCGCGTGAAGTGCCCAACAGCATCGAGAAGGCCGGCCGCGACGCCCGCAAGCACCTGATCCGCTTCCCGCTGCGCGGCGACACCATCCCGCACGCGGTGTGGGGCAAGTACGGCTCGTCCTCTGTAATGCTGCGCCCCGCGGCGCCCGGTACCGGTATCAAGGCCGGCGCCACGGTGCGCGCCGTGGTGGAAGAGCTGGGCGTGCGCAACCTGCTGACCAAGGCCTACGGCAGCCGCAACCCGGTGAACCTGGTCAAGGCCACCCTGAACGGCCTGGAGCAGCTGCGCAGCAAGGAAGAAGTCTTCACGCTGCGCGGTCTGCCGGTGCTGGCCGACCGTGAGCGCCCCAAGCTGCAGCCCACGGGCATGGACGAGGAAGAGATTGCCCGCCGCCGCGAGGCCAAGGCCAAGCAGCAGCGTGGCGACCGCAACACCCGTGGCCCGCGCGGTCGTCGTGGCCGCCGCGGTGAGGAAGAGGGTGGCGGTGGCAGCAGCAGCAGCGGCGGCGATGCCGCACCGGCCCCGGAAGCCGGACCCAGCGCCTGATCTGCCGCCTAGGCGGCAACCGTTTGGGGGTGCCTGTGCACCCCCGCAGGCTTTATGCCGAGTAACCCGGCGAATCGCCGAGGGAGCGAACGATGGACCTGAAGACTCTCAAGGGCAAGCCCCGTACCCGCAAGAAGGGTGACGTGCGCAAGGGCCGCGGCCCCGGCACCGGCACGGGCAAGACTGCCGGCCGCGGCAGCCAGGGCGCCTACCAGCGCACCGGCACCGCCCAGCGCTTCTACTTTGAAGGCGGCCAGATGCCCCTGGTTCGCCGCCTTCCCAAGGTCGGCTTCAACAACAAGATCTTCCGCAAGGATATCGTGGTGTTGAACGTCTCGGCCCTGAACGACTTCAAGGACGGCAGCAGCATCGGCCCCGAGGAATTCCTCAAGGCCGGTCTGATCAACCGCGTCAAGGACGGCGTCAAGGTCCTGGGCGACGGCGAGTTGACCCGCAAGCTGACCGTGAAGGCGCACCGCTTCAGCGCCTCGGCCCGGCAGAAGATTGAGGCCAAGGGCGGCAAGTGCGAGGTGATTGCCGCCGCGGCTGCCAAGTAGCTTGCGCCGGGTAGTCAGCCCCGTGGACCAACGCATTACCGTGGTGTAAAAGCTGCGGCTCACAGCCCCTTCCAGGCGGCTGGGGCCGGTGGTGGATAGAGGCGGCAATGACAAAGGCTTCTGGGCCTTCTGAGATGTTCGCCAACCTCTTCCGGATCCCTGAGCTCCGGAAGAAGGCCTTGTTCACGCTGTTGATCCTGGCTGTGTACCGCCTGGGCAGCATCATCCCGGTGCCGGGCATTGACAACATCGCCTTTGCCCAGCAGTTCCGCGAGCAGGCTGAAGGCAGTTGGGTGTTCAGCTTCCTGGGCCTCTACAATGCCTTGTCTGCAGGCGGCCTGACGGACTTCACCATCTTCTCGCTGGGCATCATGCCCTACATCAGCGCGGAGATTATCTTCCAGCTGCTCACCAAGGTCGTGCCCAAGCTGGAGGAAATCCAGAAAGAGGGCCAGAGCGGCCAGCGGCGCATCCGCCTGTACTCTCGCCTGGCCACCATTCCCATCTGCTTCGTGCAGTCCTTCTTCACCATCAAGCTGCTGACCAGCCAGGCCGGCCTGGCCTCGGCCATGGTGTTTGAGCCCACGGCGTTTACCGCGCTGGCTGTGCTGACCATGACCGCCGGCACCTATTTCCTGATCTGGCTGGGCGACCAGATCACGGAGCACGGCCTGGGCAACGGCACGTCGCTGATCATCATGGCCGGCATCGTGGCCTCGATTCCGAACACGATCCTGCGTCTGATCCAGCCCATGCTGGACTCGACGGTGGCGCCGAGCATCTCGCTGGACGCGTTCTTGTCGCTGGTCACGCTGCTGATCATGTTCGTGGCCATCACCTTCGGCATTGTCATCATCACGCTGGGCCGGCGCGAGATTGTCATCCAGCACGCCAAGCATGTGCGCGGCGGCACCACCTCGGGCGGCCAGCGCCAGACTTTCCCGCTGCGCGTGGACCAGGCCGGCGTGATCCCCATTATCTTCGCCTCGGCACTGCTGACGCTGCCCACCATCCTGTTCGGCTCGATCAAGGGCAGCGTGGACTCGTCCGGTTTCTGGGGCGCCATGCTGACGGACCTGAACGACGCGTTTGCGGATTACGGGTTCGTGTGGACGGCGCTGTACTGCGGCATGATTTTCTTCTTCACCTACTTCTGGGTGCAGCTCCAGTTCAACCCCGTGGAGTTGGCCAAGAACTTCAAGGACTGGGGCGCGTTCATACCCGGTGTGCGCCCCGGCAAGGACACGTCCACCTATCTGGCCTCCATCCTGCGTCGCATGACGCTGGCGGGTGCAGGCTTCCTGTGCCTGATTGCCATCCTGCCCAACGAGCTGCCCCGTTTCATGGAGCTGCTCTTCGGCGAGTCTGAGTCGTTGACCCAGAACCGCATGTTCTTCCGCGTGATGGGCGGCACCAGCCTGCTCATCGTGGTGCACGTGGCCCTGGACCTGGTGCAAAAGGTCGAAGTGCAGCTCATCCAGCGCAACTACGAGGGCTACACGGGCCTCGTGGGGCAGCGCAAGCGCTAATCGGCACTTACCAGCAAGCGTGCCGGCGCCCCCCACGGGGCGCCGGTTCATTTCCACGGTTGCATCGGCCTGTCTCTGATCTAGAAGATGGCCGGCATCAACTCTCATCCCGGCAGAAAAGGGGCATCCATGGCAAGGACCAGCCGCAAATCGGCACGCAAGCAGGCAGCGCGCCGCACCAGCAAGCCAGCCGCAAAGAAGACCAAGAAGCCCGCCAAAAAGGCGACCAAGAGGGCCGTGAAGAAGAGCACGAAGAAGGGGGTAAAGAGGGCGGCCCCCAAGCCGGCTGCCAAGACCGCGAAGAAGGCGGTCAGGAAGCCTGCGAAGAAGCCCGCCAGGAAGGTCGCGAAGAGGGTCGCCAAGAAGGTCGCAGGAAAGGCCGCCAGGAAGCCTGCCAAGAAGCCGGCGAAGAAGGCCGCGACGAAACACGCCGCCAAGAAGCTCCCCACCAAGGCCGCAGCGGTCAAGCCGCTTAAACGCGCAGCACGCAAGCCCGTTCGCGGCGCTATCGCACCTGCCGCTGCCGCTCAGCCCACTGCAGCCGCAGCCCGCAAGGTGCTGGTGTTCGTTGGCCCGCCGGGCGTGGGCAAGGGCACCCAGGCCGCGCGCCTGGCCGCCGAGCTGAAACTGCCCCATATCTCAACCGGCGACCTGTTCCGCGACCACCTCAAGCGCGACACGCCGCTCGGCCAGAAAGCCAAGGAGTACATGAACGCGGGCAAGCTGGTGCCCGATGACCTCGTAGTGGAGCTGGTCATGGACCGCATCGTGGCCGCGGACTGCGCCCAGGGCTTCATCCTGGACGGCTTCCCGCGCACGGTGCCGCAGGCCGAGGCCCTGGGGGCCGCACTGGCCCGCAACGGCGAGGCTGTCTCGGGCGCCATGTTCTTCGACGCCCCCCGCGACGTGATCGTGGAGCGCATCAGCGGCCGCCGCACCTGCCGCCAATGCGGCGCCATCAGCCACGTCAAATACTCGCCCACCCGCACGGAGGGCGTCTGCGACACCTGCGGAGGTGAGACCTACCTGCGCGCCGACGATGACCCGGAGAAGGTCCGCAAGCGCCTGGAGGAGTACGACACGCTGACCGGCCCGCTGGTGCCCTGGTACCGCGAGCGCGGCCTGCTGCATGTGTTTGACGGCCGCGGCACAGTGGAGGAGATCTTCTCCGCCCTGCGCGACGCCGCGCGGTAGCAGACTGTACAGAACACGGGCGCCGGAGCTCCCGGCGCCCGCTTTGTTTCTTCTGTGAGCGCCGCAGCTTACCCCTTCTTCAGTTTGCCGGCGTCGGCGCGCTCGATGAACACCGGGCACTTGGCCAGGCGCACCACCTTGTCTGCCACCGAGCCCAGCAGCACGCGCTGCAGGCCGGTGCGGCCGTGGCTGCCCATGATGATCAGGTCGCAGTTGTGGGCCTCAGCGTAGCTGGTGATGGCCTTGCCCGGCTCGCCGCGCTTGACCGCGCCCATGGTGTCGAAGTACTGCAGCAGTTCGGCGGGAAGGATCTTGCGCATCTCTTCCAGGGCGTGGTTGCGCAGCTCCTTCAGGATGATGCGGCGCTCCTCGGGCACATGGGTGCTGATCAGGCTGTCGTCCACAATGTGCAGCACGAACAACTCGGCATCAAAGTCCTCGGTCAGCGCAATGGCGCGTTCCAGGGCCTTGTTGGCGGTGTCACTGAAGTCGGTGGGGAACAGGATGCGCGTGAAGGGCTTGGCGCGCTTCTTGGTGTGCTTGACCTCGCCCTTGGGCTTCTTGGTCACCAGCACGGGGCACTTGGCCTCGTGCAGCACTTTGTCAGCCACCGAGCCCAGGAAGAACCGCACCACCGCGCCGGCGCCATGGGTGCCGATGCAGATCAGGTCGGCGTTGTGGCGCTGGGCGTGGTCCACAATCTCGCGCGAGGGCGTGCCCGAAAGGATGTAGCGGCTCACCTGCAGGCCCTGGGCCTGGGACGGCAGCTTCAGCTTGTTCAGGGACTCCTCGGCACCCGCCATCAGTTCCTTGGAAAGCGACGCAAACGGGTAGCCCGCATAGGCATACACGGTGGCATCCACCACGTTCACGACATCCAGCGTGGACTTGTAAAAGGACCCGACCTCAGAGCCCAGCCGCAGGGCCATCTCGGCGGTGTCGCTGAAGTCCGTGGGAATCACGATGCGCGAGAACTTGCTTTTCATGATGGCGCTCTCTTTCTTCCGGTTCCGCGAACATAGCAGCGCTTTCGGGCCGCACAACCTTTCACCTGTCGCGCGCGCTGCTAGAGTCGGCGCCATGAGGCTGGCAGCCATCGCCATCGCGGCCTTGTTGCTTTGCGGGTGCGTGGAGCGGCGCATCTACTTGCGCTCAGACCCGCCCGGCGCCGACGTCTACATTGACGGCGAGTACGTGGGCCGGACCCGCGACGCCAAGGACCCCGAAGGGGCCCTTTACGCCAACTTCATCTACTACGGCACGCGCGAATACACCTTCCGCAAGCCGGGCTTTGCCACGCATTCCGGCAGCATCAAGCTGGAAGCCCCCTGGTACGAGTACCCCCCGGTGGACTTCTTTGCCGAGGTGCTGGCGCCCTTCAAGATCGTGGACGAGCACGAGGTGAACGCGAAACTTGCGCCCGCCCTGCCGGCCAACCTGCAGGAGTTGTACGCCGCCGCACGGGCCTACCGCGAGCCCACGCGGCCCGAGGACCGCTACGAGTTTGCAGCCATGGCCGCCACCCGCCCCCAGCCCGCAGGCAAGTAACGCCCATGAACGCAACCGGACCATTTGCCCGCTTTCGCGGCAAGCGCGCCCTGGTGATGGGCCTGGGCCTGTGGCAGGGCGGCGTGGAAGCCGTGAAGTTCCTGCACGCTTGCGGGGTCTCGGAGCTGCTGGTCACCGACCTGCGCGACGC
>JADLBZ010000071.1 GCA_020847415.1 Planctomycetota bacterium
AGGCGGGCTTTGAGGCCTTCGAGCTCTTTCCGCGCGGCGCGGCGCGGCTGGTGCTGACCTGGGCCAACGCCCCTTGATGCCCGTCGCAAGCGATCGGCCCGGGTTGGTGCCGCGCCGGATCACCCGCTTCAACGCACGCACAAGACGACATGATATCCCCACCGGGAAGACGCCACATCCATGGTTCCCGGCAGCAGGCTGTAGGCCAGGCGGCGCAGGTCTTCCATGGGGTCGTCCGGCTGCACGGCATACACCACGTTGCCCAGCACGTCCTCGTTGAAGCGCTGCTGGGCTGTGTCAAAGCCGTCGCTTCGGGCAAGCTCCAGCACAAGGTCAGCCAGCAGGCGTGCCTCCGCGTCGCCGCGAGGCTGCCGTTGCCCGGGTGCGCCCGAGCCGTCCCTGGCGATGAAGACGTGCCGGATGCATGGCGGCGCGGGGTCCTCGTGGCCGGTCGCGGTCGTTAGCACGCGCGCAGCCATCCCCGGCTACTCCACCCGCTTGATGATGTGAAAGCCGTACTTGGACTCGCACAGGTCCACCTGGCCCACGCCCAGCCGCAGGGCGCAGTCCAGGAAGGGCTTCACCAGCCGCGCCTCCGGCGTGGCGGTGTACTTGTTGTGCGTGTTCACGCTGCCGTCTTCGTTGGCGCTGCAATCCTCGTTGTGGTCGGCTTGCAGCCTGGGCCAGTCAGCGCCCGTGGCGCGCGCCAGCTTCAGCACTTTGCGGGCCTGCTCGGCGGCCTGTTCCTTGGTGCGGGGTTGCTTCTGCGTGTCCACGCCCGTGCCGTCCCAGGCAATCAGGATGTGCTGGACCACGCTCTTCACCGGCGCCGGTTCCTGCTTGGTCGGCAGGGTGGCGGGGTCCACCCCGGGGAACCACCCGGCCGGCACGTCATAGACCAGCCCGCAGCGGTCGCGCCGGGTGAAGCTGCCGTCTTTGGTGTCCTTGGGGCCGTAGCTGTCGGTGCCGCCCAGGTCCAGCAGCAGGCTGATGTCGTGGTTGCTGCCCTTGCCGATGCTGCCTTCGTTGTTGGTGCAGTGGCTGTCGTCGCCGGCGCAGTCCAGCAGGATGCCCACGCTGAAGTTCAGGCCCATGCCCTGCCCGTTGCCCTGGAAGAAGTCGTTGCCGGCGCGGTCAATCAGCCACCCCACAGCCCAGTCGTGGGCGGCACCCTGGCCCAGGCCCACGCCCATGCTGTAGGTGTCGTTGCCCTTCAGGTCCATCAGGGCCGCAGCCGAGAGGTGAATGCCCGCGCCCTGGCAGTACTGGCCCGAGGTGTAGGTGTCGTTGCCGCCGCGGTCCACCAGCAGGCCCAGGCTGAACCAGTAGCTGCTGCCCTGGCCGTAGATGTCGGACTGGTAGACGTCGTTGCCATCGCCTTCGTCCAGCAGCAGGGCCACCCCGCCGCCGGTGCCCTCGTAGCGGTTGCCGATGGCAAAGCCCTGGCTGAGGCTCTGGTAGCGGTCGTTCCAGAGGGGCTGGTGCAGGTACTTGGCCCCGGCGAAGTAGAGGTCGTTGCCGGCGCCGTCGGCCAGCACGCCAATGCCCTTGACCTGGGCAAAAGCCTGCACGTAGCGCGCGCCGCGGTAGATGTCGTTGCCTGCGGCATCGGCAAGGCGGCCGTAGCCGAAGGCAGCCGCACCCTGGGCGCCGCTGTCAGCTACGTAGAGGTCGTCGCCGCCGTCGTCGTAGAGCTCGCCCACGCCGCACAAGCCGCAGCCCTGGGCGGCGTAGCGGGCCTGGTAGGTGTCGTTGCCGCCGCCCAGGTCGTGCAGGATGCCCACGCCGAGAAAGCCGAAGCCCTGGGTAAAGTCACTGCCCTCGTAGCGGTCGTTGCCGGAAAGGTCGAGGACGAAGGAGAGGGCGGAGCGGCCCTCCAGGCCAAGGCCGCAGGCGACGCGGCCGCGATAGAGGTCGTCGCCGCCCAGGTCAATGATGCCGATGAAGTCGTCGCCCTCGTAGGTGTTGGGGCCTGTGCCGCCGATGACGAAGCGGCCGTTCGGTCCTTCCCATGCCGCCAGAATACCGCCCGTGATGCCCTTCAGGGTGCTGGGGGTGCCTACCTGCTGCCACTTGCGAACGGCGAGCTGACTGCGGATGCGGCCCGCCAGACTTTGCAGGATGAGGCTTGTGCGTGACGCGGAAACGAGCAGCCCCGGAAGGGGCGCCCGGGAACCAACTTCGTAGAGGTACTGGGGCGAGGCAGCCGGCACTTTGGTGGCCAGGGAGACTTCTGCTTCGGCAACAGTGGCCGGCAAGTGATGCGCTAGTTGCTGCTTCTCTTCGGGTGTCAGGCGCTCGCCGTCTCGCGTTTGGGCGGACACTGCGGCGAAAAATGGCGCGTAGTACTGTGACTTGTCGAGCGGGTTAGCGTTGTCGGGCGAGTCCTGCACAAGAAGCGAGCGCGGTTCCCCTCCAAACAGGACGCCGCGCTCCAGTTCGCGGCATCGAGCGCTCAGCGCTTCAATCTCCTTGTCCAGTGACTCAACTTCCTTCTTGGGTACGCGGTCGCGCCAACGCGTGATCAGGAGGCTTCTCTCGTCCATGGCGCTAATCAGAGACTTGGTGGTCAGGCCAAGCTCCCCCGCGTCGAGCTGAAGCTCCTCCGGCGTCCAGCGCTCCTGGGGCAGGTCAAGCAGCTTGCTCGCGTACCGGCAGTGCTGGGAGGGCAGGGCCTTCACGTTGAACTCGCGGGCGGCCTCGGCGGCTGTGCCCGGCACGCTGCAGGGCTCGTCCAAAGCACGGTCGCACACCTTCAGGCGCAGCTTGTGGTCAAGGTGCTTCTTCTCGTAGTTCAGGTCCGCGGGCGCCAGGTCCACGCAGTTCAGGGCGTGGGTCAAGTACTCGGCGTCCTCGGCAGTCAGGAACTCCGAAGCCGGCACGGCATAGGCCGCCGTGGTTTCCGCCTTGGGGGCTTCCGGTATGGGGGCTTCCTGGGCCACCGGGCGCCCCAGGCTTGCAGCCAGTGAGGCGGTCGCCAACAAAACCGTCAAACCCCGTTTGCCCATGGCCATGTTCCTTCCTAGAATCCCCACGCTTTGCAGCTCAGGTGCACCCGGGTGCTGACGCACGCGGGCGGCAATTTCGCCGTTATAGCGCCCCGCAGGGGCCGAAGTAAGCAGTTCTGGACGCGCCATGTTTGACTACGCAGGCAAGAAGTGTCTGGTTACGGGCGGCACTCGCGGCATCGGCCTCGCCATTGCCACGCGCATGGCCAAGGCCGGCGCCGATGTGGCTGTCAACTATCTGCGCAACCGCAAGGCTGCCGACGAAGCCCGCGACGCCATCAAGAAGGCGGGCGGCAAGGAGCCCTTGCTGCTGAAGGGCAACGTCGCCAAAGACGAAGACATCGCCGAGATGTTCGGCGTCATGAAGGACAAGTGGGGCCGGCTGGACTTCATGGTCAGCAACGCGGCCTCCGGCGTGCTGAAACCCAGCGCCGAGCTGACTTACCACCACTGGCAATGGACCCTGGATATCAACGCCTACGCCCTGCTGGCGCTGGCGCGCCACGCGGTGCCCATGATGAAGGGTGCCGACGGCAAGGGCACCGGCCGCATCGTGGCGGTCAGCAGCCTGGGCGCTATCCGCGCCTTCCATAACTACGCCGCCGTGGGAAGCAGCAAGGGTGCGCTCGAAAGCCTGGTGCGCCACCTGTGCATTGAGTATGCGGCCCAGGGCATCAACGTGAACACCGTTTCCGCGAGCG
>JADLBZ010000072.1 GCA_020847415.1 Planctomycetota bacterium
CCCCTTGTGATGGAAGGCAACTCCGCCGCCACCGTGAGCAGCCTGCAGGCCGTGGTGGTAGTGATCTGGCCCCAGCACCCAAGGGGCGTGAAAGCCAGCGTGCTGCCGGCCTTGCGTCGGTGCGATGCGCTGGTGCTGGTGGAAGCAGAGGATGGAACTGCGCGCCGCCGGCCTGCGTCCTTAGAGGCGGCCTGCCGCCGAGCAGGCGTGGAAATGCACACGCTGCCCGCACCCATTTGGCTGCCAACCAAGTGGTGGGAAACTGCGGCTGGGAATGCACTTACGGAGCTGATCGCGAGGGTGAATGTGGATTGTGTTCGCGGGCGTATCCATAAGTGGCCGTAGCATAAAGACTTACGCGTCTATACGCAATCTTGAAAAACTGTGAAATTTGCACTTTCCATGTGAGTAAAGGCAATTATAATACCTGTGCAATTCGGTGGTTTGTTCTTGCATGGTCGCCGAAAGAATGCACCCTATGCGCCAACTTTCCGGGGCTGTGAGCTTGGTCAAAGAAACCCCGACAAGGCAAAGTAACCCGATGATCCAGACAACCCGCCGCGAACTTGACGTTCCCCTGGACAGCCGGTCCTTGGCCCCCCTGCGCACCTTTGTGCGCGAGGTGCTGGGCGAAGGCAAGCTTTCCGAGAAAGTCGCCCGCCTCGTGGTGATCGCCATTGATGAAGCCTGCAGCAGCATCATCCTGAACGCCAAGGAGCACGGCGCCTCGGGCAACCTGCGCCTGCTGGTGGACATTGACCCCACGCGCGTGAAGGTGCGCATCTCGGACACCTCGAACGACTACGACGTGGGCGACATCAGTCGCGAGGAACTGCTGAAGGAGTTCACCCGCACCAAGAAGAACGAACTGGGCACGTTCTTGATCCGTCGCGTGATGGACGAGTTCACCTACATCTTCCGCAAGGGTTTCCAGAGCGACATCGAGATGATCAAGTTCCTGTACGAAGAGCAGGAACCCCAGGCGAACTAGCTGGATGCCGTACTGCCGGCGCCCGGGTTGCCCGGGCGCTTTTCATTTGCCTGCGGTGTCCAGCCAGGCGGCCCCGATTACGCCCGCATGCTCGCCCAGGCGGCTGGCCAGCACGGGGACTTCCGCCAGCAGGCGGTGGTAGCTGCGGGCGCGCAGGGCCTCGCGCAGGCTTGGCTCCAGCAGCGCCAGGCTGTTGGCGATGCCGCCGGTGAATACCAGGGCATCCAGGTCCAGCGTGTTGTTGATCCCGGCCAGGCCGGTTCCCAGGGCCCATGCCAACTGAGCGAGCAGCTTCTCGCGAGCAAGGCCGCCTTGAACCATCACGGCAGCCACGGAGTCCGCGTTGCTGCCCGCTTCCCGGGCCGCGCGCAACAGGCCGCCTGCGCCGGCGTAGGCTTCCATGCAGCCCCTCAGGCCGCAGCCGCAGGGCCAGGCGCCCGGCGATGAGTCCACCAGCACATGCCCGATCTCCCCCGCGAAGCCGCTGCGCCCGCGCACCAGGCGCCCTTGCAGCACCAGGCCGCCGCCCACGCCCGTTCCCAGCGTAACCAGTAGAAAGCTGCCATGCTGCCGTCCCCAACCGAACAGGTGCTCGGCATGGGCCGCGGCGGTTGCGTCGTTTTCGATGCACACGGGGCAGCCCAGCAGCCGCTGCAGCTCGGGCCCCAAGGGGACGCAGTCAAAGCCGTGCACGTTGGGCAGCCGGTGGCAGTTGCCGGCCTCGTCCACCTCGCCGGGGATGGCCACGCCCACCGCCTGTGGGCTTTCGTGCAGGCCGCGCACCAGCGCCCCCAAGTCGGCCAGCACTTCACGCCAGGGGCGCCCGCCGCCGGTGGGTACCGCCGCGTGGCGCAGCACCTGGGCGCCCTCCACCAGGGCTGCCTTGATGCTGGTGCCGCCAAAGTCCACGCCGATGCGCATAGGAGCCGATTATGACAGCCGCAGGAGTTTCTTGCTCAAGAGCCTGTTTGGAAACTCGGAGCGTTGGAGTGCCGAAACAGCGGGCCAAGACAACCGAGCCGAAGTGCGGCTGTGGCATGCACGGGCCCAGGCCGCGACAGCCGGGCGCCCCGGGCACGCCAATCTCCTGATTGGCGCAGTGCACAAGTGGCATTGGCTTCCAGCCAATGGCGAATCACGGCGCTACCAGCGCCATGCCCTGGCCAAAGGCCAAGGCCACCCCATCGGCAGGATGCCGACGCCGCCGTAACCGCCAGCCGCTTATCATTTCCGCGCCCGCGTTCCACAGCTACAATGGCCCCATGCCAGCCGTGAGCAACGCCAACCAGCCCGGCTACGCCACGGCCAGCAGCGTTGTTTGTGCCAGGAAGCTGACTCTGCAGGGGGTGTAGAACACCGCCGCCGCCACCACATGATCCGGCGACCCCGCCCTCTTACAATGAGGAGTACCCCCAGGTTAGGGACAGCCCAACATGTCATGCTCCACGAACCTGCCCATCTGCCGTGACAGCGCTGCTGCGTTCCGATGTTCGTTGGTCTAGCGCAAGCAGCACGCCAGGAGGTTGCCTTGCACCTTCTTGTCCGCACTGCATCGTTCGCGACGATGGTGTTTCTATTGGCCTCATGTACGGCCACCAGGAATCCAGAAAGAGATCGCCCGGAAAAGGGCGATCTCCGCATTGACCATAGGCAGATTGCCTACTTGGTCGCATCCGACGTCATGAACAGGCGAACCAGTGTTGACGAGGCATTCGCATTCGCCCGCGCAGTGGTTGTACAAAGAGGAGATGCCAACAAATGGCTTCATGTGTTTTGGAGTGTTGGAGTGGTGCCTGAATCAACCGATTGTCAGATTGAGTTCATGTGTTGGCTTGTAGATCATGGTGGCGACCCCGCGTGGCTTCCACGGTGGCTCTGGTGGGGTGATCCGCTGAAAGGCAGGCTGTTCTGGGACGAGATGCGGATACAACATGCTGACTTAGTCGACCAGTACGGTATGCTGGGCACTTGGCGACGGCTGTACCCGGAGCAGCTCACCTCATTCGAGGTAGAGGATGTGGCAATTGCGGAGGCGATCCCCTCTTACTACGTGGTTGTGCGCCAACGGTGAAGGTCTCGGGCGCGAGGGGTATCGCGGAGGCAGATCGGCCCAGTGCGCGCCGGCGCGCAGGATCCAGAGGATGGCGTTGAGGATCGGCCTCGGCGGGGTAGGCGGGCGGCCCTTGCAATCGGCACGTCGGGGCTTGACGGGAAAGAACGGCTCGATGCGAGCCCATTGCGCGTTCGCAAGGTCCATGCCGCATATATCAGCAACACAAGAACAGCTACTTCAAGGTTGTTGAGATGGGTTCCAGGGGAAGCAAGCGAGGGCAGGCGTAATGGCAGAATCCGCGAGTGCTCCTAAATGGACGCCCATTGTATGTCGCGTTGTTGTATCAGCATTCGGAGTCGCGGGGCCTGTCGCCTTGCTATGCAGCCTTGCCCAAGAGGTCCTTGTAACAACTGCCGCATCGTCCAACCTTCTGTCAGCATCGTATGAAGATACTGTTGCTGTCGTCGGCGTAGGTTTAGTTCTGTTGTTGATACCCGCCACCTTAGTTGCTGCCCGATTTACGTTGTTGATCACCGAGGCGTTTCTCGCAGCAAGCCTTCCATTTGTCGGGTGGGCACTTCAATCAGACTGTTACGAGGAATGGAGGAAGTGGGTGTGTATCGCATTTACCTTAGGGGGCCTGGTCGCTGTTGCGGCAGGAGACAGATTCGCCGCTAAGCACCCGATTCTGACAACAACGGTATCGGCGTGGGCAGCTCTTGGTAGTTGTGTCGCAGTTGTTCTCCTTGCGGGTCCTGCGCTGCCCGGAGGTGTGCGCATAGGCGCCAGTGCGCACTTGTGGGCCTTTGCTCCCTTAAGCCTGTTCTTGTGTGTGGTTCTTGCTCTGTCAAGTGGTCTAAACAGCGAATGGCGAGGTCTTGGGCATGCCAATCCTTGCCACTGATTGCGTTTTGCGTGGCTGTGAGGTGTTTCTGTGTGATCGTCCGGTGAAGTGCATCTTGTCGTGCGACCACGCGCTTTCCAAGCTCGCCGCTCTTTATGGAGTCGGGCTGCGGCCCGCCATCAGAGCCGGGAGCGGGTTCAACCACGACCGGTCCTGTCCGCAAGCACACAGGGTCGCAGGTCATGCAAGACCCTGCGCTGGCCCGCCACAGGGCCGCTCGCTGGCACTCGTGGCGTCTGATTGGCGCCGCGCGAAGTGCCGGTCAGCAGACAGGCGTTGTCAATCCCGCTGCCAGGCCCTCTGCCGAACTCCCCGCGCACCTGTCGCGAGCTACTTCCTGCTCTTCTTGCGCACGGCGGGCAGCACCGCGGCCTTGATGTTCTCGGTCACGTCCTCGCTCAGGGAGATCCTCAGGGCGTCCCGGGCTTCCTTGGGCACGTCGGCCAAGTCCTTCTCGTTCAAGCGCGGCAGCAGCACTTCCTTCAGGCCCGCGCGATACGCAGCCAGCACCTTTTCCTTGATGCCGCCCACCGCCAGTACCTTGCCGCGCAGGGTGACTTCGCCGGTCATGGCCACGTCGCCGCGCACCTGGCGTCCCGTGAACAGGCTGACCAGCGCCGTGGTGATGGATACGCCCGCGCTGGGGCCGTCCTTGGGAACCGCACCCTCCGGGAAGTGCACGTGCACGTCGTGCTTCTCAAAAGCATCGGGCTCAATGCCGAAATCCGCCGCGTGGGTGCGCACCCAGGACAGCGCCGTGGTGACGCTCTCCTTCATCACATCGCCCAGGCTGCCGGTGACGCGCACCTGGCCGTTGCCCTTGTAGCGCGTGCTTTCAATCAGCAGCGTGTCGCCGCCCATGGCTGTCCAGGCCAGGCCGGTCACCACGCCCACTTCGGGCTTGCGGGCCGCGGCCTCAGGCAGCCAGGCGCGCTGGCCCAGATAATCTTCCACCTTCTCGGCTTTGACCACCACGCCGGTGCCGGGTTTCAGCTCGCCGCCGGCGACGCGGGTGGCAATCTTGCGGCAGATGGCGGCGATGCGGCGCTCGAAGTTGCGCAGGCCGGCCTCGCGGGTGTAGCCGCGCACAATCTCGCGGATGGCCGAGCGCGGGAACTTCACGCTCTCGGGCTTCAGGCCCGCGGCGTCCACCTGGCGCGGGATGATGTAGGTGCGGGCGATCTGCTCTTTCTCTTCGAGGGTGTAGCCGGAAAGCTGGATCACCTCCATGCGGTCCTTGAGGGGGCCGGGGATGGTGTCCAGCACGTTCGCGGTGCAGATGAACAGCACGCGCGAGAGGTCGTAGGGCACGTCCAGGTAACGGTCCACGAAGGCGTGGTTCTGCTCGGGGTCCAGCACCTCCAGCAGGGCAGCCGCCGGGTCGCCGCGCATGTCGCGGCCCAGCTTGTCAATCTCGTCAAGCATCAGGATGGGGTTGCGGGTGCCGGCCTTCTTCATGGACTGGATGATGCGGCCCGGCATGGCGCCCACGTAGGTGCGCCGGTGGCCCATGATCTCGGAGTCGTCGGACAGGCCGCCCAGGCTGATGCGCTCGAACTTGCGGCCCATGGCGCGGGCCACGCTGCGGCCCAGGCTGGTCTTGCCCACGCCGGGCGGGCCCACCAGGCACAGGATGGGGCCCTTCAACTCCTTCTTGAGTTTCAGAACCGCCAGGAACTCGATGATGCGGTCCTTGACCTTGTCGAGGCCGAAGTGGTCCTTGTCGAGAATGCGCCGCACGCGCTTGAGGTTCAGGTTGTCCTGGGTCACGGCCTGCCATGGCACGCTCAGCAGCCAGTCAATGTGCTGGTGGATGACGTTGTATTCGGCGCTGGCCTCCGAGATCAGGCTCAGGCGGTCAATCTCGGCCTTGCATTCCTTGTGGGCGTGCTCGGGCAGGCGCGCCTGCTCCAGCTTCTCTTTCAGGCGCTCGACTTCGGCCTCGGCGCTGTCGGCCTCGCCCAGCTCGGTGCGGATGGCCTTCAGCTGCTGGCGCAGCAGGTACTCGCGCTGGTTTTTCTCCACCGCCACCTGGGTGCGCATGCGCACCTCGCGCTCCACGGAAAGGCGCGCGATCTCCTCTTCCAGCAGCTCGATGACGGCGTCCAGGCGCTTCTTGGCGTCCAGTTCGCCCAGCAGCTCGGCCTTGGTCTTGAAGGGCAACTGCATATAAGTGGCCAGCAGGTCGGCAAAGCGGCCCGCGCCCTTGATGTTCATCTTGAGGATGTTCACCAGCTCGGGGCTGTAGTTCTGGTCCAGGGTGACCAGCAGCTCGAACTTCTCCAGCGCCTCGACGATGCGCCGGTGCATGGCCGGCGTCTCGTCGTTGCTGTGGGCGGTCTGGGCGGGCGTTACTTCGGCGGTGGCAAAGGGTTCAAACTGGTTCAGCTTGCGGATGCGCACGCGCGTCAGGCCCTGCACCGCGGCCTGGATGGTGCCGTCGGGCAGGTTCATCTTGTGGATCACGCGGCCCGAGACCCCGACGTCGTAGATGTCTTCCATGCCCGAAAGCACTTGTTTTTCGGGGTCGCGCTGGGCCGCCAGGCACACCATCGCGTCCGCCACAGGCAGTGTGTTCAGCAGGTTAATGTTGGGCTTGCGGTGCACCGTGAAACTGGCCACGTTGTAGGGAAACACCACCACCGAGACGAGCGGGATCAGCGGCAGCACGTTGGGCAGCGCCTGCTGCATGATTTTCGTGCTGTTGCTGGGGGAATAGACCGCCATAATCGCCTTCCTGTCGCTCTTGCTGGCCAGCCAGACTTGTAACAGCCGCGCACCATGACCACAACGCAGACCAGCCCGGAAACCGCGCCTGCAGCCGCAAAGGGGGCAGGCAGCCTGACCCTGTTGC
Source organism: Planctomycetota bacterium (assembly GCA_020847415.1). Classification (GTDB taxonomy): domain Bacteria; phylum Planctomycetota; class UBA8742; order UBA2392; family UBA2392; genus JADLBZ01. Next base: position 6,803 of record JADLBZ010000072.1, read on the forward strand.
TGGGGCTGGCCGCGGCGCCGCTGGCCTTTGTGTTTGGGGGCTTTGCGGCGCTGCCTGCCGCGGTTGCCGCGCTGCCTCCGTTGCGGAGGCTGCGCCCGGCCGCGCTGGCCTTTGTGGTGGGGGTGGCGGCTTGCTGGGGTCTCTCGCAGGCGGGGATCAATCCCTGGGTTTCGCTGGTGCGCTGGCGGGTATCCGCCATGCTGACCGAGGCCCTGGGGGCAGAGCCGACCTGGCAGACGTTTACTGCCGATCCGGTGGCGGGCACGCTGGACTTTGGCAGCGTGCAGGTGGAACTGCCCAAGGCCGGCGGCAGCGCCACGCTGGAACACCTGCAGGTGGATGCCGGCTACGCCTTCCTGCTGGATATGGCCTCGCCGACCCTGACCGGGCGCGGGCTGCAGCTTTCCGTGGACGGCAACGCGCCCGAGCTGACGCAGTTCCTGGAGTCCCTGGGCGGCGAACAAGGCCACGCATTTGACCTGCACATCGAGGGCGGGGCCCTGCAGGTGCGCGGCGAAGGGCTGAGCGCCCGGGCCGAGATCAAGGCCATCACCGGCGCCGGAAGTGCAAAGGGCCTGGAGTTGCGGCTGGTGCCGCTCAGCCTGGCCGTGACCGCGCTGGGCCGCGAGCACCTGTTGCGCACGCAGGGTGTGGTCGGCATTACGCGCTCGGCGGGCCGCACCGGGTTCTCCGCCGAGCTGACCCTGCACGAGCCCGAGCTGGGACACGCCTTTGTCCACGGCACCCTGCTGGCCGACGGCAGCCGCGAGGGTGCCTTGGCGGTAACCCTGGACCGCCTTGAGCTGGGGGCGTTATGGGCGCGCTACCGCGTGATTGACCGCTGGCGAGGCCTGCTGCGCGGCTCCGCACGCGTGACCGGGGGCCTGCGCGACCTGGGCGTGGTGCTGGACCTCGAGGGCGAGGACATCGAGTACTTCCACAACACGGCCATGCAGCTGGATGAGTCGCGCAGCTTCTTGATGCCTGCCTGTACCCTGCAGGCCGACATGCGCATCCGCGACGGCGAGACCGTGGAGTTCGCGCCCCTGTTGTTCAGCCTGCCCGAGGGCACCCTGGCCACCGGCCGCTTCTGTGAGGCCCAGGGCAGCGCCACCCTGACCCTGCAGGGCCAATGGCCCGCCCTGGAAGGCTTGCTGGACGCCACCGTGACCGGCGGCCGACTGAAACGCGACATTACCTGGAACCCCCTGGAAGCCGAGAGCCTGCTGGATCTGGAGCCCAACACGGTGCTGGTTGGCGAGCAGTTTCCCGCCCTGGCGCTGGACTGGAAAGTGAACGTGCAGCGCCTGGACGTGGACTGCGCGCCCCTTGCCGGATGGCTTACCGGCGCCCTGGAAGGCACCTTTGACAAGCCCGCCCAGAGCCGCGCAGCTTCTGTGCGCGCCGGGGGCAAACTGGCCCTGAAAGAGGGACGCTTTGCCTTTCTGGCTGCCGCGGGCGACGTGACAGGCGAGCTGGAGTTCAACCCCCATGCGCCAGTGGAACAGGCAACTTTGCGCGGCGCGCTTGCGGGCAAGGCAGGCAGCGTGCCCCTGCAGGCGGAAATCACGGGCAGCGTGTGGCGCCCCGGATTCGTGTTCTCGGGGGTGACCATGACGCCCGAGGCCCTGGGCCGCTGCATTTACCAGGCGCCGGGCGAGGCCCTTGCCCCGGCACAAGAACTGGCTCGCCGCGAGGCCTGCACGCGGCTGTGCGGCCCGGCCGCCGCCGTGGCGCGAAACCCGTTCCTGGCCAAGGAAATGGGACTGGTGTTTTTCTCGTTCAAGCCCTGACGCGCGCAAGCGCGCGGGGCAAAAACTTTTCCGTCGCGCGGCAGGTCCAAGTCGTTACATTGCCGGACCTTGCCAGAGGCGTGCATGACCTTGCGTGTGCTTGTGGTGGCATTGCTTGCGGCGACAGCCGCCGCGTCGGTCGCGGCCCAGGGGGTCAGCGAGGAATACGCCCGCGAGCGCACCCGCGCGCGCTTTGAACGCCCCTACGGGCTCGGCATCGAGTGGGATGCCTTTGCCCACGCGCCCTTCTTTGAGCAGATGCACAAGGTGCGGGCGGAGGGCCGGCCCGGCGACCGCGTCGGCTACAACCGCGACATGAACGCCCTGCCCCTGGGCGTGTTCCTGGATACCGAGCTGCGCCTGCGTTTCTCGTGGCACGACAGCATTGAGGCCGGCTATGGCTTTGCCGTGCTGCGCGCCTTTGACGACCGGCTGGACGAAACCAGCCGCTTCAACGGGGTGGTCTACCCCAAGGGCACCGACGCAGACTACGGCGCCGACTGGCACGAGTTCCGGCTGCTGTACCGCCGCGATTTGTTCCGGCTGGGGCTGGACGGCAACTTCACCATGTACGGCAAGGTGGGCCTGGAGTGGTCCATGCTGAAGGTGCAGTTCGGCAGCGACACCTATGCCGTGGAGCAGGACCGCGACGAAGAGCGCCTGCGCGAGCTGCTGCCCTGGTGGAACGCCGGGCTGGGCTTTGAGTTGAACATCGGGCACGACTGGCGCATCACTGCCGAGGGGCGCGGCACCTATGAGGTGGGCGTGCCTACCTTCCAGAAGCGCGACGGCGAGAGCTTCAAGCAGAGCATCATCAGCCTGACCGGCGAGGCAGCTTTGGAGTACCGGGTGACCGACTGGTTCGCCCTTATCCTGCGTGGCAAGTACCGCTACTTCCGCGCCAAGCTGTATGGCGGCTACCGCGCGGATTCGTTCTTGTGGTGGAGTGCCGGGCCCGAGTTCGGCATCGGCCTGCGGTTTTAGTGCTGCGTTCCTAATGAATTTGGGTGCGTCCGTTTTGCTACGGGGTCGCGACGGGCGCTCGCGACACGCGCCCTTCGGGCTTCTGTCACTCGCTGTCGCGGAAAAGCCCGCAAGCGTTATGCGGCTCTCCCCGCAAGTTCATTCCGCATGAACCACTGCAAGGCCGTTGAAGAATTTGCCGTTGGCGCCCTCCACAACGGAAAGCAACTGTCCGGCTTGCGGGGTGAAGCCGCGCGGGTCGGGCAGTGTGTTGAAAAGGACTGTTTCAACGCCCTGCTGGCCCAGGCCCTGCCTACGCCGCGCTGTGGGGGCCGTCAAAGCGCCCGCTGTTGGGGTTTCCGCCCCGGCGGCGTTCCAGCAACTGGATGTCAATATCGGCGTTGTCCGCGCACAGGCGCAGGATCTGGTCAATCACGTTCAACACGGGGCGGTGCGTGGCAAAGTCGGTACAGATCTCCGGGCTGCCGGGCGGGTTCATGTGGAAAACGCGGCGGTCGCCGTTGCTGTGGTTGACCAGCGCCACATAAAACTCGCGCCCTTCCTGGGTCCACTCGATGATGTCGCGCACCGCGTCAGAACCCTTGTAGGTGTTCTTCAGCCGGTTGCGCCACTTGCCCGAGTACGTGGCGGCAGGCTGCGGCTTGGTGAGAAAGTAGATCTTCTTCATCGGGCGACCCTCCCTGCCAACATCGGTTGCCCGCCTCTCTGTTCTTGAGCTTGTTTCGGGCCCTCTTCCCCTGTCTGCGGGGGCCTCCTTGCCCGTATAAACGATTTCCATGACCTTGCTGTACGACACCCAGCAGGCCATTGCCGGGCACCCGGTGCTGGCCTTCTTTGCCCGGCGGCCCATTACCGTCACCACCCTGCTGTTCACCGCCGCGGTGCTGGGGGCCATCAGCCTGAAAATGCTGCCGCTGGAACTGTTCCCGGCGGGCTTTGAACCCCGGTCCATCTCCGTGGACGCCCCCTACAGCCGCGCCGGCGACACGGTCAGCCCCATGACCGTCGAGCGCGAGCTGACCCTGCCCATTGAGGCCGAGCTGTCCACCATCCCCGGCGTGAAGGACCTGACCGCTACGTCGTCGCGCACGGGGGCGAACTTCAACCTGGACTTTGACGGCAGCGCCGACATGGACGCGGCCTACGCCGAGGTGATGGCAGCGGTCGAGCGCGCCCGCCTGCGCCTGCCCTCGGAGACCGGCCGCATCCGGGTGCGGCGTTTCCGCGGCGGCAGCAACAACTTCCCGCTGGCGTTCGTCAACTTCGCCTGGAAGCCCATGGTGCAGGACCCGCATCTGAAGCTGGAGCGGCAGATCCAGCCCGCGCTGGAGGCCCTGGACGGCGTGGCCAGCGTCACGTTCTCGGGCACCCAGCGCAAGTTCATTGCCGTGGACATTGACCCGGACAAGACCCGCGCCTACGGCGTGGACCTGAACGCCCTGCTGCAGCGTCTGCGGGCCGACAACTTCCGCTCGCCGGCGGGCAAGGTGGTGGTGCAGGGCGACCGCGAGCAATCCGGCCTGCAGCGCGAGGTGTACGTGGTGGCGGATTCGCGCTTCATCGGCCTCGAAGAAGTCGAGAACCTGCCCGTGCGGCCCGGGTTGCGGCTGTGCGATATTACCCGGCCCCGTATCGGCCCCGATGGCGTGCGGATGGACAAGGGTGTCTACGAGACCTACGGCGTCAGCGACTACGTGCGGGTCAACGGCCGCTGGGGCGCCACCGCCATGATCTTCAAGACCGGCGACGCCAACGCCGTGGACGTGGGCGAGCGCATCCACGAGGCGGTCACGGCCCTGCGCGCCAACCCCGAACTGCAGGGTTTTGAGATTGTCGAGGCCTGGAGCCAGGGCGACGCCATCAAGACCAGCATCCAGGACCTGCTCGCGTCGCTGCTCTGGGGCGGAGTGCTGGCCTTTGTGGTGCTGCTGGTGTTCCTGAAGAGCTGGCGCCTCAGCCTGGCCATCGCCCTGTCCATTCCCCTGTGCATGCTGCTGACACTTGCCGTGATGTACCTCTACGGCGAGACCATCAACTTGCTGGCGCTGATGGGCTTTACCCTGGCGGGCGGCATGCTGCTGGACAACGCCATCGTGGTGGCCGAGAACGTCTACCGGCGCCACACCCTGGGCGAAGCGCCCATGGCGGCAGCCATTCGCGGCGCGGGCGAAGTCGGCCTGGCGCTCGTGCTGGCCACCAGCACCACGGTCATCGTGTTCATCAGCGTGGTGTTCCTGACTGACGAGCCCTTCATTGCCTTTGTGATGGGCAAGATCGGCCTGCCGGTGTGCGTCAGCCTGGGCTTCAGCATCCTGGTGGCGCTCGCGGTAGTACCCATGACCATGAACACCGCGCGGCTGTTGTCGGGCACCGGCAGCAACCGGGCGCGCCGCTGGTTCGTGGGCCTGCGCACCCGCCTGGTCGGCCTGTGGCGCCGGGGCTGGCTGCTGCGCCTGCCGGCCCTGGGCGGCCTGGCATTGTGGGAGGCCGCCGCCGTGGTGCTGGGCCGCAACGCTGAAGGCCTGCCGGCCACGCCGCTGGCGGACCTGACCGGGCGGCTGTATGCGCGGTTCGTGGCGCTGCTGCTGCCGGCGCGCTGGGTGGCGGGGCCCGGCCTGGTGGTTGTCTCGCTGATTGGCTCGGCGTTCTTCTTTGGCGCACTGGAGCGCACGGACCAGAACCAGGGCAACCGCGACCGCATCCAGCTTTCGGTGGGCTTCCCGGGCGGCTCGGACATTGCCGTGGCGCGCCACGCCCTGCAGGTCGTCTCCATTGCCCCCGGCAGCGCCGCCGAGAAGGCAGGCCTGCGCGTCGGCGACTTCATCCTGCGCTACAACAACCGGCCGGTGGGCTCGCTGGACGAGCTGCGGCGGCTGGAAGCCCAGGTTGTGGCGGGTGCCGCCATCGGACTCGAGGTCGCGCGCGGCACCGCCACCGGCAACCTGGATATCGCGGGCGGCCCCACCGGCATTGAGGGCGCCATGATGGACACGCAGCCCTTGCGTGACTCCATCTGGACGCGCTACGTGTTTGAGGTGGAAGAGATCCTGCTGGGTGTGCCCGGCGCCGACGAGAAGCGCCGCAACGCCATGGCGGCCTATGGCATCACCGAGGAAGAGGCCCTGCGGCAGTACGGTCGCACGCCCGAAGAAGCCCGCGAGTACTTCGGCCTGACCACCCTGTCCTGCAGCTTCAACGAGCGCCGTGCCCGCATGTGGGCGTACCTGGACAAGGACCGCGTGGACCAGGCGGGCACGTTCTATACGCGCATCACAGAGGCCCTGCCCGAGCGCGCGGGCATGGACGTCGCGGGCGAGTTCCAGGGCGGCAGCAGCAGCACCAGCGAAGTTGAGGTGCGCGTGAACGGCCCCGACACCGAGCGGCTGCTGCTGCTCGCCGACGAAGTGGCACTGCGCCTTGAGAACGTGCCCGGGCTGGAGGGCGTGCGGGTGGACACCGACGAAGGCCTGGACGAAGTCACTGTCGCGGTCGAGCGCGAGCGCGCCGCGGCCTTTGGCGTCTCGGCGGGCACGCTTTCGCAGGTGCTGGCCTTTCAGCTCTCGGGCACCTCGCTGCGCGACTACCAGCAGGGCGAGAACATGCTGCCCCTGCGCGTGCGCTTTGCCCCGCCCACCGATGCCGCCGGCAACGCCCGCGACCCCGAGCTGGGCGACATTGCCGAGACGCGCATCCCCGTGGCGGGGGGCGGCGCCATTGCCGCCAAGGCGGTGACCGCCACCAGCGGCCTGGCCAAGGGCGGCCTGGGCGAGATCCGCCGCCGCAATCGCCAGACCAGCCTGCGCATCGTGGGCACCACCAGCACCGACGACCTGGACCGCATCCGCCGCCAGGTGGACACCGTGCTGGAGGGCGTGCGCATGCCGCCGGGCTACAGCCGCCAGCTTGGCGGCCGCTTCGGCGACTTCCAGGCCCGTTTCGGCGAGCTGTTTACCTCGCTGTACTGGGCGGGCCTGCTGGTGTTCCTGGTGATGTGCTTCCTGTTCGAGAGCTTCCTGAAGCCCGTGTGCATCCTGGTGGCCAGTGTACCGGGGGCCATGCTGGGGGGCTTCGGGCTCCTGTGGGTCACCGGCACGCCGTTCGACATCATTGTGGGCCTGGGCATCATGGTGCTGGTGGGCGTGGTGGTGAACAACGGCATCGTGCTGGTGGACCTGGTGAACCGCCTTCGCGCTGAGGGTGTGGCCCGCGACACGGCGGTGCTGGAGAGCTGCCGCCAGCGCCTGCGACCGATTCTGCTGACCACCCTGACCACGGTGTTCGGGCTGGTTCCCATGGCGGTGGGCAACGCCACGTTTGTGGGCACACCCTATTTCCCGCTGGGGCGCGTGGTGCTGGGCGGCATGCTGGCCAGCATGTTCTTTACGCTGGTGCTGGTGCCGCTGCTGTACCTGGTGCTGGATGACGTGGGAGCCGCGGCGACCACCTGGGTGCGGCGCATTTTCGGCCGCCGGGGCAGCGGCGAGGCCGAGGTCTCGCCCGCCCCCGCCAGCCCGCAGTAGGGGCGGTCACGCGTGCAGCAATCTCAGTCCGTTTTCCAGGCCGGGTTGATGTCGGCCAGCTTGAGCTGGCGGGCCTTGGCGTCGCCCAAGCCCTCAAACGTGCACCGTTCAAAGATGGCGCCCAGTTCCTCGGGCGCTGCGGGCTCCTCAAACAGCTTGGGCACGTTGTTGAAGGAGCAGTCCACGAAGCAGTAGCAGGCCTGGCCGTGGTCTGAGAACAGGCCGTACATGGGACCTTCCACGGTGCAGCGCTCCATGCGCACCATCAGCACGCCCTGGACACGAAACAAGTGGCCGCTGCCCGGCGAACGGCCGTAGCCGCAGGTAATCAGTGTGTCTGTCGCGTAGAAGGCAAGCCCCCCGCGCGAGGACAGCATGACCGAGCCGCCGGCGCCCATGTCGAAGCGCACGATCCGGCACCGCTCGAATCGTATCGTGCTGCCGTTCTTCGATCGCATGTCGCTCAAGTAGTTGTTGGCGCAGTCCAGGGTCAGGTCCTGGAAGGTCAGGCTGCGGACATCAGAAGTAGCTTCGATCTCGTCCAGGCTCAAAAGGGTCTCGTCGCGCCCCGCGCCAACGACCAGCACGTCCGCCGGGAAGGGCTTGTCGGCGCGCCCCAGGCCGCTGACCTTCCACACGTGCTTGCCAGCCCCGAAGCGCACTGTCGCGCCGTCCACACTGGGGTTGCGCTCGGAGATAGCGGACCCGTCCATCGCCGGGCCCGAGGTCTTGCGTTCAAACCAGGTGCTGAAGACTTCGCCATTGCGCACAGTTGCCCTGATTGCCGGTGTCAGCTCCTGCATCAAGCGCAGTGTGCTCACTGCGTCGCCATCCTTGAGTGCCGCCATGGTCGCCTCGAGCGCCTGGATGCGCTCCGTTTCGGCCCCAATGGTCGCGGCCCGCTGCGCTTCCAGCTTCTGTCTCAGGGTTTCCAGTTCGGCATCCGTGGGATCGCGACCCAGGCGCGCGCGCAACTCGCGCGCTTCATCACCGTGCGGTTGCAGCGTCGCGGGTGTGACCGGCGCGGG
>JADLBZ010000073.1 GCA_020847415.1 Planctomycetota bacterium
AGCTGGGGTGCGGTGGGCTTTGTCCTGCTCGCCCTGGCCGGCGCGGGCGTCATGATCGTCGGCTTTGACCTGATCTGGAAGAAGCGTTTCCGCAACGTGCGCAAGACACTGGTGGGAGAGGCGGTATGAGCTGGATTCAAGACATCGTCAGCCCCAAGACCCGTGACTGGGAAGAGTTCTATCGCAACCGCTGGGCCCACGACCGCGTTGTGCGCTCGACACACGGCGTGAACTGCACCGGCAGCTGCACGTGGAACATCTACGTCAAGCAGGGCATCGTGACCTGGGAACTGCAGGCCACGGACCACCTGGAGCTGGAAGGAGAGATCCCGCCCTACGAGCCCCGCGGCTGTCAGCGCGGCATCTCGTACAGCTGGTACCTCTACAGCCCGATGCGCGTGAAGTACCCCTACATCCGCGGCTCGCTGCTGGATGCCTGGACGGCTGCACGCTCGCGCATCCAGGACCCGGTTGAAGCCTGGGCCAGCATCCAGGCCGACGCCAAGCTGCGCGCCGGCTACCAGGCCTGCCGCGGCAAGGGCGGTTTCCGTCGCACCGACTGGGAAACCGTGCTGGAGTTGATGGCGGCCGCCAACCTGTACACTGCCAAGAAGTGGGGCCCGGACCGCGTGATCGGCTTCAGCCCGATCCCGGCCATGAGCATGCTCAGCTACGCGGCGGGTGCTCGCTTCCTGCAGCTGTTCGGCGGCGTGAACCTGAGCTTCTACGACTGGTACTGCGACCTGCCGCCTGCCAGCCCCGAGATCTGGGGCGAGCAGACGGACGTGAACGAGTCCGCGGACTGGTACAACGCCAAGATGATCGCGGTGATGGGGTCGAACCTGAACATGACCCGCACGCCCGACGCCCACTTCGTGACCGAGGCCAAGCACAACGGCACCAAGCTGGTGGTCTTCACGCCGGACTTTGCCCAGGTCAGCAAGCTGGCCGACGAGTGGATCCCGGTCCACCAGGGCCAGGACGGCGCGTTCTGGATGGCGGTCAACCACGTCATCCTGAAGGAATGGTACGTCGACAAGAAGACCGACTCGTTCCTCGACTACCAGAAGCGCACCACGGACAACCCGCTGCTGGTGCGGCTGGAGAAGGAAGGCGACACCTGGCGCCCCGGCCGCCTGCTGCGCGCCAACACCCAGGACGCCTACAAGGGTGAAGAGCACGGCGACTGGAAGTTCCTGATGTGGGACAGCAAGACCGGCCGCCCCCGCATGCCCATGGGCTTTGCCGGCCACCGCTGGCAGAAGAAGAAGGGCCAGTGGAACCTGCTGCTCAAGGACGGCGTGACGGGTGAAGACATTGACCCGCTGCTGAGCTTTGCCGAGATCAAGGACGAAGCGCTGTCCGTGCAGTTCGACGACTTCACCAAGGCCGGCACCTGCAACCGCGACATCCCGGTCAAGTACGTGGACACGCCCGAAGGCAAGGTGCCCGTCACCACGGTGTTTGACCTGCTGTTCGGCCAGTTCGGCGTGGCGCGCCCGGGCCTGACCAAGGGCTACGCGGCCAACTACGACGACAAAGAAGCCGTCTACACGCCCGCCTGGCAGGAGATCCTCACCGGCATCTCCCGCGAGAACGTGGTCAAGTTTGCCCGCCAGTGGGCCCGCACCGCAGAGCTGACCGGCGGCAAGTGCACGGTCATCATCGGCGCCGGCATCAACCACTGGTACCACAACAACCTGATCTACCGCGCCGCCATCGTCTCGATGATGCTGACCGGCAGCGTGGGCAAGAACGGCGGCGGCATGGCCCACTACGTGGGCCAGGAAAAGCTGGCCATGGGCGAACCCTGGGGCGCTATCGCCTTTGCCCGTGACTGGAACAACGCCGTGCGCCTGCAGCAGGCCCCGGTTTGGCACTACGTCCACTGCGACCAGTGGCGCTACGAGAAGCACTTCAGCGACTACCACGTGCTGCCCAAGAACCAGAAGCCGGGCAGCCTGGCCCAGGGCCACACCATGGACGTGGCGGTGACCGCGGTGCGCAACGGCTGGCTGCCGTTCTTCCCGCAGTACAACCGCAGCTCGCTGGAACTGGCGCAGGAAGCCGAGAAGGCCGGCGCCAAGAGCGACCAGGAAATCGTGAAGTACGTGGTGGACAAGCTGAAGAAGAAGGAAGTCCAGTTCACGGTCGAGGACCCGGACGCCGAGACCTCGTGGCCGCGCGTGTGGTACATCTGGCGCGGCAACGCCCTCATGTCCAGCGCCAAGGGCCATGAGTACTTCCTGAAGCACTATCTGGGCACCCACAGCAACGCGATCGCCTCGGAGGCCGTGGCCAAGGACTCGGTCAAGATGGTGAAGTGGTGGGACACCGCCCCGCGCGGCAAGATGGACCTGGTGGTGGACCTGAACTTCCGCGTCGATACCTCGGCGCTGTATTCAGACATCATCCTGCCCGCCGCCACCTGGTACGAGAAGGCCGACCTCAACACCACGGACATGCACGCCTACGTCAACCCGCTGTCCGCGGCGGTGCCTCCCTGCTGGGAAAGCAAGAGCGACTGGGACATCTTCAAGGCCCTGTGCAAGAAGATCGCCGAGCTGGCGCCCAAGCACTTCCCCAACCCGGTCAAGGACGTCATGTCCGGCCCGCTGATGCACGACACCGAGGCTGAGGTAGCCCAGGTCAACATCCCCGACTGGCTGGACGGCAAGGACGAGCCCGTGCCGGGCAAGACCATGCCGAACATGTCGGTGGTGGTGCGCGACTACACCAAGATGTACCAGCGCTACATCGCGCTGGGTCCCAACTTTGCCGCCAAGGGCATGCACGCCCACGGCACGCACTATGAGTGCGCCGACCACTACGAGAAGTTCATCAAGCACCCCAAGAAGCGCGTGGTGGAGGTGGACGGCAAGGTGTGCCCGAGTATCGAGGACGCCGAGGAAGCCGCCGACGTCGTGCTGCACTTCGCCAGCGTCAGCAACGGCGAGATGGCCTGCCGCGGCTACGAGGACATGGAGAAGCGCACGGGCGTGCCGCTGATGCACCTGGCTGAGGGCAGCCGCAACGTGGAGATGACCTACAAGGACATCCAGTCCCAGCCGCGGCGCCAGCACAACTCGGCGATGTGGTCAGGCCTGCCCAGCAACGGCCGCGCCTACGCGCCCTTTGTGTACAACGTCGAGAACAACGTGCCGTTCCGCACCCTGACGGGGCGCCAGCACTACTATCTCGACCACCACATGTACCTGCAGTACGGCGAGCATCTGCCGACCTTCAAGCCCAAGTGTTCGCCCACCAGCTACGGCGACCTGGTCTACACGGGCAAGGACGACAAGGTGCTGATGCTGAACTACCTGACTCCGCACGGGAAGTGGCACATCCACAGCACCTACGGCGACAACGAGCGCATGATGACGCTGTCGCGCGGGTGTGAGCCCTTCTGGATGAACCACCTGGATGCGGAGAAGGCGGGCATCAAGGACAACGATTGGGTCGAGGTGCACAACGACCACGGCGTGCTGGTGACCAGGGCTGCGGTCTCGGCCCGCATCCCGCCCGGCGTGAGCATTGTCTACCACTCGCCGGAACGCACGCTGAACGTGCCCAAGAGCCCCCTGCGCGGCAACAAGCGGGCGGGCGGCCACAACAGCCTCACGCGCACGCGGTTGAAGCCCAACCTGATGTGCGGCGGCTACGGGCAGTTCACGTTCTATTTCAACTACTGGGGTCCCACGGGCTGCAACCGCGACACGCACGTGCTGGTGCGCAAGCTGCCCAAGCTGGAGTACTAGGAAGACCGGGCGTTACTCAGGCGTCACAGGAAACCAAGAACAGGACACAGTCATGGACGTACGCGCTCAAGTCTCGATGGTCTTCCATCTCGACAAGTGCATCGGCTGTCATACCTGCAGCATTGCCTGCAAGAACATCTGGACCGACCGCCGCGGCACCGAGTACATGTGGTTCAACAACGTGGAGACCAAGCCGGGCACCGGCTATCCCACGCAGTGGGAGAACCAGGACAAGTACAAGGGCGGCTGGGAGGTCTCGGGCGGCACGCTGCGCCTGAAGAGCACCAGCAAGGCCAAGTACCTGCCCAACATCTTCCACAACCCCACGATGCCGACCATGGACGATTACTACGAGCCATGGACCTACCGGTATCAGGACCTGTTCAACTCGCCGCCGGGCGACGACCAGCCGATCGCCCGCGCCGTCAGCATGGTCACGGGCGAGCCCATGGAGATCAAGGCCGGCCCGAACTGGGACGACGACCTGGGCGGCTCGCCGATCTACGCCAGCAACGACGTCAACCTCAGCGCGGTAACCGAGCAGCAGCGCCAGCAGCTCAACGCGCTGGAACGCCTGGTGTTCTTCTACTTCCCGCGTATCTGCAACCACTGCCTCAACCCCGCATGCGTGGCAAGCTGCCCCTCGGGCGCTTTGTACAAGCGCGGCGAAGACGGCATCGTGCTGATCAACCAGAAGCGTTGCCGCGCCTGGCGCTCGTGCGTCTCGGCCTGCCCGTACAAGAAGAGCTACTACAACTGGAACACGGGCAAGAGCGAGAAGTGCCTGCTGTGCTACCCGCGCCTGGAGACGGGCCAGGCCCCGGCCTGCTTCCACTCGTGCGTGGGCCGCATCCGCTACCTGGGCGTGCTGCTTTACGACGCCGACCGCATCAACGAGGTGGCCAAGCTGCCGCAGGACAAGCTGATTGACGGCCAGCGGGACCTGATCCTGGATCCGTTTGACCCCAAGGTGATCGAGGGCGCCAAGAAGAACGGGATGACCGACGAGTTCATCCAGTTCGCCCAGCGCTCGCCGGTCTACAAGTTCGTCAAGGTCTGGAAGATCGCACTGCCGCCGCACCTCGAGTTCCGCACCCTGCCCATGCTGTTCTATGTGCCGGCGCTGCTGCCGGTGCTGGGCTCGACGGAAAACGACATCTACAAGAGCAACACCAAGCCTGAGGACATCTTCCACAAGTTCAACGAGATGCGCGTGCCCATGGAGTACCTGGCGAACCTGTTCGCCGCGGGCGACGTGAACAAGATGAACTACACCCTGCGCAAGCTCATGGCGGTGCGTGTGTTCAAGCGCGCTCAAACGGTGGGCGACATCCCCATGGCCACGGCCCTGGAGACCCTGGCCCAGGCCGACACCAACGAGAAGGAAGCCGAGGCGATTTACCGCATGACGGCGCTGCCCACGTTCGCCCAGCGCTTTGTCATTCCGCCCCTGGCCCGCGAAGTTGCCATCGAGGCGTACAAGGATCCGCAAGAGCACAAGAAGGAAGCCGGCTTCGGTTTCACCATCGAGCCGAAGCGAGGCCTGTAACATGCCGGAAGCACGCGACTATCTGCCGCACTTTGCACCCCTGCTGCGCTACCCGGGGCCGGAAAGCGCCCGCTTCGCGCAGCAGGCAGCGGAGGCTTTGGCCGAGTTCCCGGCTGTGGCGGAGCGCCTGCAGCGCCACGCGCAGTGGGTGGCTGGCCTGTCGCGCCACGAGGCGGAAGAGGCATTCACCCGCACGTTTGACATCAACCCGGCGGTGGCCCTGGAGGTGGGCTTTCACCTCTTCGGGCTGGCCTACCAGCGCGGGCAGTTCCTGGCCCGTGTGCAGCAAGCCCTGGTGGAGCACGGCATGAGCAGCGGCACCGAGCTGCCGGACCATCTGCCCGTGCTGCTGGAGCTGGCCCCGCGCCTGCCCCAAGCCATCGGCGTCGAGTTGATTGAAGAGGCGATTCACCCTGCCGTGGCCCACATGCGCGGCGGGTTTGATCCCAACCAGCCCGGCTTCGGACAGCCGGTGCTGGCGCTGCACGATTTCCTGGCCGCGCACTTCAAGTGCGTGATCTACCAGTTTGACGAAGAAGCCACACGGGAAGGGGCGACAAGCCATGCTTAGCATTCTGGCCCAGGCGGCCTCCGGATGGGCAAACCTGGACGAGTTCCTGTTCATTGCGATGCCGTACGCCGTGATCGTGCTGTTCCTGTTCGCGACGATCCGGCGCTTCATCGGCGACAAGTTCACGTACTCGTCGTACTCATCCCAGTTCCTTGAGAACAAGCACCAGTTCTACGTCGCGGTGCCCTGGCACTTCGGCATCATCAGCCTGTTCCTCGGGCACCTGATCGGCTTTCTCGTGCCGCGCGGCGTGCTGTGGTGGAACCAGGTGCCCCTGCGCCTGTACATCATCGAGCTGGGCGCCCTCATCTTTGCCGTCTCGGCCCTCTTCGGCCTGGTCAATGCCGTGCTGCGCCGCGTCAACAACAGCCGCGTGCGCATCGTGACCAGCCGCATGGACTTCATCATCATTCTGATGCTGCTGTTCCAGGTGCTCTCGGGCATGTACGTGGCGGTGTTTGACCGCTGGGGCACCAACTGGTTTGCGGGCGTGCTGGCTCCGTGGCTGTGGAGCCTGTTCAAGCTGAACCCGGACATTTCGGCGGTGCGCGACCTGCCGCTGTCGGTGAAGTTGCACATTGTCGGCGCGTTCCTGATCTTTGCCGTGTTCCCCTTCACCCGCCTGGTGCACGTCCTGGTGGTGCCGATTACCTACCTGTGGCGCCTGCCCCAGCAGGTGATCTGGAACCGCAAGGGCCGCACGCCCTCGCAGCAGCAGTAGCCAGGAAGTGCCGTGGTTGCATAGGCCGGAGGTGACCGCCAAACAGTGGCAGATAACGGACCATACATCGGGGATCGGATGAAATAGGGAGGACGAGTCATGGACCTCGCGATTGCCAAAGACAAGGGATTCTGGAAAGCCGGCCACTGGCCGACCCTGATTACCTCGCTGATCTACTTCGACTTCTGCTTTGCCGCGTGGCTGCTCAATGGCGCGTTGGCGCCCTTCATCCGGGAGCAGCTCAAGCTCTCGCAGTCGGAAGTGGGACTGATGCTTTCTGTGCCGGTGCTGGCCGGCGCGCTATTGCGGCTGCCGCTGGGCATCCTGTCGCAGTACACCGGACGCAAGAATGCCGCCCTGCTGAACTTGGCCATTGTGGCGGGCGGCCTGCTGTACGGGTGGCTCGCACCTGAATCCTACCTGACGGTGATTGTGGCTGGCGGCCTGCTGGGACTGGCGGGCGCCAGCTTCGGCGTGGCCTTGTCCCTGGGCTCGGGCTGGTATCCGCCCAAGTACAAGGGCTTGGCCATGGGCATTGCCGGCGCCGGTAACTCGGGCGCTGTGCTGGCGGTGCTGTTTGCGCCACCGTTGGCCGAGGCGTTCGGGTGGAAGTCCGTCTATGGGATCGCCATCATTCCGATTGCTGTAGCGATGGTCCTGATGCAGCTGATGGCCAAGGAGCCGCCGGACTGCGAGAAGAAGCGACTCAAGGACTACATCGCCATCCTTTGGGATCGCGATGCTTGGGTCTTCAACCTGATGTATGCGCTGACCTTCGGCGGCTACATCGGCCTGACCAGCTTCCTGCCCACCCTGTTTGCCGACCAGTACGGCATTGCTAAGGCCAGCGTCGGCCAGTACTCGGCGGGCATTATTGTCATGGCCAGCATTCTTCGCATCTTTGGCGGCGGGCTTGCCGACAAGATCGGCGGCCTGCGCATGATCAAGTGGCTGGCACTGGTTGCGGTTCTGGGCACGGCAGCGGCCGGCTACCTGGTCATACACAAGGAAGGACCGTTGGCCAGCCCGTTCATCATGGTGGGTGTGCTGGTGATCCTGTTTTCGGCACTGGGAGCGGGCAATGGTGCGGTTTTCCAGTTGCTGCCGCTGCGCTACAAGGGAACCACCGCGGTAGCCAGCAGCATGGTGGGCGAGATTGGCGGCTTGGCGGGTTCTTTCCTGCCGCCGGCCATGGGCATGGGTGCGCAGCACACGCAGTTTGGATTCACACCGGGCTTCCTTGCGGGAACGGCCTTGGCTGTGGCCATTCTGGTTGCGCTGGGATTGGTGACCAAGAAGTGGACTCGCACGTGGGTAGGCGAAGGCGGCAAGGTGCGGCACGACGATCCGTGCGCGCCGACCGCACCAACAACGGAGCGCACTACTGCGGGAGCCGGGGCCTAGCAGGCACGGCCAATCTCAGGCCGAGCGACGCGAGCAGGGGCACGAGGCAGGCGACTTGATTGACATCATCTGCTATGCAGAACAGAAGTGGGCCGCCGGCAGGCAACACGCGAACTGGCTGGCGGCCTTTGTGTTTCGGGTGACATTGGAGCTGTCATGAGCGGAACTACTGCAGCACCGGCCAACCCCAAAACGGGCGGGTCGTGGCTTTCGGTGTGGGAGAAAGAAGACCCGATCTTCTGGCAGAGCACCGGCTCCAAAGTTGCATGGCGTACGTTGCTTCTGACGACCGCGTCGCTGACTTTCTCTTTTGCCACCTGGTTTGTGGTCAGCGCCCTGGTGGTGCGGCTGCCTGCCATCGGCTTCAAGTTCACGGAAAGTGAGCTGTTCTGGCTGGCGGCCATGCCCGGCTTGGCGGGCGGCACGCTGCGCGCCATCCACATGTTCCTGATCCCGATTCTGGGGACGCGGCTGGTGATCTCCGTGGCCAACCTCTTGAAGATCATCCCTTGTATCGGCCTGGGCCTCGCGGTCATGGACCCCGCCTCGCCCTGGTGGTTGTTCATGGTGCTGGCGTTCCTGGCCGGCATGGGCGGCGGCGACTTCTCCAGCTTCATGCCCAGCACCAGCCTGTTCTTCCCCAAGCGCCTGCAGGGCACCGCGCTGGGTGTTCAGGCGGGCATCGGCACCTTCGGCGTCAGCCTGACCCAGTTTGTCACCCCGTGGGTAATCGGATTCGCTCTGTTCGGCGGCCTGGCCGGAGGGGCGCAAACGCTGATCAAGGGCGGCCAGCCTGTTTCGGTCTGGCTGCAGAATTCTGTGTACTGGTATGTGCCGTTCCTGCTGGTTCTGGCAGTGGTGTGCTGGGTGAAGCTGCGCAGCGTGCCGTTCAAGGCGTCCATCAAGGAGCAGATGGACATCTTCAAGAGCAAGCACACCTGGTTCTGCACGGTCACCTACGTGATGACCTTCGGTTCGTTCTCGGGGTTCTCCGCCGCTTTCCCCATGATGATCAAGAGCCTGTACGGCAGCTTCCCTGATGCCCCAGACCCGCTGAAGTACGCGTTTCTGGGCCCGCTCATCGGCTCGGCAGCCCGCCCGGTGTTCGGATGGCTGGCCGACAAGACCGGCGGCGGCATCCTTACCCAAGTCTCCGGCATCGGCCTGATCGGCTGCTGCGTGGCGCTGGTGGCAACCGGCGTGCTGGCCCCGACCTCGTTGGACAGCTTCCCGCTGTTTGTGGCCCTGATGCTGGGCATCTTCCTGTTCACGGGCATCGGCAACGGCTCGACCTTCCGCCAATACCCGGTCATCTTTGCCGCCAACCCGCGCCAGGGCGCAGGCGTCATCGGCTTCACAGCCGCGATTGCCGCCTACGGGCCGTTCCTGTTCAACGTGCTGGTAGCGATGGCGGTATCTGCTTCAGTGGCCGATGGCGGAACCAAGTCTGCGGACACGTTCTTCATTGGCGCCGCAGTGTTCTTTGTGGCTGCCACGGCACTCAACTGGTTCTACTACGTGCGCAAGGGCTGCGAGCGCCCGTCCTAACCGACGGCGCAACATGCTGCGGGCCGTGCCGAAAGGCGCGGCCCGCTTGTGTTTGGTTCCTCGCTGTTTGGTGTGGATTCGCCGGTGTGGGCGCAGCACAGCAACCGACTGCTGACGCGAAGACGGCGAAGAAGCGCGAAGAGAAGCAACCGCGTCACGTGGCGGCCCAGCCGTTTCGCCGTTGCCGGCTGTTCAAACCCGCATGTGCTCAGGGCCGCCTGGTAGCTGGCTTGCGGCGTCCTGGGCGAGGCCCCCCCGCCGAATCCACATGAAACAGCGAGGAACCTTGCATTCCCGCGCCGGTGTGGCGCTCACATCACGTAGAACTGCAGCGTCAGCACCAGGGCGTTGTGCATGGCGTGGAACAGCACGCTAGGCCAGATGCTGCGCGTGTGCACGTACAGGCCGCACAGGATCAGCGACAGCATCGCCAGGGGAAAGAACCCCACCACCCAGAACCCGTGCGCCAGCACAAACAGCGTCACCGAGACGGCCAGCGCCGGCAGCACAGAGCGCCAGGCAGGGCTGGCCTGCCCGTTACCCCGGAACAGCCGCCGCAGGCCTCCAAACAGCACCAGCCGGAACACGAACTCCTCCCACAGCGGGGCACCCCCCACGGCGCTGACGTACCAGCCCAGCACCCAGGCTGTGTCGCCGCGCTCGTGCAGGCGAGTGATTGCTTCTTGCTGCTCCACGGGCAGGCCCGCCAACCGCGCAAAGGCCACGCTGGCCAGCATGGCGGCATGCAGCACCGGGTAGGCCAGCACCCAGGCCAGCAGCAGGCGCGGCAGCCAGGCGGCGCGGACCTGCCACCAGGGCTGCCGAAGTTCGCGGCGGCGCCGCCAGGGGTTGTGGCGCAGCAGGGCAAGACAGCCCAGGGCCACAGCCACCTGCAACACGCCGGCTTCCAGCGGAAACGACAGCACGGCGTCGCGACGCACCAGGTAGTGCAGCGCCCAGGGCAGCATCAGGGCGCCAAAGCTGAGGGGGATGCCCAGCACAAACGAGTCAGCGTCCAGCTCAGCTTCGGCAGGGCCAAAGCCGCGCAGAACGCGGTACAGCGCCCAGCCGCCCAGAACCGTCACCACCAGCCCGCCCAACAGGGCCGGCAGCAGCCAGGCGGCAGGCAGCTCCAAGCGCGCGGGGTCCAGCACTTGCTGGATGACGGTGTTGTCGGCGGAAGCAATCAAAAACATAAAGAGAGGCTAATGCGTTCCCGCAATGGCGCAACAGCGCAGCGGCCAGCCACGAAACGTGCAGGCGGTTTCGCCCCCGCCGTGCTTTATTATAAGGTCGGCTTCTGCCGCTGATGGCGGCGCGACCGGGCCCTGAGCAGGAGATGTGATGACAGAGCGGAAGCTGTTTACCTCGGAATCCGTGGGTGAAGGACACCCCGACAAGATCTGCGACCAGATTTCAGACTCCGTGCTTGATGCCATCCTGGCCAAGGACCCCAGGGGCCGCGTGGCCTGCGAGACAGCCACCACCACCGGCCAGGTGGTCGTGATCGGCGAGATCACTACCACGGCCAAGGCAGTGCTTGCGGACATCGTGGACATTGTCCGCAACACGCTGGTCGAGATCGGCTACACCAGCGGCGACTACGGCATTGACGGCAACTCGTGCGGCGTGCTGGTGGGCGTGCACGGCCAGTCGCCGGACATCGCCATGGGCGTGGACGAAGGCAAGGACCACGAGCAGGGCGCCGGCGACCAGGGCATGATGTTCGGCTACGCGACGGACGAAACCCCCGAGTTGATGCCCGCCGCCATCCATTTCTCGCACAAGCTGACCGCCAAGCAGGCCGAGCTGCGCAAGAACGGCAAGATCGCCTGGCTGCGGCCGGACTGCAAATCGCAGGTGACGGTGGAATACGACGGCGCCAGGGTGGCGCGCATTCACACCGTGGTGCTTTCCACCCAGCACTCGCCCGATGTTTCGCTCGCGCGCATCCGCGAGCAGATCGTGGAAGAACTGATTAAGCCTTGCCTGCCCGCGAACCTGCTGGACAGCAAGACGATTTATCACGTTAACCCGACGGGCCGGTTTGTAATCGGCGGCCCGCACGGCGACTCGGGCCTGACCGGCCGCAAGATCATCGTGGACACCTACGGCGGCGCCGGTCGCCACGGCGGTGGCGCCTTCAGCGGTAAGGACCCCACCAAGGTGGACCGCAGCGCGGCCTACATGGCACGCTACGCCGCCAAGAACGTGGTCAAGGCCGGGCTGGCCAAGCGCTGCGAGATCCAGCTTGCCTACGCCATCGGCGTGGCGGAGCCCGTCAGCATCTACGTGGACACCTTCGGCACCAACGCCGTGGCCGAGGCCCACATCATTGAGCTGCTGCGCAAGCACCTGTCATTCAAGCCCAAGGCCATCATTCAGCACCTGAACCTGCTGCGTCCCATCTACAAGCAGACCGCCAAGAACGGCCACTTTGGCCACGAGGGCGAAAATTTCCCCTGGGAGAAGACGGACCTGGCCGCCAAGTTGCGCTCCGCGGCCGGCATCTAGTGTCCTGCCCCTGACGGGATAACGCGTGTTTCGCAGGGGCGCAGCAATGCTGCGCCCCTGCGATTTCAGGGCTAGAACACCCCCGTGCTTTGAAGTCCGTGCCCGGTCTGCGTTGCGGCTGGGCAGGCCGGAGGCCCGCGCTCCCGGTCTGCGCGCCGGTCAGGGCTTCAGGTGGCCTTCCCGGATAATCTGCGCCAGCGTCCGGCCATAGACATTTACCAGCTTCCACAACCCGTACAGCGTGGGCACGCAGGCAACGGGATGCAGGAAGATCCACTTGAACAGCCGCCCATAATAGGGCCGGCCTGTGGTCGGGTTCAGGGCGCCGAAGTCCGGCAGCGGAATGGTGGGCGTGTCCACACACACCCGCGCCGTGACCCAGGGGATGCCCGCCTCGGTCGCCGCCTTGGCAATCCCGAACGTTTCCATGTCCACGCCGATGGCGTCATGGGCCTTGGCCAGCACGGCCTTCTCTTCCTCACGGAACAGCGGCACGTCGCCCACACAGATCAGGCGGCCATCCAGCCACTTGCCGCCTGCCCTTTGCAGTCCTTCGCGCAGGCGCTGCACGTGGGGGGCGCTGGTTGCACCGCCGTCGAGTTCTTCCTTCAGGGCGCGCTGTTCAGCCACGTCGCCCAGCATGCGCGAGCGCGCGTTGCACAGCCACTCGTTCTGGTTGATGCCGCCCACGATGGCGCCAAAGGTCCCCGCGCTGACGATGAGGCCGGGCTTGCACTCGGCAATGCGGCGCTGGGTGCATTCGTAGCTGCGCCTGGTGCCGACGCCGGTGCACGAGACAAACGTCTCGGGCATGTTGTCCTTGGCATCGGCGCGCCAATGGTAGATGGAGCCGTCAATGCGCCGGGCGCCAATGCCGCGCGCCACGGGCAGCAGCTCGTCGGTTCCTTCAATGAGTACCAGCAGGCTCTTGCTCAAGGCAGCTCCCGGACAGGGGCGGGAATGTAAGCGCGGGCGGCGCGGGGCGCAACCCGCGGCTGGTGCTACAATCGCGCCATGGACGCCAAGGAATTTCGACGCCTGGCCGCCGATGCCGTGGCAGGACGCCTGGACCCGGAAACCCGCCAGCGCGTGCTGCAAGCCGCCGAGGCCGACCCCGAGCACGCCCGCTTCTATGCCCAGCTCGTGGCTGCCCACAACGGCGTCACCCAGCGCATGCAGGCCCCCCGCCCCGCCGATGCACCCGCGCCGGCGCCGCGCGGTATCAGCAACGCGCAGGTCTGGGGCCTGCGGCTGATCTTCGGGGTGGCAGGTGCTTTGGCCGGCGGCATGGTGGCGTGGGGCGTTATCGGCGACATGAACAGCCCGCCCTCGCTGCCCGGCAACGATGCGTCCTGGACGCGCGCGAACCACCCCGCAGGCAACCATCCGCCCGCCAACCAGCCCGCACGGAACACCGCTGCCCAGCCGGCTGCCAACCAGGCCCCCGCCAATACCGCTACGCTTCCGCCCGCCAACCAGCCCGCCGCGAACACGGCGCAACCACCAGCCAACGAGGTAGTACCGCCCAGCCTGCCGCCCGCGTTGTTGCGCGTCACGGCAGGCGCCGAGAGTCGCCTGCGCGTGCAGCGTGCCGGGGCAGCCGACTACGCTGACCTTGCCCCCGGCGAAGGCCTGAACGCCGGCGACCGCCTGGCCCTCGTGCGTGGCACCGCGCGGCTGGAGGCCGAGGGCCTGCTGCTGCTGCCGGCCGAAAAAGCCGAACTCGAGTTGACCGGCCCGGGCGCTTTCACGCTGCGCAAGGGCCGCGTGGCCTTTGCCTGCTTTGACGGCGGCTGGGTTGCCGCCTGCAACGAAGCAATGGTGGAGCTGGACGGCTCGGGTGCCTTGCAGGTGCAGCGGGGCGGCGACGAGCTATCGGTGCTGGAAGGCACCGCGCGCGTGACCCTGGGCAGCGAAAGCGCCCAGGTAACCGGCCCGCGCCTGCTTCTGCTCTTGCGCGGCCTGCAGCAGACCGCCCTGCCCGCCATGTCAGCCGACGCCCTGGCCGCTGAACTGCATGCCCACGAGGAAGTGCTGCTGGGCTGGGACTTTGAGTCCGGCCCCGGCGCCTGCGACTTGGGCGAGGCTTCGCAGCCTGGTGCCGGCGGCTCGCGCGGCGCCCTGCGCTGGCGCAGCACGGACAGCGGCGTGGGTGCGGGCGGCAGCACCGCCCTGTTCACCATGCGCGAGGAAGCCCGCTTGCGGCTGCGCGTGCGCACGGGCAGCCCCCGCCTGCGCGTGACGCTGAAGCAGCTCCTGCCCGACGGCTTTCGACGCGTGGACATGGCGGTGCCCCTGCGCGGGCAGGGCTGGCAGCTTGTGGAAGTGCCCCTGTCGCTCTTGCGCGCCCAGCGCGGCCGGGAAAGCGGCTTTGTGCCGGGGGCTTTGTATGCCGCGCTGCAATTCGAGATACTGCCCGAGCCCGGCGAGGCGTTCGCCGGCTACACCCTTGAAGTAGACGACGTGTGCGTCTACGCCCCCCGCCGCTGATGCCCGCCCAGCCGATGCCCGAGCCTGCCGACCTGAAATCCGCCATCCGTGCCCTGGCTGCCTCGCTGGGTTTCGCGCGCGTGGGCTTCACCGGCGCCGAGGCCGTGGAGCACGCCCCGGCGCTGCAAGGCTGGCTGCAGCAGGGCCGCCACGGGACCATGGACTGGCTGGAGCGCACCCCGGAATGGCGCATGGACATACGCTCGCGCTACGGGTGGGCGCGCAGCTTCGTGATGCTGCTGGTGCCGTATGCCGCCGAGCTGCCCGAGCGCCTGCCCAAGGGCAGCGCCTTGAAGCACATCGCGCGCTATGCGCGCGGCGAGGACTACCACGAGCGCTCTCGCCCGGCGCTGAAGGCCCTTGAGGACGGCATCCTGGCGCTGGGCGGGCCGGGCACCCGCGCCCTGTGGTACCAGGACACCGGGCCTTTCCTGGAGCGCCCTTTGGCTGCCCGCGCGGGCCTGGGCTGGGTGGGCAAGAACACCATGCTGATTGACCCCGCCACCGGCAGCTTCAGCCTGCTGGCGCTGGTGCTGACCAGCCTGCCCCTGGAGCCCGACACGCCGGGCGTTGACCACTGCGGCACCTGCACCCGCTGCCTGGAGGCTTGTCCGACACAGGCGTTTCCGAAAGCCTTTGAGCTCGACGCCCGCCGCTGCATCAGCTACCTCACCATTGAGCATGCGGGCGCCATTGACCCGGCGCTGCGGCCGGGCATGGGTAGCTGGGTCTTCGGCTGCGACATCTGCAACGAGGTCTGCCCCTGGAACAGCAAGGCGCCGCGCGGGCAGGCCGAGCCCGGCGAGGAACTGGCCGGGCTGACCCTGGCGCGCCTGCTGGCGGCCAGGCCCGAGCATCTGGCCAAGCGTATTGCCGGCACGCCCTTGGAGCGCGCCGGCGAGGCCAGGCTGCGGCGAAACGCGGCTATCGTGGCGGGCAACCTGCGCGACGACGCCTTGTTGCCGTCCCTGGAGCAATCCGGCGCCCATGAAGACGCGACCGTGCGCGAGGCGGTGTACTGGGCGCTGCTGCGCTATGGCACTCCCGGCGCCAAGGCGGCCCTGGCCCGCGCCCAGCGCCACGAGGTGGACGACAGCCTGCGCGAAATGGTGATCAGCGCCCTGCAGAGCTGGCGCGCCTGACGCCCCCTGTTTCAGCAGGCGCCCGCCGCTACCTTGCCGCCATGACTGCCACGCCGGACCTCAGTGCCGTGACCCTGGACCAGTTGCCCCGCGACAGCGGGCAGCGCTTTGACTTTGCCGCCATCTTCGGCAACACGAACCCCGTCGAGCTGGAGCTGGGCATCGGCAAGGGCCGCTTCCTGATCCAGCAGGCGGAAGAGCGACCGGGCGTCAACTTTGTGGGCGTGGAGTGGGCCAACAAGTACTTCGTGCTGGTGGCTGAGCGTGCCGCCAAGCGCGGCCTGCGCAACCTGCGCGTGATGCGCGCCGACGCCGGCCACGTGGTGCGGGAGAACGTGCGCGACGGCGCGATCAGCGTGCTGCACGTCTACTTTCCTGACCCCTGGCCCAAGCTGCGCCACCAAAAGCGCCGGCTTATCCAGGCACCCTTTGCCCGCGAGGCCGCCCGCGTGTTGCAAGACGGCGGGCTGGTGAAACTGGCCACCGATCACGTGGAATACGCCGTGCAGATGGAGCAGGTGTTCGGGGCCGACCCGGACTTCGAGCCGGTCAGCCGCGCCGTGGGGGAAGCCGCCCCGGTGGGCGTGACGAACTGGGAAGTGAAGTTCCGGGCTGAGGGCCGCACGATCCACAAGTTCGAGTACCGCCGCCGGCCGCGCCGCGGCCCCTGATGCGGTTTCTTGCGGTGCGCCTTGCGTGTCGGGCGACGCCCGGGTCACGTGCGTCGGCAATTCCTTATTTCGCGGCTTTCTGGCGCGCCCACTCAAGGTTTCGCAGGGCGGCCTTGTACTCGGCGCTGTCCGCCGCCGCCTGGCGCGTCACGCTTTCCCACAAGGGCACGGCGTCGGCCAGACGCCCGGCCTTTTGGTGCACCGTGGCCAGCAGCATGCGCGCGCCAATGTGCGGCTCGGCGGCGTCCGCCGCCACAATGGCCTCCAGGTGTTTAGTGGCGTCGTCAGTTTTCTGCTGCCGGTACAGCAACACCGCCAAAGAGTACCGGAAGTCGCGGCTGTCCGGCTCCAGCTCCAGGGCGCGTTCAAAGGCGCGCCGGGCTTCGTCGTCGCGCCCCAGGGCGGACAGGCAGGTGGCCTTGTCGTGCACAATGCAGGCGCGGGTGGGCGCAAAAACCAGGGCGCGGTCGTATTCGGCCAGCGCCTCGGGCAGGCGGCCTTCGCGCTGGGCCAGCACGGCGCGGGTCCAGTGGCGGTCCGCCTCTTCGTCGGCGGCGTTGCGGCGCAGGTCGGGCTCAGCCTTGCGGCCCGAGCGCACGGCAAAAGCCCCCGAGCGCGCCAGCGAACGGTTGCCCAGCTCGTCTTCCGCCACCACCACCACCTGCAGGGCGTCGCCGTCGGGCAGGTCCAGCGCGTGCGTAAACGAGCCGATGGCCGGCAGGTCGCGGGCCAGCAGCCGCCACGATTGCGAGAACGGCTCGCTGCCGGCCAGCGTCGTGTAGTAGACGCTCACGGGGCCGCGCTTCCATTCACCGTCCACCACCAGGGGTTCCAGGTTGCGGTCGTGGGCATTCCAGCCGACAAAGAACTTGTCCTCGCGCACCAGGAAGCCCGCGTCGTCGCGCTGGAACTGCTCGTCGCGCTGGGGGCTTTCGAGTACCAGCACGGGCGGCGTCACGTCGGCGGCCAAGGTGATGTCGCCGGCCTCGCCCTCGCCGGGCAAGGGTCGCGACGTGCTGCCGTCGCGGCACACCGCCACAAAGCACAGCCGCACCTGCTCGTAGTTGCCCGCCGCCTGGTTGCGCCGCTGGGCGTAGGGCAGCCTAAGGGTCACCAGGCCCTCCAGCGAGCCGGTTTCGTTCTTGCCGCCGAACTCCCAGGTGCGTCCGTCGTTCAGGCTGTAAAACACCTGCACCATGGAAAGCGGGCTTTCGCCGCGGTTGCTTACGCGGCAGGCAAAGTCCGTGGCGCGGTGGTACAGCCGCAATTCAGCGGGATAGTCCACCGACAACGCCAGTGCGGGCGTGGCGGCCTTGGGCACGTTTCCGAAGGTGAACTCGACGGCGCGGCTGGCCACGTTGCCGGCGCGGTCATAGGCAATGAGGTAGGCGATGAACTTCTCGCCGTAGCGGTGGTCCAGGTTCAGGGAAAAGCGACCGTCGTTGGCCACGGCGGTGGCGACGGCGCGAAAGCCCGTGGGGCCGTCCACGAAGATGTCCAATGCGCGCTTGGCGTCAAGCGCGTCGTCGGTCGCCGTGTAAACCAGATCAACGGGTTCGCCCTGCTGCACGATGCTGCCGGGGCCGGGGGCAAGAACCTCCAGGGCGGGCGCCCTGGTGTCCACTCGCATCACGGCGTGGGGGGCGCTGGCGTCGGTGGGGGCAGCTTGGCCCAGGGCGGGGAACTCCTCAAACAGCTCCCAGGCGCCGTCTTCAGCCACGGTGATGTCGCGGTGCAGGGCGGTGCCGGCTTCAAAGCGCGAGGCGTTGGCGCGCCAGGTTTTCTCGCCAACCTTGCGGACGTGCAGCTTGCCGCCTGCCAGCTTTTCGGCCCGCTGCTCCAGGGCGCGGGCGGACTTCCACTCAAAGGTGCGCGTGGCGGCATAGCCGGGCTCAGGCTTGCGGGGGGCAAAGTCGCGAGCCGCCAGCAGGGGCAGAAAAAGGCACGACAGCAGCCAGATCCGGAGCATGGACGGCCTCACGAGCAGACACACCTTGCAAGGTTAATCGGCACTTTGGCGTGCCGGGTGAAGCGCCATGCAGAGTTTCAAGGCCGGTTGGGGGGCACACAGGCTGCGGACAAACGGGCAAACTCCTCTATATTCACGCCATGGCCCGGCACACCCAGACCCTGCACCGCGAGCTGACTCGCCGCAAAGGCCGCCACAAGGCCCTGCGCGCCATTGACCACGAGCTGGACCGGCTGGAAGGCCTGGTCGAGTCGTTCGGGTCCCGCAGCGCCCGGGCCACCCGCAGCAACGATCCCGATCTGGACCGCGCCATTGATGCCCAGGTTCGGCGCCTGCTGGACCTGCGTGAGAAGCCCCACCGCGACTGCTGGAACGCCGAGCTGGACAGCAACGCCGGCCTTGGCGCCCAGTACATCCTGATGATGCGCTTCACCGGCCAGGTGGACGCCGAGAAGCAGCGCAAGATCGCCAACTACACCCGCAACTGGCAGACGCCCGGCGGGTGGTGGAGCATCCACGAGGGCGGGCCGGGGCACCTGAGCTATACCATCACCTGCTACTGGGCGCTTAAGGTGGCGGGCGACGACCCGGAAGCGCCCCACATGCGCCGCGCCCGTGACTGGATTCTGGCCCAGGGCGGGGCCATGCGCGCGGGCGTGGAGTTGCGCCTGCAGATGGCTCTGTTCGGCCAGTTTGACTGGGAGGGCGTGCCGCCCATCCCGCCGTGGCTGGTGCTGCTGCCCTATCTGCCCCGGCTGCCCGGCGTCATCGAGAAGCGCCTGCTGAACATCTACGACCTCAGCTACTGGTGCCGCATCAGCCTGGTGCCCATGTCGGTGCTGTACGAGCTGAAGCCCCTGTGCCGGTTGCCCGAGACACAGGGCATCAGCGAGCTGTTCGTGGAACCGCCCACGGAGCGCCGCTTCAGCTTCGACAGCTACACCGACCCCGGCATCTTCACCCTGGGCGGCATCATCCAGCTGGGTGCCAAGGTGGTGAAGAAGCTCGAGCCCGCCATCGGGCCCTTCATTCGCAAAGTGGCGCTGGGCAAGGCCCGCGACTGGATCGTGAGCCATCAAGATGACTCGGGCGACTGGGGCGGCATTTACCCGCCCGTGATGTACAACCTGATGGCCCTGCCGTTGCTGGGCGTCTCGCCCGACGACCCCCGCGTCAAGCGGGCCTGGCAGGCGCTGGACCGCTTCATGATCTATCACCCCGAGTGCGACGGCCTGCACGTCCAGGCCTGCGTCAGCCCGGTGTGGGACACCGCCTGGAGCCTGACCGCCCTGGCTGAAGCCGGCCACGACATGGGCCGGCCCGAGATGCAGAAGCACTTTGAGTGGCTGTACGCCCGGCAGATCTTCCGCGACGGCGACTGGGCGGTAAAGAACCCCGATGCCATTCCCGGCGGCTGGTGCTTTCAGTTCTTTAACGACTTCTACCCGGACCTCGACGACACCGCCGTGGTGCTGTACTCGCTGCTGTGGGGCGGCTTCCGCAAGGGCAAATGCTCGCGCACTGAGCAAGTCCGCATCGGCCTGGAGTGGCTGCTGTCCATGCAGAACAAGGACGGCGGCTGGAGCGCCTTTGAAACCGGCGTGGACAAGACGCTGGTCAACCACATCCCGTTCAACGACCTCGACAACATGCTGGACCCCAGCACCGCCGACGTGACCGGCCATGTGCTGGAGACCCTGGGGCACTTCGGTTTCGGGCGCGAGTTCAAGCCCGTGGACCGGGGCATCGCGTTCGTAAAAAAGCTGCAGGACCCCTGCGGCGCCTGGTGGGGGCGCTGGGGCGTGAACTACATCTATGGCACCCACGGCGTGCTATGCGGCTTGGCCCAGGTGGGCGAGGACATGAGCCAGCCCTTTGTGCGCAAGGCCGTGGAGTGGCTGTACAGCGTGCAGCAGGAAAGCGGCGCCTGGGGCGAAGACTGCGAGAGCTACCGCGACAAGCAGCTTGCTGGCCGCGGCGAGGCCACCCCCAGCCAGACCGCCTGGGCCCTGATGGCCCTGATGGCTGCGGGCGAGGTGGACGACCCCCGCGTGGCCAGGGGGGTGCAGTGGCTGTTGCGAACGCAGAAACCGCGGGGCGGGTGGGACGAAAGCAAGTTCACGGGTACGGGCTTTCCGAACGCGTTCTACCTGAACTATCACTTCTACCGGGAGTACTTCCCGCTCATGGCCCTGGCCCGCTACCGCAACCTGAAGTGCGGCCTGAAACCGGTGTAGCCGCGCTTCGTTAATGGCGCGTCGTCACAATGCCCCCGGCTTCCCCCCGGGCACCGGGACAGCTACCCTCCCGCCCCACGGAGCCTCCGCCATGACCGTGAACCACATTGAGCTGCGCAAGCGCTTCCTGGACTTCTTTGACGCCCGCATGAAGGAACACGCCGGTGCCGGGGGGGTCAAAGGCAACCTGGCGCTCTCCAGCAGCAGCCTTCAGCCGCCCGATGCCAGCACGCTGTTCACCAGTGCCGGCATGCACCAGTTTAAAGACGACTTCATGGGCAACCTGGTGCACGGCACCCGGGCTGCCGCCACGGTGCAGAAGTGCATGCGCACACCGGACCTTGAGAACGTGGGCAAGACCGCCCGCCACCACACGTTCTTTGAGATGATCGGCTTCTTCAGCTTTGGCGATGGCCTGCCCGGCCCCAACGGCAGCAAGGGCTTCTTCAAGAAGGAAGCCATCCGCTGGATCTGGGACTTCTACACGCTGCCCTGGGACAAAGGCGGCTGTGGCCTGGACGTGAAGAAGCTCTATGTCTCGGTGTACGGCGGCGACGAAGCCGGCAACGGCCGTGACACGGAGGCTGCCGAGTTCTGGCGGCCCATCCTGGGCAAGGTGTGGCCCAAGGACGAAGTGGAGAAGCGCATTTTCTGGCTGGGCGAACACGACAACTTCTGGCCGGCGGGGGCCCCCAGCCAGGGGCCCAACGGGGTGTGCGGGCCGTGCAGCGAGATCTTCTATGACCTGGGGCCGGAGTACGGCCAGGGCGACGTGGCCAGCAACGGCAACCGCTACATGGAGATCGGCAACATCGTCTTTACCCAGTACGACCGCAGCGGGCCCATTCCCGGCAAGGGCGTGCTGACGCCTCTGCCCGCCAAGAACATTGACTTCGGCGGCGGGTTTGAGCGCCTGGCCATGGTGCTGGAGGGTGCCAAGACGACCCTGGACACCAGTTTGTTTAAGGACGTGCGGCAGAAGCTGCGTGAGATTGGGAATCGCAAGTGGGTCAAGGTCCCCAATCGAAAGGAGTTGGATATACAACTGCACAGCCGGTTGCTTGAAGCGGTCAAAGAGTGCAAGCGCATTGGGTACACGCCGACGCGATTCCAACAGATGTTGAATGAGGGTGCGACTCAGGCAGTACAGAAGCTGATTGCTTCTCAAACTGTATCGGAGGGTTTTACGGAACTCTGGCGGCTTGGACGAATGGACCTAAGCGTCGAAGCGATAGTGCTCG
>JADLBZ010000074.1 GCA_020847415.1 Planctomycetota bacterium
AAGTTGAACCTGTGGGAGCGCATGTACCTGCCCGAGATCTTCAAGGGCCTGGTCAACACCTTCAAGATGATGCTGCGCCCCAGCACCACCATTGACTACGTGGGCGAGAAGTCCAAGCCCGAGCAGCGCCACGTGCCGGCGGTGGGCTACCGCGGCGAGCAGTACCTGAAGGTGGACGACAGCGGCAACATCAAGTGCGTGGCCTGCTACATGTGCAGCACAGCCTGCCCGGCCGAGTGCATTACCATCGTGGGCGAGGAAGCACCCGCCGACCAGTTCGGCGCCCAGCGCTTCAAGAAGCCCAAGGTCTTCGAGATTGACATGCTGAAGTGCATCTATTGCGGCATGTGCGCGGAAGCCTGCCCCAAAGATGCCATCGCCCTGACTACCACCTACAACCAGATCGGCACCAAGCGTTCGGACTTCATCTACGACATGGCCCGCCTGCTGAAGAACAACGACGAGTTCATGTCCGGGCTGGGCCTCAGCCGCAGCGGCAAGGACGGCGCGGGCAAGTATCCCCTCAGCCCTGACGGCTGCGGCCCCGACGTAACCCACGGGCTCACCGAGTATCGCGTCGGCACCCGCCAGAAGGGTGCCTAACGCGCTCGCTGCGGGCCCCGGCAAACTGTGAGTTTCGGCGCATTCCGCGACCCTTGCCGCGGAATGCTTCATTTGAGCAAGCCACACGGTGTGTCACTGTGGCGGCTGCCGCGGGCGGGCGGTAAAGTCAGCAGCATCATGTCTCAGGATCGCCGTTACATGTGGCGTGCGCTGGAGCTGGCGCGCTGCGGCCAGCCGTACGTTTCGCCCAACCCCATGGTGGGCGCGGTGATCGTGCGTGACGGCGACATCGTGGGCGAGGGGTACCACGAGGAATTCGGCGGCCCGCACGCCGAAGTCAACGCCCTCAAGCGCGCCGGCGACGCCGCGCGCGGCGCAACTATGTACGTGACTCTGGAACCCTGCTGCGAAACCTACGCCGGCAAGAAGACGCCGCCCTGCGTTCCCGGCATTGTGGCTGCAGGCCTGAAGCGCGTGGTCGTGGCTGTTGAAGACCCGCACCGCAATGTTTCCGGCAAGGGCATCAAGGCCATGGCCGACGCCGGCATTGACGTGGTCGTGGGCGAGTGCCGCGAAGAAGCCCACGAGCTGAACGGGGCCTACTTCAGCCTGGTGGAACGCGGCCGCCCGCTGGTAACTGCCAAGTGGGCAATGACGCTGGACGGCAAGATCGCCACCCGCACCGGGGATGCCCGCTGGATCTCCGGCGAGGCCGCCCGCAAGGAAGTGCATTACGACCGCGGCTGTAGCGGCGCTATCGTAGTGGGCGTGTGTACGGTGCTGCGCGACAACCCGCAGCTCACCGCACGCGGCGGCGTAGGTCGCCAGCCGCTGCGTGTGGTGATTGACCGCGACGCACGCATCCCGCTGGACAGCACGCTGGTGCGCGAAGCAGGCAAGTCCCCGGTGTTCATCTATGCCGACGAAAACGCCCCGGCCGACCGGCTGGCAAAGCTCGAAGATGCCGGGGTGTACGTGATCCTCTTGCCCAGGCACGGCAAGTACCTGCACTGGATGGAGTTGCTGCACGACCTGGGCGACCGCGGCGTGAACAGCGTGATCGTTGAGGGCGGCGGCGGCATCTTTGCCACGGCCTTTCGCGAGCGCGCCATTGACCGCGTCAAAGTATTCATTGCCCCCAAGATCGTCGGCGGCGAACGCGCCACCACGCCCGTGGAGGGCCCCGGCGTGCCGGATATGGCCAGGGCCGTCACCTTTGACCATGTGCGTACCCGCACCTTGGGTGCAGATGTCGTCATTGAAGGGCGCGTGGTCTACCCCTCTGACACCAGCGCCAGCCCCAGCGGCCACTGGCAGGGCTACGGCGGCGCTTAGCCCGTTCCGTGTGGCTTTGTCCGGAGTTCAGCACGCCCAGCACAGCTACCCACCGCTTGCCGTTCAGCAGTCGCTGCAAGTGACTTCTGTACGGCACAGAAAGTGTCACCCGCGAGTTTCAAGTAGGTGCTGGAAACCCTCACGCAATTCGTCAAACTCATCAAAGCAGTCGTTTGCGCCGCTGCGCATGACAGGCGGTGCACCCGGTGCTCGTGAATCATGAACTCCCCTTCGCCCCAAGAAGAGCTTGAGAGACTCCGCGCCGACAACGCGCGACTGCGCGATTTGATGTCGGCACGCAAGCCCGCTGCACCCGCAGAGGGCCGCTCGCGCAAGATGCTGGAGCAAGCCTGGGATGTCGTCCTGCTCCACGATGCCAGCGGACAAGTCTCCTACGCCAATACAGCCGTGACTCGCGTGCTGGGCTACGCGCCCGACGAACTGGTGGGCAGTCGGCTGGCTCAATGGGTGCACCCGGACGACCGGGATTCTCTGCACGCTTCGCTTTACTCGATTGCGCGGCAGCAAGGGGCCAGCACGGTGGTGCGCTACCGCGCGCGCCATGCGCGCGGCAACTGGCGCTGGCTGGAAGCCGCCCACACCAACCTGTTGCACGACGACTCGGTAGCGGCGGTGGTCGCCGTCTGCCGTGACGTCTCCGACCGCGTGTCCGTAGAAGAAGAGCTGCGCCAGAAAG
>JADLBZ010000075.1 GCA_020847415.1 Planctomycetota bacterium
GGGACTTTCGCAAGCAAACCCTTGCGTAATGCTGCCGAGGCCCTGATTTGCCGCTGCGCCGCAGCGGCGCGCCGCTACTATCCTCGCCATGAAACCCGCCGCCAGAGCCGTCCTGGAAGCCGAGCCGCGGAGCATTGCGCCCGTCTGCTCAGCCTTCCTGAAGCTGGGGGTGATGTCGTTTGGTGGGCCCATTGCCCACATCGGGTACTTGCGGGCCGAGTTCGTGCAAAGGCGCGCCTGGCTGGACGACGCCGCATTTGCCGACCTGGTGGCCCTGTGTCAGTTCCTGCCCGGCCCGGCCAGCAGCCAGGTGGTGTTTGCCATCGGCATGCGGCGCGCGGGTCTGGCGGGCGCACTGGCAGCCTCTGCCTGCTTCACGCTGCCGTCCGCGGTGCTGATGATCGCCTTTGCCCTTGGCATGCAGGCTGTCGCCGGCGACGCTGTCGCCGGCTGGCTGCACGGCCTGAAACTGGCCGCTGTGCCCGTGGTGGCCGACGCCGTGTGGAGCATGGGACGCCGCCTGTGCACCGACACTGCCCGCGTAGTGCTGGCCCTGCTGGCAGCCCTGGCCCTGGTCTTCATGCCCGGCGCCTGGACCCAGGTGGCGCTGATTGCCGCGGGCGGCTGTGCGGGCTGGCTGCTGTACCGCAAGAGGATACCGGTCGCCACCGAGACCATCGCCCCGGGCCGCCACCGCGCTGCAGCCGCTGCTCTGCTGGTGTTCGGGCTGCTGCTGGTGGCTCTGCCTGTGGCGGCGCGCGAGAGCGGTCTGTTTGCCGTGCAGCAGGCCGACGCGTTCTATCGTGCAGGGGCGCTGGTGTTTGGCGGCGGCCACGTCGTGCTGCCCCTGCTGAGGGCCGAGCTGGTGCCCCCCGGCTGGCTGACCGACGACCAGTTTCTTGCCGGCTACGGCGCGGCGCAGGCGGTACCCGGGCCTTTGTTCACGTTTGCGGCCTACCTGGGCACGGTGATCAACGCGGGGCCTCGCGCCTGGCTGGGGGGACTTGGCTGCCTGCTGGCGATCTTTCTGCCGGCGTGGTTGCTGGTGGGCGGCGCGCTTCCGTTCTGGCAGCGGCTGCGGTCGCGCGCCTGGGCGCAGGCAGGCCTGCGGGGCGCCAACGCGGCGGTGGTGGGTGTGCTGCTGGCTGCGCTGCACGACCCCATCCTGCCCGAGGGCGTGCGTTCCTGGCCTGATGCCCTGGCGGCGGCGGCAGCGCTGGCCCTGCTGCTGACACGCAAGGTGCCCGTCTGGGCGGTGGTTGCCCTGCTGGCAGCCGCCGGGCAATGGGTGCTGTAGCGCCTGTGCTGCATGGTTTCGCAGTGCTCAAGCTTGCGCTACGATAGCCGGGCCATGAACATCCTCTACCTCCTGCAAGTACTGGTCGGCTTCGGTTTCGTGATCTTCATCCACGAGCTGGGCCATTTCCTTGCTGCCAAGCGCGTCGGCATCCATTGCCCCGGCTTCAGCATCGGCTTTCCGTTTCCCTTGTGGACGCCCAAAGGCTGGAAGGCCCTGAACATCTTCAAGTTCAAATGGCGGGGCACGGAGTACCGCCTGGGCTGGATTCCCTTTGGCGGCTACGTCCAGATGAAGGGGCAGAGCGACGCCCCCACCGGCCAGGAAGGCCCCAAGAAGGACGACCCGACTGACTACCGCAACAAGAGCTACTTCCAGAAGACGCAGGTCCTGCTGGGCGGCGTCACCATGAACGCCATCACGGCGGTGATCGGCTTCATCATCGCCTTCCAGCTTGGCGTCACGTTCATTGAGCCCACCGTGGGCATGGTGGACAGCGCCGGCCAGGCCTGGCTGGACAACGAAATCCAGGTGGGCGACCGCATCCTGGAGGTCAACGGCCGCGAGGTCGTGGACTTTGAGGACGTCGTGTACGCCGGCCTGTTTGACGGCGGCAAGTCCATTGACGTGCTGGTCGAGCGCGGCGAAGGAGAGAACGTCACGCGGCACAAGGTGAAGGTGCCGCTCGACCTTGAACCCAACTTCAAGATCATGATGCCGTCCATCAAGGCGCGGCATCGTGTTGTCCTGACCGAAGAAGAAGCCCTGCGCTTTCCTGAAAGCCTGGGCGAAGACCGCCCCCGCGATGGCGACGAACTGGCCGCGGTAAACGGCCGCCCCGTGCTGAACGCCCAGGACGCGCAAGGCCTGCTGGAAGTCAGCCGCGGGCCCATCGAGCTGACCCTGCGGCGGGGCGTGGGCGAGGACGCCCGCGAATGGAAGGTAACCCACACGCCGCGGCGCAAGTACTTCGGCGAGAGCTCGCCCTTCCGGGCGGGTGTCTCGGTCATGCCGCCGCCGTGGGTGGACCGCGTGCGCAAGCGCGGTGCCGGCGACCAGGCCGGCCTGAAACAGGGCGACCGCCTGGTGGGCATGATCAGCGACAGCGGCGCCGAGGTTCGCTTCAGCAGTTTCGGCGACCTTACCACAGCCGTGGACGCCACGGGCGGCAAGCCGATGACCCTGCTGGTCGAACGCAACGGGGCCACGGTGCGCCTGCCGGTAACGCCCGAGCCGCGCGAGAGCCGCCCGGGCCGCTTTGCCCTGGGCATCACGGTGGGCATGGCCAACCCGGCAGGCCTGTCGGAAGAAGAGTACGAAGCCGCCCAGGAGAAGGCCGCTTCGCGCACGATTGCCTGGGGTGTCAGGCCCGGCAGCGCCATCGAGAAAGCCGGCCTCAAGCCGGGCGAAGAAATCGTCGGCATGAAGGTGGACGGCAAGTCCGTGACCAACCCCGAAACCGGCGCTTTTGACTTCGGCGCCATGCGCCTGGCCTTTGCGATAGCTTCGGACAACGAAGAGGGCGCCGACCTGACGCTGGAAATCCAGCGCCCCGACGGCGTGCAGGCCATCACGGTGAAGACCGAGCCCGAGGGCCCGGATTCCATTGCCTATCTGGCCCTTGCCGCTGCCGAGAAGCGCAGCGCCCCCGTGCGCTACGGGCTGATCCAGTCTGTGGGCGAGGGCTTCTATCACAGCAAGAAGGTCGGCTACAAAATCCTGATGACCTTTGCCGGCCTGTTCGCGGGCCGCGTCAAGATCTGGCACCTGGGCGGCCCCGTGCTGATCGCCAAACGCAGCTACAGCCTGGCCCAGTGGGGCGCCGGCACGCTGATCTTCTTCCTCGCTTTCATCAGCGTGAACCTGGCCATCGTGAACCTGATTCCCCTGCCCGTGCTGGACGGAGGCCAGTGGATGATCGTGACCATTGAAGCCATCCGGGGCCGACCGTTGCCCGAGCGCGCCATGAGCATCGTCTCCATGACCAGCTTCATCTTTGTCGTGGGCCTGATGCTCTTTGTGCTGGGCAACGACATCGTGACCGTCTGGATACGTGGCTGGGCGTAGGTACATGGCCGACGCCCCGCAGAAAGTGCAGTTCCTGAACCGCCGCGGCGGCGTGTGGGGCGTGCTTGCCTTTGTGCTGGTGGCAGCCACCATCGGCGTCAGCATCTACCGCGCCACGCACCCGGAGGCACCCCCCGCTCCGCCCGCCGCGCAAGCCACCGCGCCGCGCCACCTGATCTTGATCAGCATTGATACCCTGCGCGCCGACCACCTGGGCTGCTACGGATACAAGCACCCCGTTTCGCCGGCCATTGACGCCCTGGCCCGCGAGGGCGCGCTGTTCGAGAACTACTACACCTGTTACCCGCTGACTTTGCCCTCGCACCTCACCCAGCTAACCGGGGTCAGCACGCTGGGGCACCGCGTGCGCGACAACCTCTACCACAGCCTGCCCGACGGCCTGTCCCTGCTGCAAGAGCGACTCTCGGCCAACGGCTTCCGCTGCGGGGCCTTTGTCTCGGCGCACACCATGCGCGCCGGCAGCGGCATCGAGCGCGGCTTTGAAGTCTACGACGACGCCGCCGTGCGCGAGGCAGCCCCGGGCCGCCTTACTGTCAGCGAGCGCAAGGCGCCCGAGACCCTGCAACTGGCCGCCGACTGGCTGGGCCGCACCCGCGACACGCGGCTGTTCTGCTACATCCACCTGTTTGACCCCCACGCGCCCTACCAGCCGCACCCGGACCTCGGCATTGACCTTACCGGCAGCGCCCATGCGCTCTATGACGGCGAGATCGCCTACACCGACCGCGAGCTGTCGCGGTTCTTCGTGAAGCTGGGCGAACTGGGCCTGATGAAGGACAGCCTGATCGTGGTGACCGCCGATCACGGCGAGGGCCTTGGCGAGCACGACGAGTTGACCCACGGCTACTTCTGCTACGACACCACCACGCACATCCCGCTGGTGGTGCGCGGCGCGCCGGGCATTGCAGCGGGCACGCGGGTACCCGCCCTGACCCGCAACTACGACCTGGCACCGACCCTGCTGGAGCTGCTCGACGTGCGCGACGAAGCCATGGCGCGGCAGGCCCACGGCAT
Organism: Planctomycetota bacterium; assembly: GCA_020847415.1. Taxonomy (GTDB): domain Bacteria; phylum Planctomycetota; class UBA8742; order UBA2392; family UBA2392; genus JADLBZ01. Next base: position 4,400 of record JADLBZ010000075.1, read on the forward strand.
CAGCCTGGTGCCGACGCTGAAGGACCCCGCCCACGACCCCGGTCTTTCCGTGTTTGTGGAGAGCCACTATGCGTGGCTGAACGCCCACTGGGCCAAGGTCCGCGGCCTGCGCACGCGGGACGGGCTGGCCCTGTTCGCCGGCAAGCAGGCCGAGTACGTGGGCAGCGGCGACCGCGAAGCGGCCCTGGGCGCGGCGCGCGACGAGATTACGCGGCTGCTGAACTCGTGGCTGCCGCCCCGGGGCGGCAGCGGCACTTTGCGCGAGGCGGCGGGAGGCAGCCCCTACCCCGGCGAGGCGCCCTCGGCGCAGGTCTTTGACCCGGAATCCCTGCACGACACACGCGACCTGCCCTCGCCCATGCAGGTGGCCCACGTGCTGAGGGCCTACCAGCAGGCTGAACTCGCCTACGATGAAGAACGCTTTGAAGCCTGCGCCAGCCGCCTGCGCGAACTGTTGAAAGATCAGCCGGACTTCCTGATGGGCCACCGGGTGCTGGCCGCCGTGCTGCAGGGGTTGGTGGTGCGCGAAGCCGGCGCGCTGGGCGCGGAACAGAGTGCCGCGCTGACCCGCGAGGCCGCCGCCGCCGTGCGCATCACCGCCGAGCTGTGCGAGAAGAACGGCCAACCGGAGGCGGCCCTGGGCGCGCGGCGCAACCTGATGCTGCTGGCGGTGTGGCTGAACGACCGTGAGCTGGCCCTGGCCGCACGGGCAGATACAGCCGAGCTGCAGTGGCTGCAATGCCTGCTGGATTACCGCCAGGCCTGCGATGCGGGCACACAGCAGGATGCCGCCGCCCGAGCCGGCAAAGCGGGCGCAAAGCAGGAGGCCGCCGCGCGCGCCGGCAAAGCGCTGGAGTCCGCAATCTTCAGCGACGCGGGCCGCAAGGCAGCCCAGGGGCACCTTGAAACGATGCAGCAGGGCCGCCCGCTGCTGCTGGCGCCCTGGGAGCGCTGATGCTGCTGGGCTACAACACGAACGGGTTTCCGTTTCATCGCCTCGAAGATGCCATCGAGATCATCGCCGAGTGCGGCTACCGGTGCGTGGCGCTGACCCTGGACGTACACCACCTGGACCCGTTCCGCAGCACGGCCGCCGAAGTAGCCGCCGTGGGCGCCTGCCTGCGCCGCCACAAGCTCGCATGCGTTATTGAAACCGGCTCGCGTTACCTGCTGGACCCCCGCCGCAAGCACCGCCCCACCCTGCTGGACGACGACCCCGCCCGGCGCCTGGAGTTCCTGGGGCTGGCGGCGCGCATCGGGCGCGACCTGGGGGCGAGCGCCCTTTCGTATTGGTCCGGCGCCCGGCCTGAGGGCAGCCACAATGACGCCGAACTGCTGGAGCGCCTTGCGCGCGGAGTAGAGAAGGTCGAGACCATGGCGGCTGCGGCAGGCCTGAAGGCCGCCCTGGAGCCGGAGCCCGGCATGTTTCTAGAGAAGATGGCGGATTATGACCGCCTTTCGGCCACCCTGGGCTTCCAGCCGGGCCTGACCATGGACATAGGCCACTTGCGCTGTGTGGAAAGTCGCCCTGAGCATGAGTATCTGTTGGAATACCGGCAGGTTCTCTACAATCTTCAGCTTGACGACATGATGCCGGGGCGTCACCAGCACCTGTTCTTCGGCCAAGGACAAGTGGATTTCGCACGGGCGTTTCAGGCCCTGCGCGAGATCGGGTATGCCGGCCCGGCCTGTGTGGAGTTAAGCGACGCCGGGCGCAACGCGGTGGAGACCGCCGCGCGCGCCAAGGCTTTCCTGGACCGCGCCCTGAGTACGCAACCGTGAGCCCCAGCCAAAACGGCCCCGACGACGAGAAGACGATCACCGAGATCGGTCGTGAGCTGTTGAAGTATTTGCACAAGCGTCTCGACGACCTCGGCATCAACCAGGCCAGCTACCGGCAGGCCCGCATGGAGCTGCTGAAGCGCCTGGAAGGCGAGACCGGCAGCCCGCGCTTTAACTGGGGCTTTGAGGCGGTCTTCACCCAGGAGATCCACCTGCTGGAAGAGCTGGGGCTGGTGACCGTGAAGTACGGCTCGGGCGCGATCATGGCTGGGCGCACCAACGCCAACCAGATCTACAACGTGGCCCTGACCAACGACGGCATGGACACGGCGCGCATCATTGTGGACCGCGAGGTGCGCGTGCGGGCCGAAACCGCCAAGCTGAAGAAAACCGGCCCCGTGGACAAAGAGGGCGTGACCGCCGACGACGAAACCGGCGAGTTTGAACCTCCGCCCGACACCACCAAGGTGGCCCCGCCTGACAGCCAGCCGCCGCAACCGCCCCAGCCGGCGCCGGACACCCCGCCGGAACCGCCCAAGGCATAGCCGCATCACAGCAGCAGGCGCAGGGTTGCTGCCCGGTGCAGGCTCAGCATGTTGCGCAAGACGCCGATGGTGGCGCTTTGCAGGAGTTGCTCGCGGCTGATGTCCACCAGCGTGGAAGCCAGGTCCACGCTGGAGATGGTGTCAATGGCGTCCATCAGGCCGGTGTGCTGGCCATCCAGGAAGGCCGCGTGCCGCTGCAGGGTGCTGTCCACGCTGCCCAGTTGGGCGCGGCCGTCCGTGGCCGTGGAAAGCGCCCGGTCAATCACATCCAGCGCTGAAGCAGGGTCCGTGCCCAGCGCGCTGCCGCCGCCGGTCCGCAGGGCAGAAAGCCCCAGCGCCCCGGGCGCAAAGGCCGGCACGCCGAACGTGTAGGTGCCGCCCGCGCCGTCGGTGGCCATGGTGAAGCCCCCGCGCGCCGTAAGTTGCGTGCCAAAGGCCCCGTTGCCGGTGACGTCAAAGCTGCCGCCCAGCCCGCCCGCCGAGAACTCCACGTGATTGCCGGCCGCCTGGGCAACAGCGCCGTTGACCCGTACCAGCGCATCAGTCCCGTTGGTGCCGCCGGGCAGCACCGAGATGCCCCCCACCACGTCGCTGACCGCGATGTACTGGGCGCTGCCGGCCTCGTTGGTACGCAACTCGACGTCGCCGGAACCGTTGTCGGTCGCGGTGACTCCCGTGTCCTCGCCCAGCGCATTAATGCTCGCCGCCAGCGCGGCGCCGTCGGCGCTGGTGCCTGTCAGGCTGATGCTGAAGCTGTGCGAGCCCTGGGACGTGCGCAGGGTCAGCAGGGCCGGCCCGGTGCCGGACAGCGCCAGGGTTTGCGTCGCCGACTGCCCCACCGCGTCCACGTCCACGTTGATGCGGTAGCCATCGTTGCCGGTGGGCACCGGGGTCTGCGTTACAGAGACATTCTGCAGGCGGCCCGTCGCGTCGCCCGCAACATCAAAGCTGAAGTCCTCAATCAACGGGCGGCCCGCAAAGCGCGCCCCACCCAGGTCGCGCTCGATGCTCTGCACAATCTGGTCGGCGCGGTTCTGCAACACCCGGCGCGTGTCGCTGTCGTTGCTGCCCAGGGCTTCAATGGCCACGCCGCGCAGCTCGATCAGCCGGTCCGACACGCCGCCCAGCGTGGTCTCGGCCAGGCCAATGGCGGCCCGCCCCAAATCAATGCTACCGCGGGCGGCGATGACCCCGGACAGCTCCGTTCGCAGGGCCATTTCCGCCACGAACTTGCCCGGATCGCCGGCCGGCGACACCGCGCTGCCCGTGGCGAGTTGCGCATACAGTCCACCCAGCCGCTGGCTTGAGGCCTTCAGGGCACGCAGCAGGGCAAAGGGCGCCCTGCTATTGAGGATGGACAGGATGGGGTCAATGGCCATGAAGACAGTTTAGGCCGAAACAGAAATCGCCCAAAACGTCAAACATGGAAAGAATGCAAGGTCGCCTTACTTGTTGCGCGGGTCCAGCTTGTAGGCAAACGGGGCTTTCTTGCAAACCGGGCACGCCACCAGGTCGGCAACCTGCTGCTCCGTACCGCGCACCTTGGCCCTGCAACGAGTGCAGCGCACACGAATGGTCAGCTCGGTCCGGGCATCGGCCAACCCGGCTGCTGAAAGCTCGTCTACCACGCCCCAGGCTGCGTGCAGCAGCGCATCCGAGCTGTACTGGTCAATGTGATCGAGCCTGGCCTGTGCCTGCGCGTCCTTCAGGGCTGCAGCTGCTGCCTTGCGATTGCCCAGCTTGTACTCGGCCCGGGCGCGGCAGGCTGCCACAAAAAAGGACAGGGCGTCCCGATGCTCAGACAGGGTCGGGGTCTGCGACTGCAGGGCCGCCAGGTCGGCCAGCGTCTGGCGGGCGGCGCCGGTCTCAGTGCGGCACAGCGAGGCAAAGGCCAGCGCCTGCGCGGAGTCGGCGGGGCGACCCAGTTCGCGCGCCAGGGCCAAGGCCTTTTCAAAGCTCGCCAGTGCCTGGGGGTACTGCTGCTGGGCAAGGGCAAGCTGCCCGAAGATGAGCTGCACGCGTAGCTGGATCTGTTTGTCGTTGTCCTTGATGGCCAGGGCCAGCGCCTCGCGCGAGTACTTGACGGCCTCGTCGGTGCGGTCAAAGAACATGTACAGTTCCGCGATGTTGCACAGCACCCGCGGCAGCACCAGGCGTTCGCCCAGGTCGCGCAGCGAGGCCTCAGCCTGCAGGTAGCCCTCCAGGGCATCATCAAAGTTGCCCATGGCGCGGTGGATCTGGCCGATGTTGTTCGACTGCACGGCGACAGCCAGGGGCGCGTTCATGCGCAGCACCAGTCGCGCAGTCTCCTGGGCATACTGCAGCGCCTCCGGAAAGCGACTCAAGGCGCGCAGCGCTGAGGCCTTGCAGTTCAGACACTCCACCAGCGCCGGCAGGTCGTCACGCTTGCGGATCAGTGCCTCCGCACGGTCATAGAAGGTCAAGGCCTCGGCGGCACCGCGGTCCTGGCTGGTCACGATGCCGGTATAGACGAGGGCGCGCTCGTAGCCGCGGGCGTACTCGGCGCGGCGGGAAGCGGCCACGGCCTGGTCAATGGCCTCGTGGGCTGCCTTGAAGTCGCTGTGGCGCACCATGACGAACGCGCTGAACAGCAGGGTGTCGGCGAGCAGTTTGTCCTCGTGGGCTGTCCGGCAAAGTGAGGCCGCCGTGGACAGGTTGTGCAGGGCTTCCTCCCATTTGTTCTCGAAGAAGACCGCGTCTGCCATCAAGCTGTGCATGCGTGCGCGTAGCACGACTTCCTTCTTGGGCAGCGCGCCCAGCACACGGGTGATGCGGTCCAGGCGCGGCATCATGGGCAGGCGCAGGTCAAACACCGACGACAGCCCGGCCATGGCGGTAGCTGCCAGCTCAGGGCGGTTCATGGCCAGCGCAAAGTCCTGGCCGGCCAGTATGTTGTCCAGGTCAATCTCGAGCCGATCCATCACCTCGCGTGCGTGGCGAGTGGGAAAACGTGCGGCCTGGGCCGCCGACAGCGCGGCAAAGTACTCGATGAAGCGTGTGGTGAGGGCGTCTTCCTGCGCGGGCTTAAACGCCTCGGCGCGCTTGCGCCTGCCAAACGAGCGCAGCGGCGGCAGTAACACAAACCGCACGCCGTAGGGGGTGTTCCCGGACTGCAGCAGTTTCTTGTCGAGCAGGCTCTTGACGATGGTCGTTACGTCGCCGCCGGCCACCTTCACCACCGCCTCGGCAGCTTCCAGGTAGAACCCGCCGCGCATGAGGCTGAGCTGGCAGAAAGCCAGTTGTTCCGCGGCGGTCAGTCGTTCAAAGGCCCAGTCCGCGGCATCGGGCTCTACCACCGGGCGGCTGTCGGTGCCGGCAACGGGTTGGCGGGTCTTGCCGGTGGGGCGACGCGTCTTGCCGGTGGGCCGGCGCGTCTTGCGGTCGCGGCGCAGTTCATCGTCAATCTGCCGCGGCGAAAGATCTGAGGTCTGTGCCGCCGCGAGCTCAATGGCCAGAGGGTTGCCCTTGAGGCCGCGCACGATTGAGGCAATGCGGGGGCCGCTGCCCGGCGTGACGCGGAATGCGGGGTTGGACTCCCTGGCGCGCGCGACGAACAGGGACGTGGCCTCGCTGTCGTCCAGCACCTCGTACTCGTCGGCAGAGGTCGGCGTGCCCAGCGGCTTCAGCTCCAGCAGGCGCTCGCCGGGCATGCCCATGGTTTCGCGCGACGTGACCAGGAAGCGGGCGCGCGGTGCATCGGCACGCCAGCGCTCCAGCAGCGGGCGGGCAAAGCGCTCGCCACCCTCGCAGTTGTCCAGAATCAGCAGCAATGGCGGCCGGAAGTCCAGCGTGACGCCCACGGCCTCTGCGGCCGAACCGACGCTGGTCAGTGCCACGCCCAGGGTGCGGGCCGCCACGGTGGCAAGCTGCTCCACGTCGCGCGCCGCACTTGCGTCCACCAGCCAGACACCTCCCGGTAGCGTTTCCAGCAGCGCGCGGCCCGCTTCTTCCGCCAGGCGAGATTTGCCAAGGCCTGATGCGCCCGTAACGGTCACCAGCGAACCCTCATCGTGCAACCACTTCTGCAACTGGGCGAGTTCATTGCCGCGGCCGACGAAGGTGCTGCGCGCCGGCTGCAGGTTGGTGGGCCAGACGCGGCGCCGCTGGTTCTGGGGCGCCCGAGCGGCGGCCCGGGGCTCACCGGCAATGCGCAGTGCCAGCAGAGTAAGGTCGTCCTGGGGCGGGTTGCCAGCCACGAACTTCTCGAGGTCCCGGATGACCGAGCCTACGATCTCCCGCGCGCCGCCCTCGCGGGAGGCTTCCAGCGCCTGCAGGATGCGGGGCTCGCCGAACTGCTCGTCGCCTGCGTTGGGCGCCTCGCTGAGGCCGTCGGTGTAAAGAAACAGCGTGTCGCCCTTACGCAGGTTGACCGTCTGCTCGGTCAGGCTCTTCTCCATGGCCTGCAGAAAGGCCGCCCCCATAACCACGCCCTTGGCGGGCACGCTCTGCAGTGGCGGCATGCGCTCCGGGTTGTACAGGATGGGCGGCGTGTGGCCCGCCGAGGCAAAGGTCAGCTTCCAGGTTCGCAGGTCCAGCACGCCATAAAACACAGTAACAAAGCTGTTGCCGGGCAGGTCGGGCGCCAGGTCGGCGCAGGTCACCAGCAGGGTTTCGCGCGGCGAGCTGCGGCCCATGCCGTGGATCTGCATGGTCTTCTTGGCCACCGCCATGGTCAGGGCTGCGTCCACGCCGTGGCCGGCCACGTCGCCCAGAACGATGCCGATCTCCCACGGACTGACGGGCACGAAGTCGTAGAAGTCGCCGCCCACGGCCTCGCAGGGCGCGTAGTGCGCGAACAGGTCAAGGCCCTCAATAGCGGGCATCTTGGGCAGCATGGAAAGCTGCACCGTACGTGCCCGCTTCATCACTTTGGCTGTGGCGCGCTTAGCACCTGTCCTGTGGCGCCCGCCAGATTGCGTTTCGGCCATGTTGCCCCCGCCCTGGGGCACCATTCTAGCAGACGCGCCACAACCACAAGTGGCACCAGGAAACGCGTTTGCCGCGCGTGACTCAAGGCGCACTGCTACCGGCTCTCGATGGCACCCAGAACCATCCACAGCACGCCCTGGGTGATATCCTCGGCGTCCACGCCGCGCGGACCAAGCGAGCCCTTGCTCACAGTGTCCTCGGGCAGCACGGCAATCAGCAGGAACTCGCCGTCGCCGGGCAGCAGGCCCATGGTGGCCAGCTTGCCCTCGGCATCGGCGGCCAGGACGCCATTGGGCATCTTGGCGCGGCGGCCCTCCAGCTCCAGCAAGGCCAGCAGGCCGGCGCGACCCTGCTCGTGGTCGGCTGTCGCATCTCCCAGCAGCGTGGCCAAGGGCGACGGGGCAGCAGCCAGGGATGTGCTGGGGCCCAGCGTGGCCCGTGCATCGCTGCCGCCGGACGGGCCCAGCGAGGGCACGAAGTGCCAGGCGCAGCGTGTGATGGTCGGTGACCCCGCCGGGCTGCCGGGGGCAGGGTTGCCCCCGATCAGCACCAGGCAGCCATAGGCCGCCTGGGAAGCGAGATTCTCGACCTGCCAGGTCCCCTCCATGGCATGGACCTTGGCCCGCACGCCCTCAATGGCGGTCGGCTCGCGGCCCAGGAAGAACACGTTCTGCCAGCGGTCCAGCTCGCGCACGGTGGTCTCGGTTTCGCTCGCGGAAGACACCATGCGGCAGTTCATGTAGTCGGTGGGCATGCCGCTCTTGACCGACTTGTCCAGCTCGGCGGGCATGAGCTGCGTCTGCTTGCCGGTCGAGAACACGTAGTCGCCTCCATCCACGGCATAGGCACATCCCACCGTGACCACGGCGTTGCGGTCGGTCGTCTCGTCGCACACCAGCAGGCGCACGGCCTTCACGCGGTCGCCGCTGCGCTTGTACAGCTCGCCCACGCCAAACACACCAGCCACGGAAAGCACCGCCAGCACCAGCAGCGCCGCCGGGTACAACTCAGGCCGCCGCACGCGCTTGGCAAGCAGGAACATGCCAAAGCCCGCTGCCAGCACATAGATCAGCAGCAACACCACCAGGAAGTCGCGTCCCGGGATGCGCCTTCCCGCGATGTCCACGGTGTTCAGCACGTCGCGCGGCGTCAACGCGCGGGTGGGCAGGCCCTGCGCCCGCTGGGACACACAACTGATCGCGTCATTCAACAGGTTCACACCGGGCAGCGTGGGGCGCAGCTCGGCCCCGGCGGCAAAGGGGGCGCGGGAAAGGTCGGCGTGCACAAAAATGAGGTTGCCGGCGCCCACCCGCGCCGAGCTGAGCAGGCCCTGCTTGCCAAACACCGGCCGCGCACGGCCGCTTTCCGGCCACAGGGTAATCGAAGAGTCCGCCTCGGGTCGCACCAGGCTGGGCCCTGTCCCCTCCGGCGGCACCGGCACCGGTACTGGCTGGCTGGGCTCCGGCACGCCGGGCCCTGACCCGCCCGGCGGTGTCATGCCGCCTGGGACGCTCTCGGCCCCGGCGCGCGAAATGCCGCTGCGCACCGGCGCGGCCATCAGCGCCGGAAAATCCTTCAGCAGCTTCTGCACCGTGTTGCCCGTGGCGGGGATGCCCAGCAGCTTGCCGGCGGGCTTGTCGGCATTCAGGGCCGCCGCCGCATTGGGCGAAATCACCAGCGTGCCCCCCGCCGCAACATAGTCCATGATGGCGCGGCTCTGCCGCTCGTTGAGCTGGTCGCTGTTCAGGACAATCGCGTCAAAGCAGGCCAGCGACTTCCACGATTCCGGAAGGCGCCCCGGCGCAATCTCCACCATGTCGTAGAACAGCCACGGCTGTGCCGCCGAAAGCCGCGCGTTGCTGATGAAGCCCACCACCGAGCGGGCGCTGTTGCGTACCCCGGCCGAGAACTGCACAGATGACAGGGTCTCCCAGACGCCGCCCTGGGCCTGGCGCTCCAGGCTGATGAAGCCGTTCAGAAGGGACGTGCCGACCGGCATGTCGAACACGACATCGGCCTCGATGTCGCCATCGGCCAGCGAGACTTCCTCGACCAGCTCGATGCTCTCGTTGTCGTCGCCAAAGGGGCTCCTGCCGTGATAGTTCACCAGGTTCACGACCAGGCGGCCGCTGAAGGCGCGGGTGTCGTGGCGCCGGATGGTGACCCGGACCGGCGTGTAAGGCGGCGCCACCAGCAGGCCGCCCGTGGCGCCCGCGCACTCCACGCCGGCCTCGGCTGCCAGTTCGTAGTCCTGGGCAGCCAACGGAGTAAGCAGCGCAACCAGCAGCAGCCATCGCAACATGGCTGGGGATTGTACCCATGTTCGCGCGGCGTACCACCCGGCCCCGCTGAAGAAACGAAGCCCGCCTGCCGATACTGGCGCGGGAGATCCCATGGCCTACGCCGACGCCCACGCCGACACGTTTTATCGCGTTGCCCTGGAGCAGCTTGACCCCCTGGCCGAGCACGGGGGCCTGCACGTGAACCTGCCCCGCATGCGCCAGGCCGGGCAGGTGCTGCAGGCGTGCTCGGTGTTCACGCCGCGCAGCTTCAGCGGCGAGCCGGCCGAGGCGTTCGCGCGGCGCATCCTGGCCTGCATCCACGATGCCTGCGCCTGCCACCCGAAGAGCTTTGCCCTTTGCGGCCGGCGCGACAGCCTGCCGCCTGTGCCGGGGGGGCCCGTGGCGTTGATCCCGTGGCTGGAAGGCGCCGGCCCGCTGCGCGGAAATCTGTCACTCCTGGACGAGTTCTTTGCGCTGGGAGTGCGCGGCATCGGCCTGACCCACAACCATGCCAACGAGGTGGCCGATGGATGTGGCGTGCCCGAGCCGCGAAAGGGCCTCAGCGAGTTCGGCCGCGAGCTGGTCGCGCGCATGGAGGCACTGGGCGTGGCGGTGGACTGCGCCCACTTGCCGCAGCCGGCCTTTGACGACGTGATGTCTCTGGTGCGTCGCCCGCCGATCATTACCCACACGGGCTGCCGGGCGCTGGTGCCCCTGACCCGAAACGCCGACGACGCCATGATGCGCGCCGTGGCTCAGCGCGGCGGGGTGGTGGGCCTGGATTTCTATCCCGGCCACCTGGTGCCCGCAGACGCCGACGGCAAACTTCCCGAGGCCGGCAGCCGGCATGTGGCGGACCACATCGTGCATGCCATTGATGTTTGCGGGCGCGAGCACGTGGTGCTGGGCGGCGACTTTGACGGCTTTGAAGACGCCTGCAGCGACCTGCACCACCCGGGCGAGCTGGACAACCTGCGCCGCGCACTGGGGCAGCGCGGCCTGGCCGAGACCGGCATCGAGGCCGTGTTCAGCGGCAACCTGCTGCGCTATCTGCGCGAGGTGCTGCCGGATTAGTGGTGCGGAGGGCGGGACTCGAACCCGCACGGGTTGCCCCACTGGATCCTAAGTCCAGCGCGTCTGCCATTCCGCCACCCCCGCACGCAACCAGTCTCCGAACAGCCGCAGCAGCGGTCAACC
>JADLBZ010000076.1 GCA_020847415.1 Planctomycetota bacterium
CGGAGTGGGCAGTGCTGAAGTCGCTGAAGGCCCTGAAGCGCCTTTCGTTGCTGTATTGCGACTCTCTCGGTGACGCGCTGTCCGCATGCACCGGGCTTGAGTTGGATGTGCTTTCAGTAGCCGGAAAGAACCTGACCGCGGCTGAGTGCGACGCTTTTCGATTGATGCGCGTGGGGCAAATCAACATTAGTATGTCCAAGCTGTCGGAAGAGAGCCTTGGCGTGGTAATCAAAACAGAAGGCCTGCGTGAACTTTCCCTGTTGGGTTCTGCTCTGCCCGATGACTGGCCGGAGATGCTACGACGACTGCGGGTCGCAGCTCCATCCGTGAAGATAGGGCCGGATCGGTAGCCATTGGCATCGTTTGCTGACGTGCATCTTGTAGCGGGCCCAGGCGGTTCCCATGCTCCAAGCTCGCCGCGCTTTGTGGCGGCGGGCTGCGGCCAGCCAACAGTGCGGGGAGCGGGATTTAGCTATGCCGCGCGAAGCGACCTGCCGCGACGCAACAACCTGCCCCCGACGTAGCACCGGCCCCGTGTCCCCGGTTTGGGCGCCTGCTGGGCAGCCGGGCGCAGCCCGGGCACGCCAATCTCCTGATTGGCGGCTGCGCGTGACACGGACGTCCCGTCCGTGCGTCCCTCGGGCGTCCCTCGGGCGTACCTCGGGCGTCCCGCCCGAGGAGCCTGTGCGCTGAGGCCCCGCGCGAAACACCCGGCCCCGCACAACGTGCCGGTCAGGAGACCGGCGTTCCCAAACCCTCTGCCAAGCCTCGCTGCCACCCCGCCGCAATCGCCGCCAGTTATCATTTCCGCGCCCGCGCCGCACAGCCGTAGTGCCACCGGCTACCGGGGCGGGCGTGCTCAGGCCGGGCGCGCCATGGGCGAGATGTACAAGTCGGCGTCCGCGGGCGTGAAGCCCGCCTGCCGCAGCTCAAGGGCCACCTGGCCCCGGTGGTGGGCCGAGTGCAGCAGCACGTGCATCAGCATGTCTCGCACGCGCATGGTGTAGGGGTTGCCCAGGCTGTCCTTGAAGCTGCGCGTTGCGTCCAGTGCCTGGTCGTCGAGCCCGGCCAGCAGCTCTTTCCACAGGGCCTGTTCCTCGGCCATCAGCGCCGCACAGCCGGCCACATCCAGCGCCGGGTAGAACTTCAGGTCCGTGGCGTAGCGCGCGTCCAGCCGCTTCAGCCAGATGCGCCGGGTTGCCACCACATGCGCAAAGGCCTTCAGGGCCGAAGCAGGCGGGCTGCCCGCCTTGCGCAGGCTGTCCAGGTGGGCGGCGTTGGCCCAGTTGTCGTAGTCAAACAAACGCGCAAAGTTCGCCGTCTCGGCCATGGTTCACTCCACGCGGCTGCGCAACTCGCCCTCAGCCAGGCGCGTGACCAGCACGCTGCCGGGCGGCGCCTCGTTTGCGTCGTGCAGCACGCGGCCGGCGGCATCCCGCGTGATGCTGTAGCCGCGCCGCAGCACAGCGAGCGGGCTCAAGGCTTCCAGGCGGCCGGCGGCGCCCTGCAAGCGGTCGCGGGCCGCAGCCAGGCGGTGCTTCATGCCGCTCTGCAGGCCCTCCCACAGGTAATCAAGGCGCTGCTGCTCGCGGCGCACCTGTGCCACCGGGCCCAGTGCCCCCAGGCGCGCCCGCAGGTTGCCCAGCCGCTCGCGCCACAGGTCCAGGCCATGGCGAAGGGCGCGGCCCAGGCGCAGGCGCAGCTCGTCGGCGTGCTCAAACATGCCCGCCAGCTCAGGCACCAGGATCTCGGCGGCGGCGGTAGGCGTGGCGGCGCGCAGGTCAGCCACCAGGTCTGCAATGGTGGTGTCCACCTCGTGACCCACGGCCGAGACCACCGGGATCTCGCTGGCGTAGATGGCTCGGGCAACGGGCTCTTCGTTGAAGGCCCACAGGTCTTCCAGGCTGCCGCCGCCGCGCCCCACGATCATGGCGTCCAGGTGCAGGCGGTCGTTCAGCGCATTGAGGCGGGTAATGGCCCGGGCAATCTCCTGGGCGGCGCCTTCGCCCTGCACCTTGGCGGGCCAGACCAGGATCTCCACCAGCGGGTTGCGCCGCCGCGCGGTCGTGATGATGTCGCGGATCGCCGCCCCCGTGGGGCTGGTCACCACGGCAATGCGCAGCGGGCAGGCCGGCAGCGGCACCTTGTGGTCCGGCTCAAACAGGCCCTCGCGCTCCAGCCGCTCGTACATCTGCTGGAAGGCAAGCTGCAGGCCGCCCAGCCCTTTGGGCTGCAGGGTGTTGGCCACCAGGCTGTACTCGCCGCGGCGGGCGTAGACATCCAGCTTTCCGGTGATGACGACCTCAAGGCCGTCGTGCAGTTCAAACTTCAGGCGTTGCAGGGTGGCGCGCCAGATGATCAGCCGAAGCTGCGCGCCTTCGTCCTTGAGGTTGCAGTAGACATGGCCCGAGTGGTGGGCGCCCCGGAAGTTGCTGATCTCGCCGGTCACGGCGACTTGCGCGAAGGCGGGCTCCAGGTGGCGTTTGATGCGGTTGGAAAGCTCGGTGACAGTGACCGGGTCCATGGCGGGGTCAACTCTCGCGCTTGACGTACTCGTTGCCCTGCAGGCGCAGGCCCATGAACTCCAGGGCCTCGGCCTGGTCGCGCTCAAACACGAGCACGCGCCCGTACAGCATCTCGGCTTCGCGGCGCATGCCCCAGTCGCGGCAGCGCCGCGCCAGGGCCAGGTTGCCCGCGGTGTCCTCAAACAGGGTCTTGCCTATCTCGCGCGCGTACTGGTTCTGGGGTGCATCCGGCAGGGCCAGCACGCTGACGGCACCCTTGCTGAAGACCCGCAGGGTGCCCTGGGTCATCAGCAGCCAGTGCTTCTCGCCCTCATCCAGCAGAAAGCCCTCGTGGCTGCCCCGGGCGTCGGTGACGCGCGACCAGGCGCCCTGCAGGTACTTCTGGTCGAAATAGGCGCCGCCAAAGGGCAGTTCGCCGCGGTTGCGGGCCCCCACCTCGCGGTCGTGCACCAGCAGCTGCCCGCCATTCAGGGCCAGCCAGCGACCGGCATACTCCTTGGGTGTCAGGCCCGAGGCAGCCGTGGCGTCCCGGAACTTCTCCCAGCTGCGGTCAATGTGCTGGCCGAAGTCCACGTCATCAATGACGCCGTTGTTGTCCTTGTCCCACAGGTCAAAGGCCATGGCGGTGTCCAGCGGCGTGCCGGCGAGGTCCGTGAAGCGCATGGGCTGGTCGGCAGATTCGTAGCGGGCGCGGAACTCGTCGCGCGACACCTGCTTGTCGCCGTCGGCATCAAACATGGCGAAGAACTTCGTCGGGTTGTAGTCCTCGGTCTGCACCTGCTGGATTGGCTCAGCAGGGCGCTGCGTCACCCACCAGATGGCCACGCCGGTGCCCAGGGCCAGGCCCGCAAGAACAAAGGCAGGAACAAGTTTGCTTGCCATTGTACAAACCCTAGGGGTCTTGCCCTGCGCGGCTGCAGCCGTGCGGGCAGACAGGGGACTTGCGAGAGTGTAGCACTGGCCGCCGGTGCGCGCGCCTGTCCAACTATGGGGCATGAAACGCACGGTTGCCATCCTGCTGCTTCTGGTGGTCGCTTGGCCCGGTTCCGCTCCGTGGGCGCAGGAGCCGGACGACGCACCCCCCACCGCCCTGTCGGTGCCGGCCATCCTGGACGGCCTGCAGTCCGGAGACCCCGCCCTGCGCGACCGCGCCCGCACCGAGCTGGAGCTGCTCGATGCCGAGCGCGCTGCCCAGCTTGGCGCCGAAGTCCTGCGCAGCGGGTGCAACGAGGCGCTGGTGGTGCTGGCAGCCGTGGGAGCCACACGCAACCAGCATGCGATGGCGGCAGCCGTGATTGCCCTGGAAAGCGAGACCGAGGACGTGCGGCTGGCGGCCCTGGACGCCATGCTGGACGCGCCCGTGGAAGTCATCAGCGCCGCCTGTGACACGCACTTGAAAGACAAGCGCCGCTCGGCCCTGCAGCAGCTCACCACTTCGGCGGAGAGCGTGGCCCACCTGTGTGACGCAAGCTCGGATAACCCCGGGCGCTGCATGCGCCTGCTGGTGCTGGTGGATCGCTGCTTCGGCTCGGCGGGCTTCCTGACCCTGCTGGGCCGGCTCGCCGACCAGATGCAGGGCGAAGACGATGCCCGTCCCGACGGCGCCCAGCCGGACGCCGCCGTGAAGGCCCAGCAGTCCCGCCGGCGCGACACCGCGCGGGCGGTGTTTCACCTTGTCTGGGTAGACTCTCCGGCCACCCAGTTCAGCTACTCGTCGGACCAGAACTACGCCGACCGCACCAAGGCGGTGGGCCGCATCCGCGCCCGGCTGAAAGAGATGGAGCAGCAGGTCTTCGAGATCAACGGCGCCAGGTTCACGGGTGCCCGCTGCGGCGACCACATGGTGGAAGAAATGGGCAACGACGAGCCCTCAACAGCGGCGGCAGCCGTAATGCGGCTGCGCTGGTGGCGCGGCGACGACGTGCCCCTGGCCGGCGAGGGTTACTCTGAGGCGGTGGCTGCCTACAACGCCATGCGGCGGCCCGAGAAATCTCGCCTGCGCAGCGAACTGAAGCGCTGGTGGGAAAGCTACCGCGCCAAGACCGAGAAGAAGTAGGTACCTCCACGGAGGGGGCAGCCGAAAGAAGCACGCGACACGGCCGTCCCGGCCGTGCGTCCCTCGGGCGTCTAGCAGGGTGTTGAAATGGTCCGTTTCAACACCCTGCCCGGCCCGCGCGGCTGCACGGGCCGGCCGGCGAGCGGCTTCACGCCGCGAGCCGGGCAGTTGCTTTCCGTTGAGGAAGGCGCCAACGGCGACTTTCTCAACGGCCTGCCAGCTCGAGGAGTCCGGTGCAGTGCCAGGCGTCGAGAGGCCGGAGCCGAGAGTCGCCCGGCGGCGCCTGCTACTTCAGGCCGCGGCGGGCGAGTTCCGCGTCCAGTTCGTCGTCAAAGGGCACGCCCTTCTCCCTCGCGCGCTTCATGGACACTTCGGTTGCTTCCACCAGCGCCAGCCAGCGGTCGCAGGTCTGGCGCTCGCGGCTGTCCTGGGTCTCATCGCGCTTGCGTCGCACCTCGGCGGCAAGCTGGTCCAGGGCCGGCGTTTGCTCCCCGGAAAGGCCCTGAACCACGCCCTCATACCAACGCGCCATGCGGTTGTAGTCGTCGTCCAGGCGGCCCATGGCATCAATGCGGTCCAGTGTGCGCTGGCGCAACTCGTTCATGCCGGCCGTGTCGCCGGCCACGCGGGCGCGGTCGAAGCGGGCCAAGCTCAGGGTAGCCAGCCCCGAGACAACGTCCTTGCGCACCGGCTGTGCCAGCAGCAGGGCCGCCAGCAGGGTTACCGCTGCCACCAGCCCCATGGCCTTGCGGCGTTCGCCGTCAAAGCGGGCCTGCACCTCGGGGTGGTGCCTCAGCAGGGCCAGCTCGCGCACGCGCTGCGAAATGGAAAAGTGCCGCCACCCGGTCTTGCGCATGGCGGCGGGGTTGCCGGCCCCGATGCGCAGCAGCACGCTGCTGATCAGCTCGGGGCTGGTGTGGCGGGCGGCAAAGGCGTCGGCCTGGCGCTCGAAGCGGCGGCTCAGGTAGCCGAACGCGAAGTAGCCATAGGCCAGGGCCAGGGCCACGCCCGCGAACTGGGACTCGATGCTGCCGGTCATGCGCACCAGCTCGTCCACGGCCAGCAGCAGCACCGAGAACGAAAGCAGGAAGACCAGCAACCACCACAGGTGCCGGTGATGCGCGTGGCCCAGCTCGTGGGCCAGTACCGCCTCGAGTTCGTCGGCACTGAGGCGGCGCAGGATGGCGTCCGTGAAGAACACGTAGCGTAACGGCCCCACCAGGCCGATCACAAAGGCGGTGGCAAAGAAACGCGAGTTGGTGCGCCACACCAGCAGTCGCCCGACACGAATGCCGCGCGCGCGGGCAAAGGCCTCCAGCCGGTCGCGCAGGGGGCCGGGCGGCAAGGGCTCGCTGGGAATGACCAGCCGCACCAGGGGCGGCAGGAAGACGGACACCACCAGAACCAGCAGCAGTTGCAGGGCAAAGTCCAGGTAGGCAAAGGCCTCGCGCAGCTCGCCGGCCAGGGGCACCCAGGTCAGCAGTGCCCAGTACAGGGCGTTGATAATCAGGATGGGTGCCAGGGTCATCAGGTTGGCGCGGGTGTGGAAGGCCACAAAGGCCCCCGGCCGCCAGCTCGGGCCGCGCAGTTCGTGCTCCAGCCGGAACTGCCCTACCCAGCTTGCCGCCAGCATGCCCAGATAGGGCAGCAGGTTGGGCAGCAGGTCCAGGTGCTGGGGAACGTGCCAGTATTGGGCCACGTAGTCCGGCCAGCCGAAGAACGAGCAGAGCACGTAAAACAGGACCAGGATGACGCTGTCGGCGGCCAGGCGAAACGCCGGCAAGCGCCGCGCGAAGTACTCGCGCTCGGCCAGGGAAACGCGATCAATCTCGGGTGCCTCGGCCATGCCCTGGGCGGCAGCGGCGCGCGCGTGCAGGGAAAGCAGCTGCAGGCGCCCGACCACGTTGGCGGCGACCGCATTATAGAGGAAAAGGACAATGGCAACGGCAATCACCGCCGCTACCGGGCTCTGCCAGCCCACAAAGATGCCCTGGCCGCGCGTGGACTCGGCAATCACCAGCGAAAGCAGGATGCCCAGCAGGTTCAGCATGGCCAACCATTGTAACTGCGCCGGCGGGCCGCGCCTTCCCGACATTGCCGATGCCGGCGGCGTTGGGTAATGTCGCCGCGGCTTGCCCGGGCGCCGTGGTGGTGAATCACGATTGAATTCGGGGGTGGCTCCATCCACGCTTGCGGTCTTGTCCGCGACAGCGAGCGACAGAAGCCCGGAGGGCGCGTGTCGCGAGCGCCCGTCGCGGCCTTGTGCGGAAGCGGGACGGAACCGGCACCCCCAATTTCAATGTGGATGCAACACTGGCAGCCTGCGCAGCTGAAACCACGGACAGGTGCACCATGAGCGAGTTCAAGGTAGCGGTCATCCCCGGCGACGGCATCGGCCCCGAGATCACGGACGGCGCCGTGGCGGTCATGAAGGCTGCCGCCGCGAAGTTCAAGCTGCCCCTGACCTACGACAGCGCCCCGGCTGCCGCGGCCGCGGTGGACCAGGGCCTGCCGCCCCTGCCCGACCACACCCTGAAGCTGTGCCAGCAAAGCCACGCCATCCTGTGCGGGCCCTTTGGCGACCCGCGCTGGGACAACGCGCCGCCCGCCGAGCGCCCGGAGCGCGCCAAGCTGATCCTGCGCAAGACCTTTGACCTGTTTGCCAACCTGCGGCCCGTTAAACCCGTGCCTGCGCTGCTGGACGCCAGCCCCCTGCGCCGAGAACTGATTGAGGGCGTGGACTTCCTGATTATCCGCGAGCTGGTGGGCGGCCTTTACTTTGCCGAGCCCCGCGGCTACGGCGAGGACGCCAAGGGACGCTTTGGCATCAACACCCTGCGCTACCACGCCTGGGAGGTCGAGCGCATCGGCAAGATCGCCTTTGAAATGGCCCGCCTGCGCCGCCGCAAGGTGATGAGTGCCGACAAGGCCAACGCCCTGGAGAGCATGCAGCTCTGGCGCGAGACCATGCAGAAGCTGCACGACCAGCATTTTGCCGACATCGAGCTCAAGCACATCTTCGTGGACAACTGCGCCATGCAGATCGTGGCCAACCCGCGCCAGTTTGACGTGATCGTGGCGGAGAACATGTTCGGCGACATTCTCTCGGACCTGGGTGCTGAACTCACCGGCAGCCTGGGCATGTTGCCCTCGGCCAGCCTGGGCACGGGCGTGCCGCTGTTTGAGCCCGTGCACGGCAGCGCCCCGGACATTGCAGGCAAGGGCAAGGCCAACCCGCTGGCCATGATCCTGACGGCGGGGATGATGTTCACGTACGGTGCGCGGCGGCCCGACATTGGCAAGGCCGTGGACGACGCCGTCGAGGCGGCGCTGAAGAAGGGCTATCGCACTGCCGACATCGCGCGCAAGCTGCCCGGCGAGAAGCTGGTCAGCACGAAGGAAATGGCCGAGGCCGTTCTGGCGTCGCTGTAGCAGTGCTTTTCGGGGCGGGGGCCATGGCGCTGTACGCGATCATCCTGGCGGGCGGGGCCTCTTCGCGGTTCTGGCCGCTTTCGGGCGACGATCACCCCAAGTACCTGTTGCGGGCCGACGGCCGCCACACCCTGCTGGAACTGGCTTGGCAGCGCGCCTGCGCCTGCACCGATGCCGGCCGCGTGCTGGTGGTGACCGGCGCCGCCCAGCAATCGCTGGTAACACGCGCGCTGCCTGCCCTGCCGACCGCCAACCTGTGTGTGGAGCCCGCCCGCCGCGACACCGCCGCCGCCATAGCCCTGGGCTGCGGGGCGGTGGCCCGCCGCGACCCGCAAGCCGACGTGCTGGTGCTGCCCGCGGACACGTTGCTGCAGCCGGCCCAGGCCCTGACCGCCGCGGTAGAGCACGCCCGCGGCGCGCCGGGGTTTGCCGAGGCCATTCATGTGTTTGGCGTGCGCGCCCCGCGGCCTGAGACGGCCTTTGGCTACATCGAACCCGGTGTCCCGGTCGCGCCCGGCGTTCGCCTGGTGGCGCGCTTCCGCGAGAAGCCCGGGGCCGCGCAGGCCCAGGAATACTGGAATGCCGGCTTCCTGTGGAACATCGGCTGCTTCCTGTTTTCGCTGCCGGCCTTTGACCGCGAGCTTGCCCGCCACCTGCCTCAGCACAGCGCGCGTCTGCGGCTGGTGCGCACAGCCGCACCCGTGGCGGAAGACTACGCGGCCCTCGATCCCGTCAGCATTGACTATGGGCTGATCGAGAAGGTGGCCTCCCTGCGGGTATGCGAGCTGCAGGCCGAGTTTGACGACATCGGCACCTGGGATGCGCTGGTGACGCGGCTGGAGGCTTTGGGCGTTCCGCCCGCGCAGGCGCTGTCGGCCGGGGGCGAGGGCAACTACGCCATGGGCGAGCCGGCCACGGTGGCCGTGGTGGGCGAATCGGGCCTGCTGGTCGTGCGCCAGGGCGACAAGGTGCTGGTGCTCAAGCGCGGCCACGGGCAACTGGTGCGCGAGGTGGCGCGCCGCGCCGGGGAAAAGCCCCATGCCTGAGGTCTGGATCGGCGTGGATTTCGGCACCCGCTATGTGGGCGTTGCCGTGGGCGAGGTTTCCACGGGGCTGCCCATGCCCGTGAAGACCCTGGGTGCCAAGCCCGAGCCCGCCCTCCTGAATGCCCTGAGCAAGCTGGCGCGCGAACAGGGGGCCATCGGCTTCGTGGTGGGCCTACCCGTCAACATGAACGGCAGCGAGGGACCCGCGGCCGTCGCCTGCCGGGCCTTTGCGCAGCGGCTTGCCGGCCATACCGGCCTGCCCGCCGAACTGGAGGACGAACGGCTCTCCAGCTGGGAGGCCGAGGGCCTGCTGATTGAGGGCGGCCTGACACCAAGCGAGCGCAAGGACCGCGTGCACGCGGTGGCGGCCTCGCTGGTGCTGAAGGCGTTTTTTGACCGCCGCAAACCCGCGCCCTAGAGCCTCCGGCAGGCGGGCGTGGCGTGCGGGCGCGGGCCGCCGGTTTGACAGGCCGCCGAAACGCTGATTATCCTTCCGCCCCCATGAGCGACCCGGCAGAACCGGCACCGGCCGAGAAACCAGCCAAGAAGGCCCCCCGCAAGGCGGCCAAGAAGGCCGCCGTCAAGGTTGCCGAAGGAGCCGCGGAGCAGGCCGGCGAAACAACAGTCAAGAAGGCCCCGGCGCGCAAAGCCAAGGCCAAGGGCCGCAAGGCGTCCGGCAAGGCTGTATCAGGCCGTGCCCCCGGCGGTCGCCCGCTGGTGATTGTCGAGTCGCCCGCCAAGGCCAAGACCATCAACCGCTATCTGGGGACTGGCTATGTGGTCAAGGCTTCTGTCGGCCACGTGCGCGACCTGCCCAAGAGCAAGCTGGGCATTGATGTCGAGAAGAACTTCGAGCCGCAGTACCTGACCATCCGCGGCAAGAAGGACGTGCTGAAAGACCTGCGCTCTGCAGCCGCCAAGGCCAAGATGATCTACCTGGCGCCTGACCCGGACCGCGAGGGCGAGGCGATTGCCTGGCACCTCAAAGAGGCGCTGGAACTGCCCCAGGAGCGCGCCCGGCGCGTGACCTTCAACGAAATCACCAAGAAGGCCATTGAGCACGCCTTCAAGAACCCGCGCGACATTGACACCAACCTGGTGAACGCCCAGCAGGCGCGCCGCATGCTGGACCGTCTGGTGGGCTACAAGATCAGCCCCCTGCTCTGGAAGAAAGTGTTCCGAGGCCTCTCCGCCGGGCGTGTGCAGAGCGTTGCGCTGAAGCTGATTGTCGAGCGCGAACGCGAGATTCGCGCCTTCATGCCGCAGGAGTACTGGACCATCACGGCCTTCCTGGGGCTCAGCAGCCTGGGACCAGCCGCCCAAGCGCAGCTTGAACAGTTTCTGTCCGCGTATCACGGCGCGGCCGACGAAGCAGCCGACACCACCGAGGCCGCACCGGAGACCCGCGAAGAAAGCGACGTCAGCCCCGAGGAAGCCCGCGAGAAGGCCGCGCGTCCGCGCCTGCCCGAGGGCGTCTTCCACGCCGACCTGAAGCTTTTCCGCGGCCAGAAGGTCGAGCTGCCCCATCGCGTCTCCGTGGACGCCGTGCTGGCCAACGTGGCCGGCAAGCCCTTTGCCGTCAGCAACGTCGAAAACAAGGAACGCCGCGACCGGCCCCGCCCGCCCTTCATCACCAGCACGCTGCAGCAGGCCGCCAGCACGCGCCTGGGCTACTCGGCGCGCAAGACCATGCAGATCGCCCAGCGGCTGTATGAAGGCGTGGATATCGGCGAGGAAGGCCCGACCGGCCTGATCACCTACATGCGCACGGACAGCGTGCACATCTCGGACTTTGCCGTGAATGACGCGCGCGAGATGATTGAGCGCGAGTTCGGGGCCGCCTACCTGCCCGAGAAGGGCGTGTTCTACAAGACCAGCAGCAAGGCCCAGGCGGCCCACGAGGCCATCCGCCCCACCAGCGTGGCACGCACGCCCGACAGCGTGGCCCGCTTCCTCGACCGCGATCAGCTTCGCCTCTACACGCTGATCTGGGAGCGCTTTGTCGCCTGCCAGATGAACCCGGCGGTCTACGCCGTGACCACTGTCGAGGTGGCCGCCGGCGACTGCGTCTTCCGCACCTCGGGCAAGCGGCTGATCTTCGACGGCCACACCCGCGTCAGCGGCCTGCGCCTGGAGGGCGACGAGCAGATGCTGCCCGAGCTGGCGGTCAGTCAGCCGCTCTCGGCCCACCGCGTTCAGCCGGACCAGCACTTCACCCAGCCGCCGCCGCGCTACACGGAAGCCAGCCTGGTCAAGACGCTGGAGAAGGAAGGCATCGGCCGGCCCAGCACTTACGCCGCCATCATCGGCACGCTCAGCGACCGCAACTACGTGCTGAACGAGAAGCGCCGCTTCTTTGCCACCGACCTGGGCATGATGGTGAACGACCTGCTGGTGAACAACTTCAACCGCATCGTGCAGACGGACTTCACCAGCCGCATGGAGGCCCAGCTCGACAAGATTGAAGAAGGCGAGCTGGACTGGATTGAGGTCCTGCGCAACTTCTACGCCATCTTTGAGGAAGAGCTGGCCGAGGCCGAGCAGAAGATCGAGAAGATCAAGGGCCGCCCGGCGGTGGACGACAAGGGCGCCCCGGTGCCCTGCCCCATCTGCAACTCCGAGATGGTCGAGCGCTACAGCCGCTTCGGCAAGTTCTTTGGCTGCGGGCGCTTCCCGGAATGCAAGGGCACCATCCCGCTGGACAAGCACGGGCGCATCCTGAAGGTGAAGAAGGAAGACCTGGAGTGCCCCCTGTGCGCCAAGGAGATGGTGGTACGCATGAGCCGCCGGGGGCCCTTCCTGGGCTGCAGCACCTTCCCGGCCTGCCGCGGCACCAAGAGCCTGGACAGCGAGAAGTCCGTCAAGCAACTGGAGACCGAGGCTGAGTTTGCGGGCATTGCCTGCGACCTGTGCGGCAAGCCCATGCAGGTGCGGTTCTTCCGGGGGCGGCCCTTCATCGGCTGCACGGGCTACCCGGACTGCAAGAACACCTACAACCCGGCCAAGGCCCGCGAGGCCCTGGAAGAGGGCAAGCTGAAGCAGGATGAGGCTGCTCGCCAGGCAGCCACGGAGCGCGTGGTGGCTATCAAGGCCGAGCGCACGGCGGAAGAAGCCGCCGCCAAGGAAGCGGAAGCCAACGTTACGGCGGGCGGTGACGACGCCCCCGGCGAAGCCTGATCCCGGCGCCTCGCAGGGTGTTGAAATAGTCCTTTTCAACACCCTGCCCGGCCGCACGGGGCGGCCGCGACGGGCGCAGGCGACACGCGCCCTCCGGGCTTCTGTCACTCGCTGTCGCGGAAACAACTGCACGCGATGGACGGAGCCACCCCTGATTCAATCGTGACGCACCCCTTGGCAGGGCGGTGAAGCGGTCGTTTGAGTGCCCGGCACAGCCGCGCACTGAGAGCCTGTTCGCTCGACCCTTGTCTCTCCACTGGTCAGCCGCACTGACGTTGCCGTACCTCGCGCTACTTAGGCGGGTCGCGGCGGGGCGGGGGCGGCGGTGTCATGCGCGGCGGCGCGGGGGCAGGCCTGGCCGGCGGTGGTGTCATGCGCGGCGGCAGCGGCCCCTTCACCGCAGGCGGAGCCTTGGTGATTGCGGGCGGCGGCTTCACCGGCGTGGGCACGCGCGGCGGCGGCTTCACCGGCGTCGGCACCCTCACGGGCGGCGGCGTGGGCATAAGCTTGCCCCCCCCCACGGGCGGGGGCGCGGGCATCACCCGGCCGCTGGCGGTCTTGTCTGGCGGGGCGCCGCCGGGGCGGGTCAGCCGCGACGTGTTGCCGGTGCGCGTGGGCGGCACGTTGGTGATGCGCCCGGCACCCATGCGGAAGCGGCCCGAGGCGCGGCGCAACTCCTCCTGGAACTCGCGAAACTCGTGCAGGTTGCCCAGCTCAATGGCGCGGCGGTTCAGGTCCGCGGCGGCCTGGGGGTCACCGGCCGCCTGCGCGCAGCGAGCCATGTAGTGGTACGCCCAGGCGTTTTCGTGGTCTTTCTCGGTGATCACCCGGTAGCAGTCGGCGGCCTTCTGCCACTGCTGCGTGTCGCGATAAAGCTGCCCCAGGGCAAACAGCGTGTGCAACAGTCGCGAGTTGTCCCACTCGGTCTGCCAGGCCAGCGCGCCATAGTTGATGGCCTGGGCGACATCGCCCTGGAGCCGGAAAAACAGAAACGCGCAGCGCGCGTAGAGGTCGCTGTCGCCGAAGCGCTGGTAGATGCGCCCCAGGATCTGCTCGGCGGTCTTGAAGTCCCCCTTGTAGCAATGCAACTGCAGGTAGACTTCCCAGCCCTCCGGGTTGTCCGGGTCCGCCATGATCGCGCGGTTGGCCCAGGGCAGTGCCGCCACCAGCGCCCTGGAATCAAAGATGTCCACGTCGCGGGTGCCCAGCCGGTAGATGCAGTTGGCGGCCAAGGCATAGCCGCCGCCGAAGGTGGGATCGGCCTGGATGGCCGAGACGGCAATATCCAGCGTCATGAACAGCCGCTCGGTGTCGCGCTCGTAACCCCACAGGCTGGGCGAGTTGGCAATGAAGGCCTCAGCCTGGCTGCGCACGCCCGCCAGCAGGTTGCCAGCATCCAGTTCGAGGAAGCCCGCAACCGCCTCCAGGGCAAGTTCGGACTCAATGATGCGCGCCCGTACCGGATCTTCTTCGCTGCTCAGCATGCCCGACCTTCCTGCTACTTCAGGATGTGCATCAGTGCCTGGATGCCGCGCACGGCGCCCGGAGTATCGCCCTCGCGGCCCACGGTGTCCACCAGCTCCAGCGCGGCACGGGTGGAAGCCCCTTCCACGCTGCGCCGGCTGTTTCTTAACGCCAAGGGGTGCTGCCGTGATCCCGCCTGGTCGCCCTCGCGGAACAAAGCACCCAGGGCGGCCTCCTGGGCGGCCTCAAACAGGATCGAGCGCGCGCCCTCAACCAGCGGCTGGGGCAGCTCGCACAGTTCCAGCTCGGGGCGCAGGAATTTGCACAGGCCGAAGCTGCGCAGCCAGTGGCGGCCCGGCGCCGTCTGCTGCACGCGCACCACGGCGTGGCGGCGGATGTCAAAGCTCTGGGGGCTCTCGTTGCGCCAGTCGCCCCCCTTCACCGCCATGCCGGTCTCCAGGTCAATGCCGATGCCGCCCGCAAAGCGCAGGAAGGCATCGCACAGCTTGGCCGCGGCCAACGCACCCAGCAGAGGGTCAAACCCGTGGTCGGCCAGCATCAGGCGCACGTCCCAGGGGGCGTTCTCGAAACGCTGGATGGCGGCGCGGTCCAGGTCAAAGGCGTTACGCAGGTCCTCCGGCAGGTCCAGGTACGGGTTGTGCAGGTTCTGGCGCTTCATCAGCAGCACGTGAAAGACCGTGCCGGCGCGCTCGTCCATCATCACGTACTGGCCGGGCTTGAAACGCTCGCCGGGGGGCAGGGGGCGCTTCTCCAGGGTGCGCGGGTCCAGGACCCGCACGCTGAGTTTGGCCCGCCCCTCAAAGCTGGCGCCGGGGTCGGCAATCTCGCTGACCACGGGCAGGTGCTCGCCGCTGAGGAAAAGGTTCACCCGGAAGGCGGGCACGAACTCGTCGTCGTCGTCACGGCCGCTGTCGGTATCGCCGGTGTGCACGAAGTCTGAGCCTGCAAACCGGAACGGCCCGTCCAGGCCGGCCTTGGCTTCTTCAGGCAGGCTGAAGGGGCCGCGCGGCACAAAGCTGAGCCGTCGGAAAAAAACCAGCAGCTCCTGGCGCCAGCGCTGTGCTGCCTCGAACAGCCCAAACGTCAACGCGCGGCGGTTCAGCTCCCAGGCCTCGTCATAACGCTTACGGGCAAACTTCAGGCGCGACCACCAGTGCAGCCGCAGGCGGCTGGGAGGCAGGCCCAGCACCGCCTCGGCCATGCGGGCGTCGGCCAGGTCATGGCTGCCCAGGCGCTCCAGGGCGCGTGCCTGCCACAGCAGGGCCAGGGCGCGGCGACCATCGTCTGGGGCGCAGCTCACGGCCTTGCCAAACCACTCTTCGGCGACCTTCAGGTTCTCGTGCATCCAGAACCACAGGCCGCGCCCCGCCGCATGCAGCCAGGGCCGGCGGCCGGACTTCTGCAGGCCGGCCAGGGCCTCGTGGCTGTTCTCGTCGCGCCGCAGGAGCAGTTCAATCAGCAGCAGGTCTTCGCCGGCCACGGGGTCATCGGGGGCCAGCTCGTGGGCACGCTGGATCAGCTTCAGGGCGTCGCGCAAAGGGCGCGGGTGATACTGCAGGTCCTCCAGGAACCCGTAGTGCGCCAGCAGGCGACCCGCGGCCAGCAGGGCCTGCGGGCTGCGCGGGTTCGCCGCCAGAGCGTCCACGGCGCGCTCCAGGGCGTCGTCCAGGGCCTCGGTGTCCGTGGGGTCTTCCAGCAGCAGGCAGCCGGCAGGGGGCAGCGCGGCGGCGGCGCTTCGCACCGGCGCGGTACCGGCGAGCAGGGTGTGCGCACGGCGCGCCAGGGCCGCACCCAGGCGATAGCGCTCGGGCGTGGCGCGGGCCAGCTCGGACTCAAGGCTGTACTCGTGTCGGAACAAGGGCCTCCCCAAGTTGCTACAGGATACGCCATGGCGCGCTCGCCTTGTAGTGGGACCGCTGCCCGGCCGTTTTGCTATAAGTCCAGCCATGGACCTCCTGCTGACCGACAAGACCGTACTGATCACCGGGGCCTCCGGCGGCATCGGCCGCGCCATGGCCCGCGTTTTCGCCGCCGAAGGCGCCAACCTGGTGCTGCATGCCGGGCGCAACCTGGACTGGCTGAAGCAGTTCATCGAGCACCACGAATGGCGCGACCGCGCCATTGCCGTGCAGGCCGACGTGGCAGACCCCGCCGCCGTGGAGGCCATGTTCGCGGCCGCCGTGGCGCGCTTTGGCCGTGTGGACGTGTGCATTGCCAACGCGGGCAAGTGGCCGCCTGAGGACCTGGCCCTGCACGAGCTGCCCGAGGCGCGCCTGCGCAACACCCTGGACATCAACCTGTTCGGCAGCATCTGGACCGCCCGCTGCTTCATGAAGCGGCTGACCCCGCGCCCGGACCAGCACGGCGCCAGCCTGGTGTTTATCGGCAGCACGGCGGGGCGCTTTGGCGAGCGCGGCCACGTGGATTACTCGGTGGGCAAGGCCGGCCTTTACGGCCTGGTGCGCACCCTGAAGAACGAAATCACGCGCCTGGACCCCTTTGCCCGGGTGAACATGATCGAGCCCGGCTGGACGGTGACCGAGATGGCGCGCGAGGCGCTGGAGAAGCCCGGCGTGGTCGAGCGCGTGGTCAGCACCATGGCGGTGCGGCAACTGGGGCGCGCCACGGACATTGCCCGCGTGGCAGCGTTTCTTGCCTCGCCGGCCGCGGCGCGGCACATCAGCGGCGAAGTGCTGACCGTGGCGGGCGGCATGGAAGGACGCCTCCTGTGGAAGGACGCCGAGATTGACGCCGCGGCCATTCGTCGCCGCGCGAAAGACCAGGCATGAGTGGACCCGCTGCCCAGCCTGCAGCCGCCGCACGCGCCACGGTGTTCCAGGCGCGCGGCATCACCAAGGTCTACTCGATGGGTGAAGTCGAGGTGCACGCCCTGCGCGGCGTGGACCTGGACCTGCTGGAGGGTGAATTTGTCGTGCTGCTGGGGCCCTCGGGCAGCGGCAAGTCCACCCTGCTGAACATCCTGGGCGGGCTGGACGTGCCCAGCGCCGGCGAGGTGCGCTACCGCGACCGCGAGCTTTCGCACGCCGGCGAAGCCGCGCTGACTGCCTACCGCCGCCGCCATGTGGGCTTCGTCTTCCAGTTCTACAACCTCATCCCCAGCCTCACCGCGCGCGAGAACGTGGCGCTGGTCACCGAGATTGCCGAATCTCCCATGCGGCCCGAGGAAGCCCTGGACCTGGTGGGCCTTGCCGACCGCATGGACCACTTCCCCGCCCAGCTTTCCGGCGGCCAGCAGCAGCGCGTGGCCATTGCCCGCGCCATTGCCAAGCGTCCCGCCGTGCTGCTGTGCGATGAGCCCACGGGGGCCCTGGACATCACCACCGGCATGCTGGTGCTGGAGGCTATCGAGCGCGTGAACCGAGAGCTGGGCACCACCACGGCGGTCATCACCCACAACGCAGCCATTGCCGGCATGGCCGACCGCGTGGTTCACATTGCCGACGGGCGCATCGCGGGCATTGACGCCAATGCAAAGCGCATGTCGCCCCGCGACCTGAGCTGGTAGGAGACCCGTTGCGCGCCCTGCACCGCAAGCTGCTGCGCGACCTCTGGCACGTGAAGGGCCAGGCGCTGGCCATCGTAATGGTCATGGCCTCGGGCGTGGCCCTGTACGTCTCGCAGCTTTCCACCCTGGACTCGCTGCGCCGCACCCGCGACACCTACTACGACGACTACCGTTTCGCCGATGTGTTTGCCGCCTGCAAGCGCGCCCCGGACTCCGTGGCGGATCAGGTGGCCGAGATTCCCGGCGTCGCGCTGGTGCAGACGCGCATCGTGGCGGGCGTGAGCCTGGACGTGCCCGGCCTGCCCGAGCCCGCCATGGCCGCCCTGGTCGGCCTCCCCGAGCAAGGCCGCCCGGCCCTCAACGACGTCTTTCTGCGCCGCGGCCGCTTGCCGGAGGGCCCCGGCGAAGTGCTGGCCGGCGAGGCCTTCGTCATCGCCCACAACATGCAGCCGGGAGAGCGAATTGCGGCAGTATTGAACGGCCGCCGCCGCGAGTTCGTGGTGGTGGGCGTGGGCTTGTCGCCCGAGTACGTGTACTCGCTGCCGCCGGGCGCGGTGCTGCCCGATGACAAGCGCTTCGGGGTCTTCTGGCTGCCCGAGACCGAGCTGGCGGCCGCTTTTGACATGGCGGGAGCCTTCAACGACGTGTCGCTGGCCCTGGACCCCGGCGCCTCGCCCGACGAAGTGGTGCGGCGCCTGGATGACGTGTTGGCCCCCTGGGGCGGCGCGGGTGCGGTGGCCCGCAAGGACCAGGTCTCGAACTGGTTCCTGCAGAACGAGTTCAATCAGCTCGAAACCTTCGGCACCATGGTGCCGCTGGTGTTCATCGGCGTGGCGGCGTTTCTGCTGAATGTGGTGCTGGGGCGCTTGATCGCCACCCAGCGCGAGCAGATCGCGGCCCTTAAGGCGTTCGGGTACTCCAACAGCCAGGTGGGCCGGCACTACGCCCTGTTCGTGATTGTGCTGGTGCTGGCGGGGGCCGCGGTGGGCTCGGGCATTGGGGCCTGGCTGGGCTACCTGCTGACCGGCGTGTACACCGACTTCTACCACTTTCCCGTCCTGCACTATGTGCTGCAGCCGCGCCAGCCGTTAACCGCGGCCTTCATCACCGGTGTGGCCTGCCTGCTGGGGGCGTTCGGCTCGGTGCGCAGTGCCGCGAATCTGCCGCCCGCCGAGGCCATGAGGCCGCCCGCGCCGCCGGCCTACCGCCCGACCCTGGTGGAACGCCTGGGCCTGCAGCGGTTCCTGGCCCAGCCCTCGCGCATGATCCTGCGGCAGCTTGAGCGCCGCTTCTACAAGGCCGCGCTGTCGGTGGGCGCCATTGCGCTGGCCGTGGCCATCGTGGTGTGGGGCCGCGCGTTCGTGGACTCCGTGTACTTCGTCCTGAACACCCAGGAGTACGACGTGTACCGGCAGGACGTGACGGTCTCGTTCTTTGAGCCGCGCCCGCGTGAAAGCCTGCACGACCTGCGTTCGGCACCCGGCGTGCTGGCCGCGGAGCCTTTCCGCAGCGTGGGCGTGCGCCTGCGGGCGGGCCACCGCAAGCGGCTGGCCTCCATCACCGGTGTGCCCGACGACGTGACCCTGAACCGCGTGCTGGATGCCGAGCTGCGACCCGTGAAGCTGCCCGCCGAGGGGCTGGTGCTGTCCCGCAGCCTGGGCAACGCCCTGGGCGTGGGGCCCGGCGACCGCGTGACCCTGGAAGTGCTGGAGGGCTCGCGGCCCGTGCGCGAGGCCGTGATTGCCGGCCTGGTGGACGACTACATCGGCATGGCCGGCTACATGCGCATGGATGCCCTGAGCAACCTGCTGCACGAGGACAGCCGCATCTCCGGCGTGCACCTGCTGGTGGACCCGGCCAGGCAGGCCGATCTTTACCGGCAACTTAAAGCCACGCCCGCTGTTTCTGCTGTCGGTGTTAAACGCGCCACCATGCAGAGCCTGCGCGAAACCTTGGCGCAGAACCTGCTCATCTCGACCCTGTTCAACATCGTGTTCGGCACCGTGATTGCGTTTGGCGTCGTCTACAACAACGCCCGCATCTCGCTGTCAGAGCGCGCCCGCGAACTGGCCAGCCTGCGCGTGCTGGGCCTGACCCGCGGCGAGATAAGCTACATCCTGCTGGGCGAGCTGGCGGTGCTGACGGTGGTTGCCCTGCCGCTTGGCTGCCTGCTGGGCTGGCTGTTGTCGCTGGCCACGGTGGAGGCCCTGAACACCGA
>JADLBZ010000077.1 GCA_020847415.1 Planctomycetota bacterium
CCGGATATCCTCGCGCCAGAGGCGCTGGTCAAAGGACACCGACTGGCTGAACTCCAGCATCAGCTTGTCGGGTTTGCCGCTGAATCTTCCTTGCCACATCGCTGAACTTCCTTTTCACCACAGAGTCACAGAGACCTACCGGCTACTATTCTTGTTCCGGCGTTGCCTGCCGCCGGTGTGAACCTCGAAACCGAAGACTGACGTAACAAACCGCACGCATCACGACAGAAACAGCTCAATGGTCTGCCGATAGATCTCGTAGCCGCGCAACACCTCTTTCTCCTCGATCCACTCGTTCGCCGCGTGGCTTTGCTCGGGCAGGCCGGGGCCAAGGATCAGCCCTTGGGCCTTGTCGTTCCACCAGCCGTCCGAGACACCGCCAAAGGCGCTCACCTTGTCGCGCTTGGCGGCCCGGCAGGCGCACTGCACCAGGGGGTCCGTGGCCTTGCGCGTCCACACGCCGAAGCGGGCCTTTTCTTTCTCCACGCAGGTGTGCCGGCTGACCCCGGCCTTGATGCGCCGGATGGCTTCGCTGTTGTCGAGCTGGTTGATGGTGCGGCCGTCAATCACCCAGCGCACCTCGCTGGGCACCACGTTGCGGGCCGTGCCGCCGTTGACCATGACCACCGCCAGCGTGGTGCGGCCCAGCAGGTCGTCGCGCTCAGGAAACGACTCGTAAAGCTCTTCCACCTTGAGGATGTCGCGGGCGGCCAGATAGGCCGCGTTCACGCCCTGCCAGGGGCGCGCGGCGTGGGCGCTCTTGCCCGTGGTCAGCATGTCCAGCTTGAACATGCCGCGCTCGGCGGTGCAGACCTCGCAGTTGGTGGGCTCGCCGGTGATGCAGGCGTCGTAGGCGGGAATCTCGTTGCGGAAAACCTCGAAGCCCTCGCCCTGGATCTCTTCGTCGCAGGTCGGGGCGAACAGCAGCGTGTGCTTGTCTTCGTCGAACGTCGCCGAAAGAAACGCGTGCATCATGCCCACCAGGCAGCCGCCCGCGTCGTTGGCGCCCAGGCCGTAAACGCGCCCGTCGCGGCGTTCCGCCGCCCAGGGGTCCATGGTCCAGCCCTTGTTGGCGGGCACAGTGTCCGTGTGCGTGTTCAGCAGCAGGGTCTTCTTGCCGCGACCGCGCCAGGCCAGCAGGTTCCGGCCCGAGACCTTCACCGGCGCCCCGTGCTGCTGCAGCCGGTCGCGGAACCACGCGACAACGTCGTGCTCGGTACCCGACACGCGTTTGACGCGCGTGATAGCGCACAGCGCCTGGGTTAGGTCTTCCTGGTTGAAGTGGATGTGTGCCTCAATAGCCATGGCGTCCTGTTCCTGTTCCCGGGAACGCCATGCGCCTGAAACACAAAGCGACGCTGTGCTGAATGCGTCGCCTGGTCTGGCAAGGGTGGCTTGTGGCCCCCTTGCACGCCGGCGCAGTGGAACAACCCGGGAACTCAATTGGGAAAGCAATGCGACAATGCCGAACCGACCGCTAAACCAGCGGTCGCGGGGTCGGTCGGCTGTTGCGCGTTGCGTTCACCTTGGGTTCTCCGGGGGGTTCGCTCGATCCCCAACGGATCGCGCGGCACTTCCCGAAAACATGTGGGTGATAGAAATAGCGCGCAGCGCCCCGCGTGCAATAGGTGAGCCCGAAAAAAGTACTCCGTGCGTGTTCAGGTGCCCTCGGGCCGGCAGGGCAGTACGCGCAGGCGGCCCGCCGCAACCAGTTCACGGGCGACCTGCTCTTCCTCGGTGAAGGCGTGGCCGGCGGTACGCAAGGCGCTGGCGGCAAACCAGTCAAAACCCACCAGTGCGAACTCGCGCCCCTGCCAGCGCGGGTCGTTCATGGCATGCAGCAAGCCCAGAAACCCCGTGGAAGGGAACAACTGGTGCCTGGCCAGGCGGCTGCGCGGTTGAAGGATGTCCCGGGCGCGCTCGTACTCGGGCCGACCGAAGTAGACGGCGGGCTTCTTGGTCATGCCGCAGGCGCGCAGCACTTTCTCGCCGTAGTCGTAGTGCTTCTTGCGCATGCGCGGGTGCCGCAGTGTCAGCCAGACGCGCCGCAACAAACCCTGGCGCGCGCCGCGGAACCAGATTTCGCGGGCGTCTTCGGCGGGCGGCCAGCCGACCCAGCTCTTCTTCTTGTAAGCGTCGCGGCACACGACGCCTTCGTTAATGGTGCACAGCACGGTGGTGCGACGACCGGTGTTGCGCCCGAAGTTGCGACAGAGGTTGAAGCGGACCACGTCTTCGCTGGCGTCCACCAGGGCGGAATAGTCCACCAGGACGTCGGCGTTGCCGACCAGCACGACTCGCGGTGCAAAGGCTGTGCTCATGGTGCTCAATCGCGAAGGATAGGTGTTGCCATGCTTGCCGCCGCAAAGAGCCTGTTTGACGACCCTGAGCGTAGGCGATTTCGGAGCGCCGAACAAGCGGGACAAGGCTGCCGAGCAGAGGTGTGGCTGGAGGCCACATGCGGCGAGGCAGCCGCGGGAACGCGATGTTCGTCGCCTGAAAGCGCCCGCGAACGAGTTGTTAGACAGGCTCTAGGGTTTGCGGGCCAGGGCTGCGTCAATCTCGGCGCGCAGCCTGGCATCCTCGGGCGTCACGTTGGGTGCAAAGCGGCGCAGCACGCTGCCGTCTCGGCCCACCACGAATTTGGTGAAGTTCCAGTTCGGCTCGTCGTGTGCTGCTGTCAGGAAGGCATAGACCGGGTGCTGCCCTTTGCCGCGGCGCGTGGCGAGCTTCTCGAAGATGGGGAAGTTTGCCCCGTAGGTCTTCTGCACAAACTCGCGTATCTCGGCGGGCGTGCCCGGCTCCTGCTTGCCGAACTCGTTGCTGGGAAACGCCAGCACGGCAAATCCGCGCGGTTCAAGCTCGTTGTGCAACTTCGCCAGACCGGCGTACTGGGGCGTGAAGCCTCAGTGGCTGGCCACGTTGACCACCAGGCACACCTGCCCTGCAAAGCGCTGCAGCGATGCCGGCTCGCCTTCCAGGGTGGCAGCACTGAGATCATAGAACGTGGTCATGACGTCTCCGTGGCGCTGCAGCGCCGGAGGATAATTCGGCGACGGGCCAAAGGCTATGCCGGCGTGGGGGTGGGTGCCGGCTGGGGCCGGAACTTGACGCGGTTGCGACCCTCGTGCTTGGCCTGGTAGAGGCACTCGTCCGCGGCGCGAATCAGCGCCGCTCCGTCCAGCTCAGTGGTCGTCGCCACGCCCAGGCTCACCGTGACGTACGGGGCCGCCGTGGATTTTTCGTGCTGGATGTCCAGCCGTTCTACTTCGGCGCGCATGTTCTCTGCCACGCGCACGGCGCCCACGGTGTCGGTGCGCGGCAGCAGGGCCACGAACTCCTCGCCGCCATAGCGGGCCACCATGTCGGCCGGGCGGCGCACGGCACGGGTCAGCGCGCCCGCCACGGCCTTGAGGGTGTCGTCGCCGGCCAGATGGCCGTACGTGTCGTTGAACTGCTTGAAGTGGTCAATGTCCATCAGCACCAGCGACACGGGCACCGCCGGCTTGCCCTCCATGTGCTCGCGGTGGGCGCGGCGCAGTTCCGACTCCAGCATTTCGTTGAACCAGCGCCGGTTGGCCACGCCGGTCAGGCCGTCCAGCGTGGAAAGGCGGTGCAGTGCGGCGTTGGCCTCTTCCAGCTTGGTGGTGGTTTCCAGCAGCTCGCGTTCGCGTTGTTTACGGGTGCGAATTTCGCGGTAGATGGCCAGGGCGGACGCGACGCGGGCCTGCAGCTCGATGCGCCGGAAGGGCTTGGTCAGGTAGTCCATGGCCCCGGCCTCGAAGGCCTCCTGCAGCGAAGTCTCTTCATCCACGGCGGTGGCCATGATGATGGGCACGTCGTGCAGCTCGGCTCTGGCCTTGATGGCCCGCGCAGCCTCAATGCCGCTGGTGCCGGGCATCATGATGTCCATCAGGATCAGCTCCACGTCCTGGCGCGGCTGGTTGCTGTGCAGGCCCACGCGCTGCCAGGCCTGGTCGGCGGAATCGGCGTGCTCGATGTCGGTGTGGCCGGTCTGGCGCAGCACACTTTCGAGGATGCGGCGGTTGATGGGAGAGTCGTCCACGATGAGGATGGCCATGATGTACTCCCGGGGTGCAATGATAAAAGCTACAGAGACGGCATAAAAACACAATGGCATATAATACGCCAAGTGTGTAGTATTTGCTTTTGGTCAAGGTCCGCAAGAGGCGCGGGCGGGCTGGCCTGCACGAACGCAAGTGCTAGCGTGCCCGCAAGCCGGAGGGCTATGACCATGCCGCAGAGACTTGCCGTGTACCCGGGAACTTTTGACCCGGTGACCAACGGCCACCTCGACGTCATTCGACGCGGGGCCGAGCTGTTCGAGGAACTTGTGGTGGCCTGCGCCGTGAACATCACCAAGCAACCGCTGTTCAGCGTGCAAGAACGCCTGGACATGCTGCGCGAGGTGACCGCGGGGCTTTCCAACGTTCGGGTGACCTCATTCGGCGGCATGGTGGTGGACTTCGTGCAGAGCCTGGGGGGCCGCGTGATCCTGCGCGGCCTGCGCACGTTCTCGGACTACGAGTCAGAGGTGCAGATGGCCTACGCCAACCGCACCTTCGCGCCCGGGGTCGAGACGCTGTTCATCTGCGCCAACCTGGAGGAGAGCTTCATTTCCTCGAGGTTGATCCGGGAAGCCGCGGCCCTTGACGGCGACATCCGGCGGTTTGTGCCGTCGGCGGTGGCGCGCCGGTTGCGTGCCAAATCGGCGGCCCTGAAGGCCGATGTCGCGCTCCACAGCAAGGGAAAGGGAGGCGGCAGTGAAGGCGACCATCAACGGGGCCGAGCATCCGGCCGACGTCCGCGACGGTGAGACCATTGGCCAGTGGCTGGTGCGCGCGCGCACAAACCTGCTGGGCCGCAAGCTGATCCTGCTGGGCGCCAGGGCCGACGGTGCCGCGCTGGACCTGGGCGGCGCTGCCATGAGCCGGCCCATGCAGTCCGTGGACACCCTGGAACTTGAAACCCAGCCGCTGCGCGCGCTGGCCCTGGAAGTGCTTCAGGGCCTGGACGCCGCCCTGCCCGGTGCGCAGACACTGGCCAAAGACATTACCGCCAGCCTGCAGAAGGGAGAGCGCACCGCGGCGTTGACGGCCCTGGCCGAGCTGGTGGAGCTCTGCAATGCCGTGGTTGGCACCTCGGGCAACATTGCCAACCTGCTGGGGCTGGACCTTGCCTCCACGCGCATCGGCGACCGCCCCTTTGAGGAAGCCGCGCGCGAGTTTGCCGGCGGCCTGCAGGAGGTGGGGGAGGCCATGCGTGCCCAGGACTATGTGGCAGTGACCGACCAGGTGCAGTATGTGCTGGCTCCGGGGCTGGGGCGGTGGTCTTCGGTGCTGGTTGCCCTGCGCGAACGGGCCGAGGCACTGCCCGCATGAACGCCCCGGCGGACCTGCGCCTGGCCACGGCTGCCCGCTACGGGCCGGAACTTGCCTTCAACCTGGGCGCCAACCTCCGTGCGCGCCTGGCGGCTCCGGGGCTCTCCTGCCTGCAGGGTGCTCTGGCGGGCCGCACGGTGGTTTGCGCGGGGGCGGGGCCGTCCCTCGACGAAGCGCTGCCGCTGCTGCGCGAGGCGAACCTGCCGGTCATTGCCTGTGACATGGCCCTGCCCTGCCTGCGCGCGGCCGGCGTACATGTTACGGCTGTCGTCTCGCTGGACGTGATTGCCGCCAAGGCGGCATGTCTTTCCTCGCGCCCGTTGCTGGTCACCACGCCCCTGGCCCATCCGGCCCTGCGCCGCGCCGGAGCGGGCCCGGTGTTGTTCGCGGGCACGGCGCTGCCGCCCTTGGCGGGGCTTGCTGAACCCATTTTGGGCGAGCCCGAGAAGGTGGCCCACCTGGCGGTGGCGCTGGCGTGCCGGCTGGGTGCTGCGCGCATTGTGCTGGCGGGGGTGGCCTTTGCCCTGGGGCCGGACGTGCGCGCCTATGCCCGGGGTGCCGTGCTGGCGCCCCAGCATGTGGCGCGCTACGAGGCGCCGCCCCCCGGTTTTGTGCGCGTGCTTGCCAACAGCGGCGAGAGGATCTGGAGCTGGCCCAACATGCCGGCTTATGCGGCTGGTTTTGCGCGGGCCTTGGCCGGGTTCACCGGCCAAGCCGTAAACTCTTCCAGCCGTGGCGCGGTGATCCCCGGCTTTCCGTACCAGCCGCTGGAGGTGTTCTGTCAGGCTGTCGGCGGGCCTGTTCACCTTGTGGCGCGCGGCGGAGCAGGCTGTGACGCCCGGCCTGTGCTGGAAGAACTGCAGGCCCAGGCGCAAGCGGCGCTCGCCGCATGCCGGTCAGTCGCGACAGCGGCCGAAGTCGCTCGCCACGATCCCCGCGCTGCCCTGCCTGCACCGCCGCAAGGGCCGGTGGTGGCTGCGCTGCGCGCTTTGCAGCCGCAAATCGAACAACATGCGGCTGACCTGCCGCCCACTGGCCGCGAGGCAGCAATCGTGGCGCGGGCATTGCCCTGGGTGGCGCTGCCGCGCCTGCTGGAGCCCTTCCTGCGCGGGCTGGAGGAAGCCCTGGGTTAGCCCGGATGTTGCATGGTACTGCGTCGCGAAACGTGCAGGCTGCCGTTCAGAGTGCGGGCTCGCAGCGAGGTTGACGCCGAGGCATATCTGCCGACATGTTGCAGGCGGCAACCCGCGAGAAACCGCGACATGGACGCAGACCGCATGTTGCAGCAGAAGGCTCCATGCAACATCCGGGCGAGGGTGGATGAAGCCCTTGCGGGCCGGTGGGGTCGGCAGCACAATGCCGCCCCGACCACCGGGGAGCGCCCATGAAAATCCACGAGTCCCAGGCCAAGGAAAGCCTGCGCAAGTACGGCGCGCCGCTGCTGAAGGGCCGTGTCGCCTACAGCGTGGCAGAGGCCGTGGAAGTGGCCCGCGAAATCGGCAGCAAGGTCTGCGTGGTCAAGGCGCAGATTCACGCCGGCGGCCGCGGCAAGGGCGGCGGCGTGAAGCTGGCCCGCAGCCACGACGAAGTGCGCGCCCACGCCGAGAAGATCCTGGGCATGCAACTGGTTACCCACCAGACCGGCCCCGAGGGCAAGAAGGTCAACCAGCTCCTCATTGAGGAAGGCTGCGACATTGACCACGAGTACTACCTGGCAGCGGTGCTGGACCGCGACAGCGGCCGCGTCTGTGTCATGGGCTGCTACGACGGCGGCATGGACATCGAAGAGGTCGCCGCCCGCACGCCGGGCAAGATCATCAAGGAGTTCTTTGACCCGGCCGACGGCCTGCAGGGCTTTCAGGCGCGGCGGTTGGCGCTGAAGATCGGCATTCCCGCGCGGCTGGTGAACAAGGGTGCTTCGCTGATCCAGGCGGTGGCGCGGTGCTTTGTCGAGCAGGACGCCTCGCTGCTGGAGATCAACCCGCTGGTGACCACCAAGGACGGCAATGTCCTGGCCCTGGACGCCAAGATGACCTTTGACGACAACGCCATCTACCGCCACGTCGATGTCGAGGCCTACCGCGACCTCACCGAGGAAGTGCCCGCCGAGACCGAGGCCAAGAAGTACGACCTCAGCTACATCAAGCTGGACGGCAACATCGGCTGCATGGTCAACGGCGCCGGCCTGGCCATGGCCACCATGGACATCATCAAGCTGCACGGCGGACAACCGGCGAACTTCCTGGACGTCGGCGGCGGCGCCAGCAAGGAGCGCGTGACCGCGGCTTTCAAGATCATCCTGACGGACCCGTCCGTGAAGGCAGTGCTGATCAACATATTCGGCGGCATCATGAAGTGCGACGTGATCGCTGAGGGTGTGATCGCGGCGGCGCGCGAGATCAAGCTGAAGATCCCGGTGGTGGCGCGGCTGGAAGGCACCAACGTTGAGAAGGGCCGCAAATTGCTGGACGAGAGCGGGTTGGGAATCCAGTCGGCCAAGGACCTGACCGACGCCGCCAAGAAGGTCGTGGCGGCCGCGCGGTAGAGGGCCGGGCCGGGCGCGGTTGGGGCCCCGTTAAGGCTGCGTTGCTTGACTAATGGCGGGGCTGGACTAGGCTAGCTCGCTTTGCGGGGGGCATTGCCGAAACTGTTGAGAAACTGGAACACGACCCGTGCAGCGGCGGGTGTGTCAGCCGAGGTCATAAGTGGACGTTTTCGCAAAGTGTTACGAGTTCAAGCGCGACCTCGAGGTGCAGGCCGTGGGCCTGTACCCGTTCTTCAAGACCATTGAGGGCAACCACGGCTCGCGGGTCGTCATTGACGGCCGCGAAGTGGTCATGGCCGGCTCGAACAACTATCTGGGCCTGACCCGCCATCCCAAGGTGGTGGAAGCTGCCATTGACGCCACCCGCAAGTACGGAACCTCCTGTTCGGGCAGCCGCTACGCCAACGGCACGTACATCATCCACGTGGAGCTCGAGCAGAAGCTGGCCGACTTCATGAAGAAGGAAAAGGCCCTCTGCTTCACCACGGGTTACACCACCAACATGGGCGCGATCAGCGTGCTCGCCGGGCGCCGGGACGTGATCCTGAGCGACCGCGAGAACCACTCGTGCATCATGGATGCCACGCAGCTCAGCTTCGCCGAGACCAAGAAGTACAAGCACGACGACATGGAAGACCTCGAGCGCGTGCTGGAGGCCTCGCCCGCTGAGGCCGGCAAGCTGCTGGTCACCGACGGCGTGTTCAGCATGAAGGGCACGCTGGCCAAGCTGCCCGAGATCGCGCGCCTGAAGAAGAAGTTCGGCATGCGCGTCTTTGTAGACGACGCCCACGGCATCGGCGTGATGGGCAAGAACGGTCGCGGCACGGCTGAGCACTTCGGGCTGGACAACGAAGTGGACGTGGTGATGGGCACGTTCAGCAAGTCGTTTGCCGGGCTGGGCGGCTTTGTTGCCGGCGAAGAGCGTGTCATCAGCTACATCAAGCACCACGCGCGCCAGCTCATCTTCGCCGCGAGCATGACGCCCGCCTCGGTGGCGGCGGTCAGCAAGTCGCTGGACCTGATCCGCGCCGAGCCGGAACACCTGGGCAACCTGCGGCGCGTGGTCAAGCTGGTGCGCGGCGAGTTCCAGCGCGTCGGCTTTCCTGTGCCGGATGACGAAACGCCGATCATCTACGTGAAGGTGGGCGAGGACATCCAGGCTTTCCAGTTCTGGAAGGACCTGCTCGAGCTGGGCGTATACACCAACCCGGTGATTACGCCGGGCGTTCCCCAGGGCCAGAGCGGCGTGCGCGCCAGCTTCATGGCCATTCACACGGAAAGCGACATTGCCCGGGTGATTGAGGCCTTCGAGAAACTGGGCCGCAAGTACGGCCTGATCAAGTAATCGCCGGTTGGCTGTGGTGTGTCCGCTGGCGGCTGTATGGCCGCCGCGGCCTCAACGCGCGTGTTCTTCGGGCGGTCGGTGGCGCCGGAACAGCGCAAACAGCGCCAGGTCGTAGGCGATCTTCAGCCCGCCCGCCAGCACAAAGGGCAGGCCGGCCAGTTCCTCCCGGCCCATCAACAGGCCCGCCAGCACCGGTGACGCGCCCGAGCCCAGCGTTCGAGCCACCGCGGTCACGCCGGCTGCGGCGCTGCGTTCCGCCGGGGCGACCACCGCCATCACGTAGGACTGGCGCGTAGGCACGTCCATCTGCGAGGTCAGCGAGCGCGCGATCAGCAGCCCCACGGCCAGCCACGCGTTGGGCATGAACGGCACCAGCAACAGCAGCACGTTGGCCGGGATGTGCGTGAAGACCATGGTGTTGATCAGCCCGAAGCGCTCCGCAATGCGCGCCGCCACCAGCGCTGACACGCCCGAGAGCATGTTGGTGGCCAGAAATACCGTGCCCAGCTCTACCGCCTGCATCCCGAATCGCGCGTGCAGCCAGAAGGCCACCATGGCCTGCAGCACCAGGCCGCCCGCGAAAGCATCCACGGCAAACAGCGCCGACAGCCGCAGCACCTTGCCGCGGGAGCTGCCCAGGCCGACACGAGCATGCCCGGCGCGTTCCGGCGGCAATTCCACCGCCCGCGACATGGCAGCCGCGACCATGCCCAATACCGCGCCCAGCAAGGCGTAGCCCACCACCACCGAGCGATAGGCCTGAACGGGCTCAAGGCCCGCACCGCGCAAGGCGTCGCTGACGCCTCCGCCGGCCAGCGCGCCAAAGGCGGTGGCGACAGAACCCAGCAGGGTGTGCCAGGCAAAGGTGCGGGTGCGTCGCGCGTCGCCCACAGTTTGGGCCAGGGCGGCCTGTTCCACGGCAAGGAACGGGCCCACCTCGCTGCCACTGGGGCTGATCACGCCCACGATGGCGGCCGCCAGCAGCACGAGGTACGAGTCGCTCAGCGCAAACACCACGCCTGCCGCCAGCATCAGCGCGGCGCCGGCGACCAGTGTCCGGCGGCGCCCGAAGCGGTCGGCATGGGTGGCCAGCAGCAGCGTCACGGCTGTGTCGCCCAGCAGGGTCAGGGTCAGCAGCAGGCCGATCTCGAACTCGCTGAAGCCCAGTGCGCCCAGGAGCAGCCCCAGCACAACCGAGACTGCTCCATAGGCGAACAGCCGCACCGACCGGGAAGCAAACAGCAGCGGGATGTCGCGGCGCGTGACAGAATCGCGCTTCGTCATGGGATTACTTCAGCAGGGCACCCATCTTTGCGGCCGCTTCCAGGCGTTGCTCCACAACCTCGGTGTTCAGGTTCAGGAAGAAGGCGTCAACATATTTCGCGTGGGCGGCGCCGAAGTCCATGTGATACGCGTGCTCGTACATGTCCAGGACGATCAGCGGAATGCCCATGGCGGGGGCCAGCGTGTGGTGGTTGCTCCAGTAGTTGCGCAGTGCCCCGGTGTGCGCGTTATAGGCCAGAATCACCCATCCGGAACCCCCGCCGAGGCTCATTGCGGTGGCGCGGAACTGCGCCTCCCATGCCGCCACGCTCCCGAACGCATCGGAAATCAGGGACGTGAACTTCTCGCCGTACTTCCCGTTGCCGCCCAGGTTGCCGAAGTAGGCCTCGTGCAGGATGATTGAGTTGGTATAGGTCAGCTCGTGCAGCTTCACGCCGCCCAGCACAAAGCCGGGCGCGTCGCCCGCCAGCGCGGCAAGGTGGTCTTCCGTCTTGTTGAAATTCTTGACCGCGCCCGAGTAGTTGTTCGCGTGGTGCGAAACCAGCAGCTTCTCGGAAAGGCCATTGAGCTTGGCAGGGTCAAAGGGCAGCGGCTTTGCCTCGTACTTCAGTACCTTGCCCCCGGCTGGGGCCGGCTTGTCCTGGGCCATCAGCTTCTCGGCCCCGATGCCAGCCGCCAGTACGGCGGTTGTGCCGGCAACGAGGCTCCTGAGTGCTTCGCGGCGTCTAACGTCCATGGCTGTTCCTTTCGGTGAGTTGCTGTTTGCAGGAGGCGAGCAGCGCGTCATACACAATGAACTCGCGCTCCAGGATTTCGTGATCGTCCTTCAGGCCAAGGTGACGGAAGCCCTCGGCGATTGCCTTCAAGCCCGCGGCCTCGGGCTGGTTCCAGAGTGAGTTGTCGGTGTCCGCGCCGTTGACAATCCGCGCGAGCAGCTCCAAGGCAGGTTCGCGTGTGATCAGGCCGTACTTCTTGAACAGGGCATCAAAGGTGCATTCCTTGCCGTGATGGCCGAGCTCATCGCCGGCACAGTCAAAGCTGGTCGCGCCGAGGCGCCGTGCCTCGGCCTGTACCTGTGCAGCCGGGACAAAGTAGAACTCTGCCCGCGGG
Source organism: Planctomycetota bacterium (assembly GCA_020847415.1). GTDB lineage: Bacteria > Planctomycetota > UBA8742 > UBA2392 > UBA2392 > JADLBZ01. Next base: position 11,687 of record JADLBZ010000077.1, read on the forward strand.
TCAATGAACCGGCGGATCAGCCACGGGCAGGCAACGCGGTCAACTTTCACGTTCTGGCGCGTTACCCATCGGGTGGGCTGCTTCGTCGGGACATCAGAAACCGGCACATGGACGCAGGGCAGCGGCGCCTGGGCCAGAATGCAGACCAGTGGATCGCCTGCATGGGTGTTGGCTACCGCGTGGGGCTGGTCGGCGTCCACAAGGACGAGATCACCGGGACGGACTCGCAGCGTCTGCTCGCCGACCCTGCAGGTGCCCGTGCCGCGCACGAAGTAGAGCACCTCGGCGCTGTTCGGGTGCCGGTGCAAAGGGTTCTCCTGGCCCGGATTCAAACAATACACGTTGAAGTGCATCCCGGCCGTCTCAAACAGCCTCCGGCGCACAAAGGCCTCGGAGCTGAACTGCTCGGCCTCACTGAGGTTGAAGTGGATGCGGGATGGTCCGCCAAATGCGCTCATACTGCGCCTTTCAACGCAAGATAAAGGTCGTCCAGTAACGCGAAGCCTGCCCGCAGTCGGGCCGGATCGTTGCCGTGCCGCGCCGCCAGGCCGGAAAACGCGGCTGCCACACCCGTGGTCTCCGGGCGGCTGTACTTGCCGTCCTTGATGTCAATGTCGTGGATGATCTCGCTTATGTGGGTGAGCGCTGCATCCGCCAGCCCGAAGCGGGCCAGCAGCACCTCAAAGGTGCAGGCGTCGCCTTCGTGGGTGAACTCGGCCTCGAACATGTCAAAGCCGGTTTCCTTGGCCCGCGGTTTCTTGCCGTCCGGCACGAAGCGGAAGCGTGCGGTCTGGTCTATGTACCGGACAATGAGCCATGCGCTGGCAATGCGATCCACGTAGACGCCGGCGCGCGTGACCCAGGTACGGCCACGATACCGGGCCGGGTCACAGCGCGGGCCGCCTGGATCAGGAGAGGGAGCCTCGCTGTTGAGCGCGGACTCGAGCGCGGCGATGCGCTCCTGCGCTGCGGCGCATCCCTGCGCGCCAAGATGGTCGAGCGCTACAGCTTCTGCCAGCGTTTGCCGCAGCCGGGTCAACGGCAGCCGTGTCGGCCTTCGGCCCTTCTTCAGGTTGGCAAGCGCCCGGGCGGCGGAGGACTCAATCGCGGCATAGGCCGCGGTTCGAGCACGATTGTAGGCCCTGGTCGCCTCGGTGTTGGTCAGGCCCTCCAGGAACCTGCACTCAGCGACGGTTGCTTCACCCCCTGCCGCGAGAATCTCCTTGCGCAGCCAATGCAAGTCCTCAAGCGTGCCGGGGTTGGCGGGCAGCGCGTAGACGGCGTTCTTGAGGAGCAGTGCCCCTAGTGCGGACAGACGCCGGGCGATCCTGACCCGCGCGTAGGCGGGACGCGGCGGAAGGCTGTGCCACAGCACCAGCCAACCACCGCGCAAGGATGAGCGCTTCGCAGGCATAGAGGCAGCATACTTGTATCAGAGTATGATACAAGTGTATCAACACACATTGAACGAGGCAGTCGAGTCGGGCCAGGACCAGTACTCGGGCGCGATGAAAAGAGACCGGACTATGGCTGCAGGTGCCGGAACGCGTCGGCTGGTTCAAAGGGCCGGTAGCCCTCTGCGGCATACAGCCGGCACATGATGCCGGCCCGCCGGCAGGCAGCCTCGTGGGGGCAGGAAAAACCGCGAAACGCCGGGTCGCCGCGCGCCTCGGCGGGTCCCCCAAAGTGGATTTCCACCTCGTCGTCCAGTTGTGCGCAGTAAATGTCGAACAGGGCCATGTCGTCAGTTCTCCGCCTTCGCGCCCGGAACAGGCCGCCGCGTCCCGAGACGGTTCAGCAGGGCGGTAAAGGCCTCGGCGAGCTGGTCGTAGTCGGCGGCAGCGGCCTCCGGCCCCTTGGCGGGCATGATGGCGACGTCCAGGGCGCCCAACCGCGCCTTGTTGCGCCGGAACAGCTCGCGCACCCGGCGCTTGAAGCGGTTGCGCTGTACCGCCCCCCCGAACTTGCGTCCGACCACCAGCCCCAGCCGCGGACATCCCAGCGTGTTCTCGCGCCAGTGCAGCACCATGCGCCGGTTGCCGACGCTCTGGCGCGTCTCAAACACGGCGTCGAAGTCGGCCTTCTTCAGCAGGCGTTCTTCCTTGCGCAGGCGCGTGTCAGCAAGGTACGGGTGCATGACGCCATGAAAGCAGCTTTGTCGCCACGCGCGATACCCTTGTCCACAACACCCGCAAGCGCGCCCGTTGGCGCTATATTCCAGCCATGCCCGGCAACACAGACCTGTTTAGCACCCAGCCCGGCAGCCTCGCCGTGAAGGGGCGCTTTGTTGAAGTCGCCCTGCCCACGCCCGTGGACCGGCTGTTCGACTATGCCGTGCCCGATCCGCTGGCCCAGCGCGCGCGGGTGGGCCACCGGGTGACGGTGCCTTTCGGGCGGCGTTCGCTGCAGGGCATTGTGGTGGGGGAGAAGGCCGAGAGCACTCTGCCGCCGGCGCAGATCCGCGAGGTTCTGGAGGCCCCCGACGACGCCCCGCTGGTGGACGAAGCCATGCGCCGCCTGACGCGCTGGATGGCCGAATACTACGCCTGCACCTGGGGCGAGGCGCTGCAGGCTGTGCTGCCGGCGGTGATCCGCACCGGCCGCAAGCGCCGCACGGTGCCGGTGTTGCGGTTGGCCCGCACCATCGAGGAGACGCTGGCGCAGGCGGCCGCCCTGGAGCAGAAGGTGCGCGAGTCCGGCAAGGGCGAGCGCCTGCTGGCCCACGCGCGCATCCTGCGCGCATTGGGCACGTTTACGACGGACAGCTTCAGCCCGGCCCACCTGGCAGAGCGGTTGGGGTGCTCGCAGGCGCCCATTCACACGTTGTGCAAGCAGGGCTGGCTGCGCATCGAGAAGGTGGAGGTGGACGCCGCGACAGCCATGACCGCGGGCCTTGGCAGCGAGGCGCTGCCGCCCGCCCTGAGCCCCGAGCAGCAGGCTGCCCTGGAGGCAGTAAACGCTTCACTGAGGCGCGACGAGTTTCACACCTTCCTGCTGTTTGGCGTTACCGGCAGCGGCAAGACCGAGGTCTACATTCGGGCGATGGAGCAAGCGCTGGCCCTCGGCAAGTCGGCGATTCTGCTGGTGCCCGAGATTGCGCTGACGCCCCAGACCCTGCGGCGCTTCTCGGCGCGCTTTGCCGATATCAGCGTGCTGCACAGCGCGATGACCGACGCCGAGCGGCGCGACGCCTGGAAGCGTATCCGGGAGGGTGTTTCGCGCGTGGTGATCGGCCCGCGCTCGGCGCTGTTTGCGCCGGTGAAGGACCTGGGCCTGGTGGTGATCGACGAAGAGCACGAGGCCACCTACAAACAGGACAGCACACCCCGCTACCACGCCCGCGATACGGCCATCATGCGTTGCCGCCTGGAGGGCGCCGTGGCGCTGCTGGGCTCGGCCACTCCCAGCCTGGAGACCTGGCACAATGCGGCCACGGGCAAGTACGCGCTGCTGGAGCTGCCCCGCCGCGTGGCGGGCGGGACAGCCGCGGCGCCGGCCGCCATGGCCCGCGTCGAGATTGTGGACATGGCCCAGGAGTGCCGCGAACAACGCGGGTTTGCGTTCTTCTCGCGGCGCTTGCGCGGGGCCTGTGCCCAGGCCCTGGAGCGCGGCGAGCAGGTGATGATCTTTCTCAACCGCCGCGGCTACCACACCATGCTGAACTGCGGCAACTGCGGCCAGGCCATGATGTGCACGCGCTGCGCCATTCCCATGAGCTATCACCGCGGCCTGCGCAAGATGACCTGCCACTACTGCCTGGAAACTGCCGACCAGCCGCGCCAGTGCCCCCATTGCGGCGGTGGTCCCCTGAAACTGGCGGGCATGGGCACCGAGCGCCTGGAGGAAGAGCTGAAGACCATGTTTGCGGGCCACGACGTGGCGCGCATGGACTCGGACGTGATGAAGACGCGCGAGGACTACGAAACGGCGCTGGAGGGCTTTCGCTCGGGGCAGACGCGCATCCTGGTGGGCACGCAGATGATCGCCAAGGGGCTCGACTTTCCCGACGTCACGGTGGTGGGGGTGGTCAGCGCTGATGTAGGACTCGGGTTGGGCGACTTCCGCAGCTATGAGCGGGCCTTTCAGTTGATAACGCAGGTGGCCGGCCGCGCCGGACGGGGGAGCAAGCCCGGTGTTGTGGTGGTGCAGACGTTTCAGCCGCAGCATGTGGCAATCCAGACCGGCGCCCGGCAGGACTACCGCGAGTTTGTGGGCTTTGAGCTGAACCACCGGCGCGAAAGCCACTACCCGCCCTTTGCGCGGCTTGTGCTGCTGACCGTGGAGGCCGCGGAGCGTGCCAAAGCCGAGGAAGCGGGGGCGCGGCTGGCGGCGGCGGCGCAGGACTTCGCCCGGAGATTCGCCGGGACCGTTTACAGCGTGGGCGGGCCGTTTGAGGCGCCGATCGGCATGCTGCGGGGCCGGCACCGGCAACAGGTGCTGGTCAAAGCCAAGGGCTTCCGCGAGGTGCGCGGGGTGGTGGATTCGTTGCGCCCGCTGTTCAAGGCGGGCGAGAAGCTGCGCATCAGCGCGGACGTGGACCCGGTGGACATGCTGTAGGTGCCTGGGCAGGCGTGGAAAGGCGCGCCTCGGCGCGGGCCGCAAGTATTGTTGCGAACCGGGCGCAGTACCCCTTGCAACTGAGACCGTGTCGCAGTAACAGATGGGCCCCCACGGACACGGAGAGCCCATGAACCGCTACCTGCTTGCTTCTGCTTTGCTGCTTGCCCCCGCTCTTGGAGCGCAGGACACCGCAGCGCCCACCCAACCCGCCCAGCCGCCCAAGGACGATTCGTCCCTGGTGGAGACATGGGAGAACGGTCTGCCCGAGCTGGATACGCCTATTGGCGAGTTCCGTATCGGCGGCTACGCCAGCTTCCAGCACCGCACCCTGACCCGCTACAACGGCGGCGAGTCAGAGAACTTCTTTGACGCCATCCGCATCGTGCCCAAGCTGCACTGGCAGATTGTGGACTGGCTGGAGTTCGGCATGGAGATCGAGTTTGAGGGCGGCGGCGTCGGCCCGAGTTACCTGACTGACAACGAGATCATCATCGAGTACGCGGAACTGCACGCCACCCCGCTGCCGGAGCTCAACTTCAAGGCGGGCATCCTGCTGGTGCCCTTTGGCCGCTACAACAGCAACCACGACGACATTGCCTGGGACCTCGCCGACCGGCCCTTTGTCGCCCGCCGGGTGATTCCCAGCGCGTTCATGCAGCCGGGCGCGGGCATCTTCGGCGCTTTCAACCAGGTACCGTACTTCGGCTTCACCTACGACCTCAGCGTGACCCAGGGCCTGAAGGACAGCTTCACGAACAACGGGGGCGCCCGTGATGCCCGCAACTCCATGCGCAAAGACAACAACGGCAACAAGGCCATATGGTTTCACATGGGCGTGATCCCGCGCTTCGACGAGATGGGTACAGACCTGCTCGAGGCCGACCTGGGCCTGTCGTACACCTACCAAGAGATCGGCCCTGACAACTCGCAGTCCCTGCGCGGCGTAGGCGTGGACGGCGCGCTGCAGTTCAACATCCTGGAGCGCTTCGGCATTGATGTGGCCGGCGAATGGTCCCGTCTCTGGATCAACCGCGACAGCAGCGCCGGCACCACCAACGGCCTGTGGGGCTACTTCGTGGACGTGCTGTTCAAGTTCGACCCCTTCCCGGCATCGTGGCGCGGCGAGACGTTCGGCCAGAAGCCGTACATCGGCCTGATCTTCCGCCTCGAGGAGAACGACCTCAACGACGACCATGTGGGTACAGCCGCGCGCGATGACCGCATTGCCATCACCGGGGGAATCTCGTTCCGGCCCATCTCCAAGCTGGTGTTCCGCGTCGAGTACAAGCACCAGCAGAGCAAGCGTCGTGACGACGGTGATGAGACGCGGCTGGTGTTCAGCCTGTCGGTCGGACTGTAACGAGGACACCGGCGCTCGCTGCTCTCCCAGCGTCGCCGCCAACCGGGGGCGGGTCTTGAGCCCGCCCCCCGGTCTCAGGAGCACCATGAGATACGCCTTGCTTGGCCTGACGTTGGCCGCCGTGTTGCTGGCAGCCTGCAGCTCTACCAGCGTCCCGGAGCCGCATGCAGCGCCCGAGGGCGCAGAGGCGGAAGCTGCAAGCCTGGTGCTGGAACAGGGCCGCAGGACATACGAGGCGCGCTGCGACCGATGCCACGAGCTCTACGAGCCGCGGGAATACACTCGGGCCCAGTGGACCCGGGCCGTGAAGAAGTACGGGCCGCGGTCAGGGCTGGCCAGGAAGGACTACGCAACCGTGGAGGCCTGGTTGCACGCCGGCGCCAAGGACGCGAAGTAGTGGTGCGTCGCGATCGAGTTCAGGGGTAGCTCCATCCATCGCTTGCGGTCCTTTCCGCGGCAGCGAGTGACAGAAGCCCGGAGGGCGCGTGTCGCGAGCGCCCGTCGCGGCCTGACGCGGAAGCGCAACGGAATGGACCCCGTAACATCGAAGTGGATGCAACAGTAGCTCGCTACAGAGTCGCCCACTGGGTGCAGGCGCCGCACAGGGGTGAAGCCGCCTCGCAACATCCTTGCCGATGGGCCGTCCTCGCCGCCTGCCGAGTTGCCGCTGCAAACGCCGCAGCCAGGCCATCAGCCGCGTGGCCCGTGCTGTGGCTGCCCTCCAGGTCCTGGGCGCACAGGGCGACGCGTCCGTCCGGCAGCACGTAAAGAGCCTCTTCCAGGCGGCGGCAAGCGTTTCTGCCCCTGGGCAGCAAAGTGAACGCCGCCAGAGACGGCAAGCGCCCGCAGAAGTCGTTATGGCCGCGAATGACCGGCCAACTGGGCCCCGGCCAGAACGTGTCGTAGAACGACTCCAGCGCGCTTTCGCCGGAAGGGGTCTTGGTTACCTCAGGCACCAGCACGGGCAGTGCTCGGCCCGATTTGGCCACAGCTTGCACCACCATGCGGCCCGCAGCCACGGCTTGCTCAAAGCTGTCACGGCAGTTCAGGGCGGCATAGGCCTCGCGGCCCCAGTTGCCGAAGCGCAGGTTGATGACGGCAACGCCCGCCTCGATGCTGTCCTGCACCAGCTCAGGAGTCAGGCCCAGGCCGTCCGTGGCAAGGGCGACAGCGGGGCAGCGCTCAGCGGCATAGCGCAGCAGGCCGGCGGCCTCGGGGTGCAGCAGGGGCTCGCCGTGGCCGCCCAGCAGCAGGGCGCCATCGCCGGCAGCAGCAAACTCGTCCACCAGGGCGCGAAACAACCCGGCGTCCATGTCCGGCAGCGCCGCCCGCGGCGGCAGCAGGCTGGGGCGGGGCAAGTTCACGCGCGAGCAGATCTCGAGTTCCAGCACACGGGGCAGGCTGCCTGTCCAGGCGTCCGGGTCGCTTGCGGCTGCCTCTGTCACGGCTTGCAGGGCGCCGCGCTCCCACCCGCGGGGGCCCACCACGGCCTCCAGCGCGCGGCAGAAGGCCAATCCGCGCGGCGTGTCGGCACGGAAGGCGCGAGCCACGGCTGCCGCCCCGGGCGGCAGCGCCAGGCAGGCCGGGGTGCCGGTGGGGTCCGGCGTGAATGCGTCGTTAGAGTAAACGAACACCGAGCCGGGGCCGCGCCCCTCACGCACCGCCTGCTCGACCCGATCCGTCATCCACGAAAACAGGCCAAAACCCTGGGGCGCCTTGGTGAAGCGCAGGGTGCTGTCCTCCAGGGGCGAGCGCTCGGTGCCCAGCAGCAACTCGACCAGGGCCGGGTCGGCGAAGTAGCTGGAGGCAGGTACAAACAGGATGCGCTCAGCCTTGGCCTGACGCGCCGCCTGCAACGCGCCGGGCAGGTCAATGCCGTCGTCCAGCGCCGTGGTGGCGAGGATGCCGTCGCGAAAGCCCGTGGGGCTGAACTGGCGCAGCTTCTCGACCTCACGCTGGATGCGGTCCGGCTCACGAGCCAGCAGGCGCACCCCGGCGGGTGCGGCGGTTTCGCCGGGGGGCACGCAGGCCACCACGTCGCGCACACCGGGGGCTGTCCGCATCACCCGGGCCAGGCGCTCGGCGGTGCCGCCGGGTGCCAGCCAGGTCGCGCGGGCGGCGGCACTGCGCGGCGCGTTCAGCACAGCCACGGTGGGGGTTTCGGCGGTCTGGATCACGCGGGGGCTCCGGCTGGTGCGGGTGCCTGCATGGCGCGCAGGGCCTGCTCGATGCGCGCGCGAAGGTCGTCCGCGGCGCGTTCCATGCCGCGCAGGTAGTCGGTCTCGCGCTCCACGAGGCGGCGGTACTGCACGATCTGCTCGCCGCCCTTGGCCTGCGCCTCCATCTCGCGGCGCAGGCGCACCACGGCGTCGGCGGCGGCAAAGCGCAGCAGCGCCTCGCGCAGGAACTCAAGGTGGCGGCTGCCGTCTTCCAGGCGCTGCAGCTTGGCACGCAGGTCGTCCAGGTACAGCTCGCCGCGCAGCAGGCGCTTGCCGGCGGCGCGCAGGGTGCGCATGCAGTCGCGCTGGACCTCGCGGAATTCGTCCAGTTCGTGCAGGCGGCGCTGCAGTGCCTCGGCGGCACGCAAGAGCCGAGATGCTCGCTCGCACTCAGGCAGCGGGCGGGTCAGTTCGTCCAGGGCCGCCGGGCGGGTGCAATAGCGCTGGATGGCTTCTGCCAGCGTGCACACCTCGTGGCAGCCCAGATCCACGCCGCCTTCCACGGCGTGGACGACTCGCTGCGGCGCCGCGCGGATGACGCGCCGGAACTCGATGGCGTAGGCTTCCATCATTCGATCAGACCAGATGGTGTTGCCGTGCACGTCCTGCCAGCGGCGGCCGTTGCGCCGGTAGCGCATTACGAAGTGCATCTCCTGGTTCTCGAAGGTCGAGAACGGCCCGGTGCCGGCCTGCCACTCGTCGTAGATGGCGGTGCGCGGCACGTGGGTGATGTAGCTGGGATAGCCCAGGTCCATACCCACCAGGATGATGGGGTTGCAGCCCAAGGCCTGCAGCACAAAGAAGGCGTGGTGCGCGACCGTGTTGCCCTCCGGGATGCTGCCGTGGTCGCCGATGCCGGCGTCGTGCAGCAGGGCCTGCAGATAAGTCTCGGCGTTGGTGGCGGTTTCGCCCTGCCAGGCGGCGTATACGGCGGGGTTGGCGCGCGGGTCGCCGAACAGCAACGGCGCTTGCTGTGCCGAAATGCCGGTGAAGTAGCGGGCGGAGTCGGGGTGATAGTCCACGACGCCGGTGCAGGTCGGCTGGATGCCGGCGTCCAGCACGGGCTTGAGCGCCGTCGAGACGGCAAAGATCACCGCGCGCCCCTGGGCCTGCTTCAGGGCCTGCATGTTGCGCGTGAGGCTGGGCCCCGCACCCACCAGGATGCCGGGCACCCCGGCAAAGCGCCCCGCGAACTCGGCAATGCCCCGCGAGGCCGCGAACGTGCCGACATTGGCCAGCACGTTGGCAATGGTGGTGCGGCTGCCCGACATACCGCTGGTGATCTGCATGCTGCGCAGCCGCAGAACATCGGCGAACTCGTCCAGATAGGGCTCGTACAGGGCCGCGCGGCGCTTGAGGTACAGGTGCCGCACGTATCGAAAGCCGCGCACCAGGTCGGCGTGCTCGAAGCGGCCCACGCGCTCGGCAAGGTCGCCCTTGGCGGAAGGCGCGGCGATCTCAAGCATCGGGTGACAGAGCATCCGCGAGAGGTCGCGGCACTCCAGGGCGGCGCGCAACAGGCGCAGGTCGGGGTCCAGCACCAGCAGCGGGCGCGCCGGCCAGCGCTCAGCCAATGCCTGGGGCAGGTAGCCCAGGCCGAAGCCGCCAATCACGATGCGCTCGAAGGACTCGGGCGGGATCTCGGCCAAAGCGCCCTTGGCCTCGGCGCGGGGGTCAAAGCGCGAGTGCAGCCACACTTCGCCCTCGGGCCCTCGCAGGCAGTAGCTGACATCGCCGGTGGGGGCCGTGGCAAGGCCGGAAAGCGGCCACGGCTCGGCTGCGGCAATGCGGGCGGCGAGCTCAGGTTGCCGGGCTGCAAGGGCGGCAAGGTTGGCGCGCAGGGGTTCTTGCATAACAGCAAGAATACCAAGGAGGCCAAGAAGCGCAAATCAAACCCGCCAAATGAAACAGGGGCGGCTGATGCCGCCCCTGTGTGGGAGAAACGCGAGACTACTGCAGCAGGCTGAGGACCGTCTGCTGGGCGATGGTGGAGCCCCGCAGGACGGACGCAGCGGTGTTGAGGCCGAGCTGCGCCTGCGTGAACTTGGTGACTTCGGCCGCGGTGTCAATGCTGTTGATGTCCGCCTCGGCGCTGGCCAGGGTCGAGATGGCGCTGCTGCTGTTGTCAATGGCGGTGGTGAACTGGCCCTGCAGCGTGCCCAGGCGAGCCTGCTCGCGCAGGACCTGGTTCAGGGACCGCTCAATCACCTTGGAAGCCTGGGCGAACTTGCCCGAGTCCAGGTCCAGGCGGCCGCCGGTCTTGAGCTCAGCCAGGGACTTGTCGCCCAAGGTGGTGTCACGGCTGAACACTGTCGGCTGATAGACGCTGTCCTGGTGGGTGAGGCCGGCCAGACGTGCACCGCCCTTGCCCAAGGTGGAAGCGCTGACATTGCGGAAGCCGTACATGACCAGGTCGGCGCTGCCGGCGGTGGGGCCCAGAATGCCGGCCTGGGTGTCCGCGAGCAGGATGTTGACGTTGCGCGAAATCTGGGCGGCGCCCAAGTCCGGGCCCTGTGCCAGCAAGAGGCCCAGGTCAATCTCGATGTCAAAACCGTTCTTCAGGTAGCGGGCGGTGGTGCCGTGCTCGCCGCCGATCTCCACCTGTTCGCCGTTGATGAGCACGGAGCCGGTCTTGCCGTGGCTGACCAGAGAAGCACCCACGTTGGAGGTGGTCACGTTGGTCACGTTGGCCTGGCCCGCGACCGCCGTCTTGTTCTGCTGGCTGATGGCAACGTCCGTTACGGCGCTGGTGTTGCTGGCCAGGATCTCGACCTTGACGAAGGCCTCGTCGTCAGCGCCCAGGCTCTTGAAGACCAGCTCGTTCTCGGCGCCGGCAGTACCGCCCGACGACATGGGGACCAGGACCACGCCGGTTTCTTCGGCCAGGGCGTTAAAGCTCTGGATCAGGGCGCGCTGCTTGGGTGCCACGCCGGCAGCGCCGGTGATGCTGCCCGCAATGGTCAGCACCGTGCTGCCGCGGTTGCCGGTAATGCGCAGGGTGACGCTTTCCGAGGCGGCAAAGGCGTCCGCCATGCTGAGGCGGACTGCACCCGCGAACGCGCCATTGCCCGAAAGGCGCAGGACCTTCAGGCTCATCACGTCGCCGGCCGTGGTGCTGCGCGTGGGCAGGCCCACGCCGATGCGGTTGACGCGCACATCCACGATCTCGCTGGCCGCCGAGGACAGGCGCGAACCGCGGTTCATGTACAGCTCGGTCACCGTGCCGGTGGTGGTCACGCTGGCCACCACACGCACCGTGCCGCCGCCATCCAGCAGCGAACGACCGCCGAAGCGGGCGTTGCGCGCCGTGCTGTCAATGTTGGACACGGCGGCGTCAATCTGCTGCTGCAGGTCGGCGCGCTCGTCCGAGCTCGACGACTGGGCTGCCGTCAGCAGGCCCTTCAGGTTCTCGAGCTGGCTTGAGATCTTGGAAAGGCCGTCCTGGGCAATCGAGAGCCCCGAAAGGTTCACCTGCCCCGCCGAGAGCACCGAATTCAGCGCGCTGACCTGGGCCCGCAGCGTGCGGCTGGTGCGGAAGGCCACCGGGTCGTCGCCCGGGTTCAGGATGCGCTCGCCGGTGTTCAGGCGCTGGCCTGCTTCGCCCGCCGTGGCTGAGTGCCGGTTGATGGCCTGGAAGGCCACCTGTTGGGAGCGGAAGATGGGGTCCGTCCCTGGATTCGAAATCGGGTTGATCATGTTATTCCCTTTGCCTTCTGCGTCCGCACTCCGTTGCGGACCCAACTTCCGGGTGGACTCCCGGTAACAGGCGTGGCTACCGCAACCGCGCCTTATTTCAGCCGTGGCACCATGCCCCGGCCTTTCTTTTGTTCAGCGGCAGTCAAAGCCGCCCTCGAACGCCCTCAAGCCCTGTTCTTCCAGTGCCGTGGCCAAAGCACCCGCCAGCACGTCCGAGATGCCGTCTTCGACTTCGCCGTTCTCTGCCCCGCTTTGCAGCACTTCGCGGGCTGCCAGCGCGTTGGCCAGCCGCACGCGCATTTCGTCCAGCGCCTTCTCGGCCCTGGTGGCGTCGCGTTCGCTGCGGGGCAGGTGCTTCAGCTCGACCAGCAGCCGCGCAACCGCCGAGCGCTGGTCGGCAATGCGCCGCTCCAGGATGCCCAGGGCGCGTGCTGCCGCTTCGGGCTGGTACTGGGGCAGGAGCGCTTCCTCCTGCCACCTTGGTTCTTGCAGTGGTGGTCGTGGCCTGTTTGCCGCGACGGCTTCCGTGCCGTGTTCTGCGGCGAGGCCCCCTTCCGTGGGTAAGTACATGTTCCCTCTCTCCGTGAGTGCCGGGCAGCGTCGTTGCGCTCCCGGGGTTCTCGCGAGGCATTCCTTTGCCCCGCGCCGCCAGCCGCTGCCCTCCGTGGCATGCGATCCACCGGCGAAAGATCAGCCGCAATGCAAGCCATTGCACCCGATCCAACCGTCAGGGTACGTTGGCGAACTTGCACAAACAAGCAAAACTCAGAAAAACGCCAAAACGTGCAAAGATTCAATGGAGAGGTGCTTCTACTCCGCCAGCCGCTTTGCCAGCTCTTCCAGCACGCGCTTCTCGCGTGTGGTTACTCGCTGCCGGGCTGTTGCAGTCTCCGGCGCTGCCGCAGTAGGCGAAGGCGCCACGCGGGGCGTGCCCGCGTCCTGGCCGTTGGGGTTGTAGCGCCAGCGGCTGCGCTGCTCGCGCCGGGTTTCGCCTTCACCCGCTTCGGGCAACACGCGCAGGTCATTCGTGTTGACGTCCTCTTCGGGCACGGGTGGCTTGGTCGGCGGCGGCTGGCCGGCCTGATCCTCCGGCTGCGATGGCGGCGGGTTGCCGTTGGCCGGGGCGGGTTGCCTGTCTTGCGGCGGCTGTGAAGCGCCCGCTGCACCCTGCGTGCCCGCGTCGGACTGGCCGGTCTTGCCGTTGTCCTGCGGGTTGCCCTGATCGCTGCCGCCTTGGCCTTGCCCGCCAACGTCGGCCGCGGCCTCAGCCGGCTGCGGCTGGGGGGTGTCTGGTTGCGAAGGGCGTTGCGCAGCCACGGTGTCGCGCGGGCTGCCGGCGGGCGGGGCGATCTCGGGCGCCAGCGCAAGCGCCACCGGCAGTGCGCACAAGAACAGCGCCACCACCAGGCTGCTGAAGCGAAGCGCATAGGCCGGTGCGGCACGCTTCTGCTGCAACGCTGCCGCGATGCGGCCCTCCAGCGCGCCATGAAACGGGCCCGCACCCTCCATGTAGGAAGCAACCGCGCCGGGCAGGCCGAGGGACAACTCCAGGGGCAGCACCCAGTCCGGCGCGCCTCGGCTGCCGCTGCGGTTGTGAGCCGTGGCCGTAGCAATCAACGCAGCCAGCACGCCCAGCGCGCCCAGGATTGAGCAAGCAATGCCCCAGAGCACGCCGGCATTCAGCAACGCGGCTGCAAGGCCCGCCAGGCAGGCGCCCAGGGCGGGCAACACGGCCCAGCGACCGCCAATGTTGACGACGGCCGCGACAAACCAGCGACGGCGGGCGGCACGCAGGGCTTTGCCTATGGTGGCGGGATAGGTCACGCCCCTATGACGCAACGGCGGCGCCGCAAGTTCAAGCAAGAAGATGCAAACCGGGCCGGTCATGAGCCGTTCGTATGTGCGAGAGGGGCCGGCCATGCGTGAGTCGCTTTCGCAGTTTGTGCTCGGGTTCTGCATCGCGTTCGCCCCGGCCCCCCTGGTGGGATTCGGCGCATGGACGCTGACCCGCCCAGCCGTGGCGGAAGCGCCCCCGAGTGCGCCCGCGCCCCAGCCGGGGTTTGCCGCGCCGGACTTGTGGCGCGACGGGCAGTCTCCTGCCCTGGTTGACCCAGCCGCGATGGAGCCGCTCGAAGCGGAACCGGGCGCTGGAGAGCCCGGAATCGAGGAGCCCGGAACTGGGCTGGCAGGGCAAGGCGAAGGTGGCAAGCACAGCGGGGGCGGTTCCGGCTCAGCCAGGCACGGCGAGGGCGAGCCGTACAACGGCCCCGTGGACGAACACGAGGAACAACGGCGCCCCAAGCGCCCACCCGACCGCCCGGAAATCTAGCAGGCGGACGCGTCAGGTGCGCCAACGCGTGTAAGCCGCGCTGACGCGCTGTCAACCGCAGATCGCGTTCAGCACGCTCGGGTAGTCGCCCACTCCGACCATCCGGAACACAGCCATGCCGTTCGAGAGTTCTTCGTACAGCTTGCCGATCCGCGCCCCCTCTTCGGCCTCGTCGGCAGTGTCCAGATGCCCACCCTTGTACTCCACTACCGCAATCCGCCCATCTTTCAGCTTCGCCACGAAATCCGGGAAGAACCACCTTGTCGTTTTCTGGCGCGGCAGGCGGAAAGACCACGGCTTGCGCTCGATGTTCCGCACCCAGAACTCCACACACTCAAGGCCGTCAATCACCGTCGCGCACGCCACTTCCTCTTCGTTCATCGCGCCAATCACGCCGAAGAAGTGCTTTTTGAACTTGAACGGCCCCTCGTAAGCCGCGTCTGGCGCGTACTTCTCTGCGCTGAACTCAAAGGGCACTTCGGTCGTCACCTCAAGGGTGCGACTTGGTCCGAACAGAAGGGCTTGCGCGTTCTCGCTGGTTGCCTGCTGCCTTGCAGCCTCATACTTGTTGGCGCAAGCGTCACGCAGTCGGAAGCGGTCGCGCACCAGTTCATCCAGCTTGAAGCCCTTGTTGCGCACCAGCCCTTCAACCAGCACAGCCAAGTAGTTCGCCATCACCAAGTGCGGCTGATCCGGGTGCTCAGTGTTCTCGCTCAACCACCGCACCAACTGGGTCTGCTCCCACCCGGTGTCGCTTTGCCACGGGGCAAGGTCGCGGGCCAGCCTGTCCGTGGGCTTGATCTGCACGTGGCCGGTGTCGCTCATGTCCAGAATCAGCGCACGCTCGCGGGCCTCGCTGCGGCTGTACTCCGCGTCGGTCAACGCATCCTCGCGGCCTTGCAGCGTCCAGTCGAAGTCCCGGAAGTGGGTCTCTTCCAACGCCTCAAGGAAGTCCCCCTGCCGAAGCGCCAGCATCGGGACGACAAAGTCCTCGCCCCTGTCCGCCGGTGCTGTTGCCTTGCTCCACTCATGGCGCGGCTTCTCAAGCTGCTTCACAAACGAAGCCCGATCCTTGTCTGATTCGAGAACGCCTTCGATGGCGCTCTGGAAGCGGCGGTTCACGATGCCGCTCACTACAACTCGGCTCTCTTTCTCGTCGAAAGCCACGCGCTCCGCGTACTCTGGCGGTAGCTCTTCGATGCGAGGCCGCGCTTTGACCTCAAAGCTGACGTTGCCAAACATGCCCTGTGCGGGCGCGGCAGTCACCATCTGCGCTGCCTCGAACCTCTCAAAACCGTTCTCGATCAGCGAGTCGCAGATGCCCTTGGCGGCTTCCGCGAAGCTGTCCGTCGCGACCACCGCATAGGCGCAGTTCAGCGCATCGTGTGCCCTGCGCTTGGCATAGGGCATCCGCAGCACACGCCCCAGAATCTGCTCGACGGCCTTGGATGACGTGCTCTCGGCCAGAGTGCACAGCACGTAGGCGAACGGGCAATCCCAACCTTCGGCCAGCGCCTGCACCGTGATGATGAACCGGATCGGGCAGCCCTTTGACGCAATGTCAACGCCGTCGATCTCGCGGGTCTGCCCGGTGGCAATCGCGATCTGGTTCTCCGGGACCTTGCACTCTTTCACCAGAAGCTGCTTCACCGCCTCCGGCGTCAGCGTCTCTTTGTTCTTGCTCTTGGGTTGCGCCTGAATCAGCACGACAGGCCGGATGTAGTCGCCCGTGATCTGCTCTTCCTTGGCCGTGACGTTCTCCAGCGTGCGCTGCAAGTCCACGGCTTCGGCCAGCGCCTTCTTCTCGTTCGGGATGTTCAGCAGCTTCACCGGCAGCTTGAGCATTCCCTCACGCTTGAGTTCCGTGGCCGCAACATGGAACAGCACGTTGCTGGCCCGGTTCTCCCCGCTGGTGCTCTGCGCCGGGGTTGCGGTCAGTTCCAGAATCGCCGACGGGCTGAATCTTGACAGTGTGTCAAACGACAACGGCGTGCGCAGATTATGTGCCTCGTCCGCAATCACCACCGGACGGCGCAAACGCAACACGTTCGCAAGGCTCAAACGGCTGACATCGGCGCTCTTGTCGATCAGCTTCTCTTGCGACGGCGCGAGCCCGGTGAAGTGGCTCATCAGGCTGC
>JADLBZ010000078.1 GCA_020847415.1 Planctomycetota bacterium
ATACCGCCTCTCCCACCAGTGTCTTGCGCACGTTGCGGAAACGCTTCTTCCAGATCAGGTCAAAGCCGACGATCATGACGCCCGCGCCGGCCAGGGCGAGCAGGACAAAGCCCACCGCACCCCAGCTGGACGCCGTTGCGTTGCTCTTGTCCTGTTCGGCCAGGTATGCCACCAGGGCGTTCACTTCCGGCTCGGTCAGGGGCGCGTCGGCAAACACCTTCTTCATCACGGGAAACTGAGGGCTGCTCAGCGCCGCGTGCAGGCCGGCATCGCCGCCGTTGCGGCTGTGGGCCTTGTCCAGGCTGGCCTGGCCGGTGCCCACGCGCGAGGCGAGGCTGCCGCCGCCGAAGCCGCCGACGTCTGCCAGTGCGTGGCAGGACACGCAGGGCGGGGCACCGTTGGCAAAGGGCTGGATGCCCATGAACAGGTCACTTCCGAGTTTCCGGTTGGTTTCGTCGTGCGTGATGTTCACCGGAGCGCCGGTGCCCTTGCCGCCGGCGATGAAGTCAATGATCGCCTCCAGGTCGGCGTCGCCGAGGGCCTGGGGGGTCATCATGTCGTTGAACTCCTTGCGCAGCTTGGTGGCATAGTCGGAGTTCGCGGACTTGGGGTCCTTGATAAAGGCTTTCAGGGCTGCGCGATCGCCGCCCCAGCGCTCCAGCGAGCCCTTCAGGTCCGGGCCGACCAGCTTGCCGCCGCCGATGCTGTGGCAGGCCTTGCAGCCCTTGTCTGCAAAGAGCTTCTCGCCCTTGTCCGCACCCTGGGCGCTGACGCCCGCCTCTGACTGCAGCAGCAGGGCCCCTACCAGGGCCAGTCCGCTGCACCAGAGGAACCACTTGCCTGATTTCATCGCTCTTGCTCTCCCGCACTGCGCAACTTCGCCGGCTGCGTGGGTTACAGATTCCAGATAGGCGTATCCGAATATCTTGATTACGCGATACCATACGGTCCGCCACTTGGCAAAAGGGTTTTCGAAGAACTTGCAGTAGTGGATTTTCGTACTCGTTTGGTCCGGAATTCCAGCTGGCCGCGCAACCCGCGAAACCAAGCGCCGCGCGGCTTTGCCCGTGGAAACCGTCACATTTCAGTCTCAATGAGTCTGATTAAAAAACGGGCCAAGACCACTTGTCGCGGTGGCTGTCGCCCGGCATTCGAGCAAGGGTCCTTTTCCGTGTTCCGCAGCCGCAACTTGTGCTTCATGCCGGTTGAACTTGTTGGTCTCATGCAACGCTTGCCGTCGTCTCCACGACAGCGCGCGCCAGAAGCCCGAAGGGCGCGTGTCGCGAGCGTCCGTCGCGGCGTGGCACGGGTGCGGGAGCGGATCTGACACTCCACATTCAGCAGGCATGGCGCACTCTGTTCTTCGCGGCCTCCTGCGGATTCGGCCGGACACGCGCTCGCAACGCGGGAAGGCACCTCGCCAACCCGCCAAAGAGGTGTGTTCCGCCTGCAACGGCCTGCGCCAGCCACGCAGCGCACCGGAGCCCGCCGCACGCGATGCGGGGGGCGCGCTCGTTACAAATCGCGGCCCTACATTCTATTCGCGGCGCAGCACGGCGGACTGCACACTACCGGGGTCTCGAACCAAGGACAGAACCATGCGCAAGGTCATGATCACGGCCGTCTTGCTGCTTGCCGCCCTGACGGCGAACACGCCGGGGCACATGCGGGCGCAGGAAGCCCCCGATGCCAAACCTGCCGCGGCAACCAAGCCCGAGCCGGGCAAGCTGGTGCCCTTTGCCGCCCGATACGACGCGATGGACAAGCGCATGCTGTACCGCGGCGCTGTCCAGTACAGCGCCGAAACTCTGGCCGCGCTCGAGAAGGCCGGCGTGCCCCAGGACAGCCCGCTGTGGTGGTCCAAGCGCGCGCGCTTCTACCGCCTGCTGGCCGAACAGCCGGGCTTCGGGACCTTCCTGAGTCTACTGGGCGACGGCGAAGTACCCGCTGCGGCCTGCGGCGAGGAGTTCCTGCTGCTGGCGCTCCCCGAGGCCACCATCGCGCAAGGCACCTTCACCGAGCTGGCCGAGGCGCGCGGCCTGAAGCTGCTGGAGTTCGCCGAGTACAAGGCCGAACAGGGCCTGTGCAACATCAACCCCGGCTTCACGGCGGATGCCGTGCGCGCCTTCTGGGTCAAGGGCCGCAAGGTGGAATGGCAGATCGAACAGCCGCGCAAGGAAACACATACCGTCAACGGAGAGGAAAGGGTCGTCTACCGGTTTTGGAAGGGCACCTGCACGACATCGTGCACCGAGGCCAAGGCGGACCAGTTCACCCTGTGCCGCAACTACGCCCTGCGCTTCTCAACAGCCGGCTCATCCGGCAGCTCCCGCGGTGGTGACCGCGTCAGCCAGAACTCGATGACCCAGATGCTGCTCAGCGCGGCGCCGCTGACAGGCCAGTTCGTGAACATGCCCTGGCTGGAGTGTTACGCAACAAAGGAAGAAACGACACTGAACCTGGGTGGGAAGGACTACAAGTGTGTGCAGTACAACGTGCGCAAGCGCCACCAGGATGCTTCGGGCAGCAACTATGTCTCGTCCCAGTTCTTCTTCTGCACTGAGGTCCCGGGCGTGCCGCTGAAGGTAGTGTACACGGAGGTGGACGGTGACAACGCGCGCACTTCGACCCAGGTGTTCGAGTCCACGGTGGTCGAGTAACGGGCGGTGCGCGCCCGTGCCGTTGTGCGCGGCTTTGCGGCGCTTGCCATGATTCGTGCGCAGAGCCCTGCCGAATCGAACCGGAACCGGATACGAGCCACCGGCGGTACAGACCGGCGAGCGGCGTAGAGCCGCTCGCCGTGGGCAGTGCGTGGACACCGGCTGCTGCGACGTTCTGACTAGACGCGGCGCTCGGCCAACACGCCAAACTCCTCGCCGCCGCCCTCAGACTCAAAACGGTTGCGGCAGTGAATGCAGATGCGCGTGTAGGGCATCGCCGACAGGCGCTCGATGCTGATGTTGATGCCGCAGGACTCGCAGATGCCGAAGGTGCCGGAATCCAGCTTCTCCAGGGCACGGGCGATTTCCTTCAGCTCTTCCGTCTCGCTCTCGATCATCGAGAGGTTGAACTCCTGCTCGTACTGCTCGAACGAGTTGTCGGCCAGGTGGTTCGTGGAGACGTGCTGCGTCTCCTCCGAAAAAGCCTCTTCTTCCAGGCCTTTCACGTCGCCCTGAAGCTGGTTGCGGCGCGCGACCAGCGCCTCGCGGAACTCCTCGATCTCCGCCTTGGTGGGCGTCCGATGGTGCAGGGTCACCGGTGATTCGCCCTTGGACTTCTCGTTGAACGCGGGGTTCACGCTTTCTTCGGCTTCCTTCTTGGCCCCACCGGCGCGCTTCAGGCGCACCAGCACGCCCTTGCCGGGCAGCTTGGTGGCGGTGCGCACAAACGCGGCTGCATCTGCGCGCTCCAGCACACTGCCCTTCTCGGCGCGGGTTTCTTTGCCGGCCTTGGCCTCAGGCTTGGAGGACTTGGCCGCCTTGGCATCAGGCTTCCTGGCCGGTGCCTTGGTGCTGGTCTTCTTCTCGGCTTTCTTCTCGGCCTGTTTCTCGGCTTTTTTGGGCGCGGCTTTTTTGGCCATGAGTTTCTCGCTTGGCCCGTCGCCTTGGCGCGGGCGGAAAAGTAAGGCCGAAAATGCTAGGCCCGGCCCCCGGCCTGTCAATGGCGCATGGCGTGCTGCCGGCTCACACCGCTGTCCGCCGTTGCTCTGCAGCCGCGGCGTGCCAGGGCGATCCAACAGGAAGGGGCAGGGCCGGAGCCCGCGGAAAGTCAATTTTATTGATTTGATGTTACATGTTCAACGCGCGACAATGCTGCCAACGCGCCATGGGACCGGAACAAGGAATCTGCGAGTGGGTTCGCCTGCACGCCCAGCAGGTGATTGACGCCCTGCGGGGCGGGGCCTGGCCGCTTCCACGCGAGAGCGACACAGGCCGCCGCGCGGCCCTGCCGCCGGGCGGGCAGTCACGGCTGGTGCTGACGCGCCGCACCCTGGACTTCGCCATCGGCGGCCCCGGCTACTTCATTGTGCGCACGCCCGACGGCCTTGCCGGTACGCGCAACGGCAGGCTGGACCTGGCTCCGGACGGCGGCCTGCTGGCTGCAGACGGCTGCCCGCTGGAGCTGGAATGGCGCGTGCCGGCCGCCGCGACGCACCTGGCGGTGCTGCGCACCGGCGAGACGGTCGCTCGCCTCAAGGACGGCCGCTACCAGGCGTTGGGGGTCTTCACGCTGGGCCTGCCGGCCGCGGGCGGGTGGCAGCGCGGCGAGCCTGGCCAGAACGGCCTGGGGCAACTTCTGCAGGGTGCCCTGGAGGTGCAGGGAGACGATGCCGACCCCGGCCGCAGCCTGGGCGTGCACGAGGGCCACCGTTTCCGCAAGCCCGCCCCCGGCAGTGCGTCCGTGGGCATGCGCCGCAAGGCGCAGCAGGAGACCCGGGTAATCTCCAGCCAGCAGGTGGCGGCCCTGGTGCGGCGCATGCAGACGGGCCAGCCGGCACCCCGCAAGTCTGAGCCCGACGCCACCAGCCTGATTGAAGAGCTGGTGCGCATGGCGGTGAACCGCCTGGACCCGCGCCAGGCCAGCGAGCTGAAGCGGCGGCTGGCGCGCGGCGAGCCGGCCTTGAAGTGAAGTTCTCGGTGTTGCTGGAAACGGTCGCGCGGACAAGGCTTCCGCATCACGAACAGCAAAGGCAAGCGGCGCGCTTTCGCGCGCCGCTTGTGCTTGACAGGCTACGTCTACTGGCGCCGGCTGCCCGAGGCAGGCTGGTGGTCCTCCGGCCGGTTTTCGTAGGGCGTGCTCAGGTTGACGCGCACGCGGTAGGTCATTTTGCTGCTCTCGCCGGCCTTGATGCCCTTGGGGAACTTCCAGCGCAGGATGTCGCGCGCGTTGTCGCGCTTGAGGTACTCCACGCTGGTGCCCTCGCGGGGCAGGGTGGCCGAGTTCGCGATGTACTCGGTGTAGAAGGGCACGGGCTCGTCAATCTCGGTGGGGCCGGTGTCGTACTCGTTGGTGTTGTAGTAGACGATGGTGTAGGTCACCTCAACGGCGTCCGCCACCAGGTCACGGTTGGCATACTTCCACAGGTGCAGGCCCACGATGCGCGTGGCCTGGCCCGCCACCAGGTAGTCGCGGGTGCGCCCTGCCTCCAGGAACTCGTGGCCCTTGTGGGCGTTCAGCCAGGTGTTGCCGCTGGTGGCCTCACTGTCCAGCTTGCCGGAATCGGCCCAGCTTTGGGCCTCGCCCGAAAAGGCCTGGGTGCGGTCGCGGCCCATGCGGCGGTTGAGCTGCTCGTCGCCGTACACGGCGGGATACAGCGTCTCGCCTGCGTCGGTTTCCAGGAAGGCCGAGGTGGCGGTGCGGCTGAAGCCCTGCAGCACCACCCAACTGAAATAGGCATCGCCGCGGCGCGAGGCGGCGTAGCCGTCGCGCCCCAGGCGAGCATCCAGGCCCTGGTGCCGGGTGGTGGCAGCGCCCTCGTAGCGGCAACCAAGCTGGGCAAACTCGCCCATGGGAATGTCCACGCGGTTAGATTCGGTGCGCGTGGTGTCGTTGCGGCCCGACGAGTCGCGGGTAGCCCCGCGAGCCTCCGGATCCTTGATCCAGGTGCCCTCGATGGCGTCTTCGTTGGCGCCGGTATAGACAACCTCACCCGAACCCTGGCAGGCGCTGACAAACGCCAGGCAGGTCAACGCCGCTGTAGTAAGCAGTCTGCGCATCAGGTTGCCGCGCGGGGGCCGGAGAACCGGCCCCCGTCACGCCTTCAGGTCTGACGGCTGCAACTAGCGGATGTACTCGCTGTTGCCGAAGTCAATCACCGCGATCACCTGACCGTTCAGGCGGGCCTGTTCAATCAGGGCGTCGCGGGTCACGGTGTCGCCGTAGTCGTACACGCGCAGGGCGGCGTCTTCGCCGGCTGTGCCGCGGGTGTTCGAGTCGCGGTAGCGCTGGTACACGACGTAGGTGACCGCCTTGAAGTCCTCCACGGCGTTCACAATGTCGCTGCTCAGGTGCACCGGCACCACGGAGATGCGGGTCAGCGCGGTGTGGTCAAACACGTCCATCTTCCCGTATACGGTCTTGCCGTTCCAGGTGATGGTCACGCGCTTCTCTGCGTCATTGCTCTTCAGCTCGTACACCTTGCTGGTGTCGCCGCTGTATACAGAGCCTTCGTCAATCTTGATCTGCGCGTTGCCGCTGGGCACCTTGAACTGGAACCGCATCGGCTTGCTGGAACCGCAGCCGACCACAACCAGCGACAGAACAGCCAACAGGACGCCGGGGATCATCCGGGCCATAACACTACCTCCGTGCGACGGAACTGTTTCCTGCTTGCAAAGAGGGGGGTGACGGCAGCTTTCTACAGAAACGGGCGCCTTGGCGCAACCCTCGGGATGTCATGGACCTGCCCCGCGTGTTCCATACGCATGAGTATGTTTCGCAGGCGCACATGTCCGGGCCGAATGCCAAAGCTCTTACGCGACGCAATGTTACAAGTTGATGACATGCTCAACAGCGATGGTCTCTACGTGTTGTGGGCGTACTCGCCACAAGTTCTGTATATGGTGTGTTTGTGGTCTGTGGCACGGACGGCTCTGCCGCAACCGGACCAAGTGCATGGCTTTTTCTTGCAATTTGCCATCTATCCTGTCATACTCCCTCTTACATCGTCGGGAATCGCGCGGAGCAAGCCATGGAAAACACGAACGAGATCCAACAGTCCACAGTCGCCGCAGGCGAGCGCATCAAGCGCCTGCGCAGCTTCCGCGGGCTCACTTGCGCCGAGCTGGCCAAGCGCATCGGCTGCACGCGGCCCTATCTGAGCGCGGTCGAGAACGGACGCTACCCCGTCAGCACCAAGATCCTGCGCAAGCTCAGCCAGGCGCTGAACGTGACGCCGGACTTCTTTGTCGCCCAGGCCGAGCCGGACCTGGAAGATACCGAGACCGTGACCCGCGACGCCGTGAACCGCAAGATGGCGGAACGCTCGCGCGAGGCTGTGGCGGTGGGCGCGGGTGCAGGCACCATGCCGCGCGGCCACGCGCGCATGATTCCGCTGGTCAGCGTGACCGCCGCGGGCAGGCCCTTGGCGGCCTTTGACGACTACCCCACGGGCGCGGGCTCCGAGTTTATTGACTGCCCCCGCGACGTGACCGACGAAAACGCCTTTGCCCTTCGTATCTCGGGCGACAGCATGGAACCGGTGATCCATGACGCCAGCCTGATCCTGGTGGCGCCCAACATGGTGCCGCGCGAAGGCAAGCCAGTGGTTGCCAAGCTCGAAAACGGCGACGTGACCTGCAAGGTCTACCAGCGCCGCGGCGAGAACGTGATCCTGGCACCCTACAATCCGCAGCACGACGTGCAGATCTTCAGCGTACGCGAGCTGCAGTGGATCTACCCGGTGCTCAAGGTCGTGATTGACCTCTACTAACCCGGAGTAACTGCCCGCCCAGCACACAGCCCGGCTCTCTGAGCCGGGCTGTGGTCATTTCTGTGGCCTGTGGGTTGGCTAGCTCGGCGAGTTCAGAACACCTTCGAACAGCACCGTGCCCGTGGCGTGGTGGATGATGGCAAAGGCAAAGGGCCGGTTCGCCTGAAACACAAAGGGCGTCTTCTTGCAATCTTCCGCGCCGGCGGCTGTTACAGCCGCGGCCTCCGTGCCCTCCTCGTTCACCTCCACGAAGGTCTTGTGCACGACGAAGCTCACGTACACGCGGTGCTCGGTCATCCTGGTCAGGTCGGCAGTCTCGCCGAACACGCTCTGGACGCCGGCTGCGCGCAGGGTGGGAACCAGGTCGTAGGTGCACTCCATCTTGAACTTGGGGAAGGTGACCAGGGAATCCTCGTCCTGGAAACGCAACTCTCCGCGCAGCTTGGCCAGGAACTCGGGCGTCATGCCCTCCACGAAAGCGCTCATGTCGGCGCCCTCGGCAGGCAGCATCAGCAGCATGGAAACCTCATTGCCCTTGTAAGGAAGGCTGATCGCGGTGACATCCTTGCGCGCCACGCCCCGCACCTCTCCGGTGCGCGACATGAAGTCCACCTCGCGGGTGGTCTTGTCGGCCAGCGTAAATGTCTGCTTGCGGGTCTGGGCCTTGTCGAACTGGTTCCCCCACTCGCCCTTGAAATAGACGGCGTTGGCAACAATCAGCGCCACGTCGTCGCTGAGGCTGCTCAGCATCGAGGGGATCTTGCCATGGGTCTTTTCGTTGGCCCAGCCGTTCATCTTTGCCAGGGCGGCCTGCTCGCTTTCGGGCAGGGTGCCCACCTCGGCGCCAAAGGCCTCCTTCTGGCGGCTGGCAAACTCGGTGTTGAATGGTGCACGCTTGCGCGACCACATGCCGTTGGCGCTTTCCAGCGTGACGCCCTGTGTGCCGGCCAGGGTCTGGTGCAGCGTGGCAATGTCCAGGCCCATGTCCATGTCGGAACCGGGCAGACCCTGCAGGTTCAAAGCCTTGTCCAGCTCGGTGCGCGTCTCGCCGGCGGCACCGTTGCGCACGATGGTGAGGCAGCTCTGGATGCTGAAGGGCGAGATGAAGTGGTTCTCGGTGGGCTTCTGCTTGAACAGATGGCCCAGCACGGTCGCGCCGGTGGCGTTGGTGGCCTGGGCGCCGCGATCGAGGGCGGACGGTTCGGCCTTGTCCTTGGCCAGGGCAAGCGGGTTCAGCAGGGCAATGCCGCAAAGGGTGGCGGCGGCAAAGGGCAGCATCCGGGAAGCAAAGCGCATGGGTGGTCTCCGTTCGGTCTGTGGGCAAGAAACATGGCTGGAAGCCCGTTGGCTGACACGGTGGGCTTCCTATCAAGCTCTAGGACGCAAGCGGGTTGGGCAGGTTCCAGCAATCCGGGCGGGCCGGACTCCAGCCGCCGGACCCGCTACGTGATCAGGCCGCCGGAGGCGAGCTCGCGGAACAGCGAGGCGTCTATGGGCTGGGCACTCGAGAATTCCAGCAGGGCAATGCCCGAGGATCGGGCGAATTCCGCCCAGTCCTGCCGGAAGGCCGCCAGCAGCTCCGCGTAGCGGCGCACCGAGCGCCCGTCCAGAGTCAGGTTGCTCTCTACGCCGCTTTCGGCGTCCACAAAGGTGAACTCGCCCCGCAGGTCCGGTTGGGTTTCCTCCGGGGAAAGCACCAACACCAGGTACACCTCGGCGCCGGCCGCGCGGCAGGCGCGCAGGGCCGGGCGCAGCTCGTCGCGGTCATAGCCATCGGTCAGAACCGCCAGCGAGCGCCGCCGCGGGCCCTGCAGGGCGCTGCGCCGCAGGGTCTCGGCAAGGCCGCTTTGGCCTTCCGGCGCCATCTCGTCCAGCACCCGCAAAATGCGGGGCAGGTCGGCCCGGCCCGAAAGCCGCACGGGTTCCAGCGCCTTCTCGTGGGCCAGGCGCCACAAGGCCGGCGTGCCGTGCAGCAGGGCGATCTGCGTCAGGCAGCAGCCGATGCGCGCCGCGGTGAGGTACTTGTTCGGCTCGCCGAACTCCATGCTGGCCGAGGTGTCCAGGATCACCTCCAGCGGCAAGGTTTCTTCCGCCGCGTAGAGCCGGATCAGCATCGCGTCCAGGCGCGCCAGCGCGTGCCAGTCCAGCCGCCGCAGGTCGTCGCCGTGCACGTAGGCGCGGTGGTCGGCATACTCGATGCTGCTGCCCTTGCGGCGCGAGCGTCTCTCGCCGCGCACGCCTGAGGATGTCAGCGTGCGCACAGCCAGCTCGAAGTGCATCAGCGACTCGAGCAGCCCGCCGGTAAAGACGTCGGATACCTTTTCCGCCATGGTTGCATTCTGCGGGCCGGAGTGTCGCCGCGCTACCGCTCCTTCGTGGGTTCCTCGCTGATTCGTGTGGATTCCAGCGGGCACAGCGTGCAAACAACGGCAGGGCATCTCGCCCAGGATGGGATAAGTGGGTCGGCCTTGCGGGGGGCTTCCTTTTGCCGGCGCCGGCGGAGCATTCGGGCTATTCCTGGTCAGTGGGCGGCGGGAACTGCTTCTGCAAAGCTTCCTTGACTTCAACGGCCTCCGGGCCTGAGCCGTCTGCCGTGATGGTCACCGTAACCAGCGCGAATTTGCGCAGCCGGGCGTCATAGAGCGCCAGCCGGTGCTCACCGGGGAGCATTCTCTCGCAGGCGTTCAAGGCAAAGCCCGGCAGGGCGGACAGGTCCCGCGTGTGCCACACGGCGTCGGCATACTCAAAGGGCCGCGCGACGTCCGTCCATTCATTGCTGCCCGGGCCGGCGTCGCGCCAGTGCACGTCCAGAGCCGGGTTTTCGCCTTCCGCCTTGAAACGGAATGGAACAAGCAGCTTGTCAGGAGACTCGCGGTCACTGCCGGCCCATCCGTCAAACACGACGTCCAGGCCGACGGGCACGCCCGCAACAGCCAGCCCCTCCGGCACCATGTTGCACGCGACAGGGAACCTGCACATGGTAAAGGCAGGACTCAGGTTGCGCGATGCCTGGCCCCATACCGGGTAGCACTCCAGACAGATCGCCAGGTTCACCACGTCTGCCGCCGGAAAGCGCAACAGCAGCGTGGCTGTGGCGGGCGGCGGCGGGAGCTGCGGCAGTTCCACAGTACTGCGTGCCCCGGCGGCCAACTCAAATGCTGCTTCATGCCCCGAGCGGGGGTCGGCGGAGAGCAGCCTGTACCGGCCGGCGTCCAGCGTCAGCACCACACTGGAGTCCTTGTTGGTGCTCAGCAGGCGGTGGTTGTGTTCCTGCCCTTCGTCGTCAAGGCTCACGAGCACCCAGGGCCCGGCGGAGCCGTCCTCGCGGGTGCCGCCCTTGATTGTCACTTGCGCGAGTTGCGGCTGTTCCAGGGTGTATTCAAGCGTCCCGTCAGAGGGGACTTCGAGCTGGACGGGCCCGGCCAGCGCAGGCAGCGCGGCGGTACTGCTGGGTATGTCTTCGCCATCGGCCTCGCTGTTCCAGCTCAAGGTCAAGGTGATGGTGCGGCGGCCCGCCGGGCACCACAGGCAGACTTCGCCGTTGGCTTCCGGCGCCTCGTGAAAGCACGGCTCGCCCGTTTCTTCCGCGCTGTTGTCCGGCGTGAACGGGTACGTGGCGCGAGCATGGAAGCCGTGCATGCCGGGGGGCGCCTTGACGCGGATACGCACCGGCACTTCGGGGCTGTACTCGGCGATGCCTCCGGGCTTGGCGGGAGGCCGCAGGGCATAGGGATACGATTCTCCCTTGACACCAAGTAGCGCGCTGTCGGGCATGCCGGGTTCATCGGGGCGCGTACAGGCGCCATAGAAATCGTGCGAGTCAAACTGCCCGGTGCTGCCGTCTGCGAGCACGAGGTTCTGGCAGTACCGTGTGCTGGCCACGCCGCCGCAACGCAGGGCCAGCCTGCAGTCCTCGGCCGGAACAACCCACGGCGGCGGCACGGTCACGGCGGGCAGTTCAATGCGCACGACCTCGCCCGGCACGAGTTGCACCATAACGGGGCCGCTCAGGATGGCGTCCGGGTAGCCAAGGCTCCCCGCGCGATCGTACAGCCACACGGTAAGCCGCGCGTCCGCCGCGCCTACATCTGCCAAGTGCAGTTTCTCTGTGCGGTCCGGCTCGAAAAGGTACTCGAACAGAGTCCTCTCCGTAGCGCTGGAACGGATGAAGTAGCCGACACTCGAATCGTACAGCAAACGCTGCAACTCAGCGGGCGACTCCGGCGGGAACAGCCAGGCAACGACGGCGGAAGCCTCGGTTGCTTTCAGGACTACCTCGGCCCCGGCCATTTCGGCGCTGACATCCAGAGTCGCCGGTTCATACTTCGTCTTGAAGCTGCGGGCTTCCACGCGGATCTTGGTGACCTTGCCGTCCAGCACCGGCACCATCCCTTGTCCATCCTTGGCATCAACGGCGCGGTCGAAGGCGAATGCGGCATCCCCGGTGCTCAAGATGTGGATCTCGACGGCGTAGGGCACGCTGCCGTCGCTGGTCTTGACTGTGATCGGGATACATCTGGCCGGCTGGAAATCCAACTTGACAGACATCACGGTGGCTGGAACGGCGACGAAGGGCTTGCCTATCAAGTTGGGGCTGGGTCGTGTGGCCGACTCCAGCGAAGCGGAATATCCCTCCCAGCGTCCTGGTCCGATCAGCAGGCGCAAGGGAGCATGGGCACGTTCATACACGTATGCGCGCGCGGCATTCTGGCCGGGCTCGTCCTCACGGGGCTTGCAGATGGCGACACCGGCCCACTCGTCCTGGATGGCAGGCCGGCCTGCTACGGAGACCAAGAATTCGAGAAGGGCGTCGTTGGCGACTACGCGGCCGAAGTCGAGGATCCGCCCCATGGCGCGCCTGGACGGCGCCGGCGCAAGTCGCCACGGTGTTGCCTCTGTCTGGAACACCCATTCGGCAGTCGTTGACTCAAGCGCCTCTCGCTCCGCTTGGGGGCAGCCCGCAAGACGCAGCCGGAAGCAGAAGAAGCCGTTCGTCTCGCCGCTGCGCTCGCAGCCGTCCAGCAGGCCCTGCCCCACCCAGGCATCCTGCCAACCGGGAATCTCCCATGAGTTCGTGGTGCGCTCCAGCCGCGGTTCCAGAAGAGGGCACAGTTCCAGCTCGTGGTCCAACGCATCCAGCGGCGCACCAGACTTGTGCACGAAGGCACCGACCAGCATCACTTCGTCCGTGCCCAGGAACCAGTCGAGGGTGATCTCGATGGTTCCCAGGTCAACGACCATGTCTTCACAGTGCGGCACAACCAGGGTGCGTCGTGTGATGCTGTTAAGCAGCGCATCCGGAACACCAAAGATGTCCTGGCTGGCGCACCCGTAGCCGGGAATCTCGGCGCAGACCTGCCACAGTCCGTTCTCGGCCTCTTCAGCGTCGGAGAAGGGGAAGTCGCTGCGCCCCGTGAGTTCCTGGACAGAGTGTGTTCCCTGCTTGTCTCCCGGCATGGTGAACCGGCCATGGTAGAAGCGGTTCATTCCCGCGTCGCCGCGCGGCCTGGCGAGGATGCAGAGTTCAACATCCGGCGCAGGCACCATGATGCGTTCGTCAGGATCAGGAATGGTTGCCAAGGCGATCAATTCGCGTACGGACGGGGCAAGAATGAAGGTCGCCTTGATCGTCCAGGGGAACGGGTCCTCAGTTAAATCGTCCGGGTACTCCGGTTCAGCGTTCTCTCCGTCAGACTCTCCTATGTCCCCTTCCGGCGCAGGACTGCCGCCGGCACCACAGCGGCTGTTACCGACTAGCGGCTTGGCGCGGTTGGTGGCTTCTCCGCTCGGCTCGCCCGGCAGGCCCAAGGCATCAGGCACCTCGCCGCATGCGGCGGCCGATGCAACGTTCCGAGCTGCCGGCTGGACGCCCTCGTCCAGCATCCACCAGGCCACCATTACCAGCGAAAGCGACAGCAGCAGCCCAAGCAGGACCAGTCCCGTGCGCTGTTTCGCGCGAGTGTTTGCCACGACGTTGTCTTTCGAAGGGGAACGGTGCCGCGAGGGGACGACAACCAAGAGTAGTAAGCGCCTGGCGCGTTGCAAGTCTAACGCGCTGTATGGCTTACTTCCTTGGCTTCACATCGCAGCCGAAGCGCGCGAACAGCCGCTGGACGTCGCGCTGCTCGTAGAAATCCAGGTAGCGCCACAGGGCTTCCTGGCTGGCGGCGGGCATGCGGGGCGAAGGTGTGCGGCCCATGAGTTCGATGTAGTAGCGCAGAAAGGGCTCGAAGTCCGACTGCCGCACGACGCCGGCCGCCATGAAGTGCTCAAAGCGCTGGAGGCCGAACAAGAAGCGGTCAAACAGGGCACGAATGGCGCATTCCTTCGCGGTCAACTGGCGTTCTGTGTGGGGTACCAGCGCTGCAGCCATCTCGTCGTTGCGTACCAGTTCGTGCCGGTACTGGCTGCTGCCGTCCACGTACTCAAGGGCCACTTCGCGCTCCACCCACTCCAGCATGCCCATCACCATGCGGGTCTCGCGCAGGTCCACCCAGCGCAAGACCTCGTTGGCGGCGAACTCGGCGCTGCGCAGCCGCTGGGCGCGATAGTACTGAAACAAGCCAAAGGCGAGGCCACCCAGGCCGCCCACCAAACCAAGCATGGAAAGGACTACATCCATGGACAGGATTATGCCCGGCCCGCAGAAGCCTGCCAGCGGGGCAGCCCGCGCTATCGTGCTATGCCGTTGCGGCGGGTTTTCCTGTGGCGCCACCCCCGCCTGTGCCCCTCGGCACGGGCTTTGCACCGCTTCAGGCGGGCAAACGGGAACGTTCCAGCCGCCGCGCACGTTGTGATGGTGGCGTTCGCGCAAGCCCGTGGGCAGCGTTGACGCATCCCGGCGGCACGGCTACCGTTGCGTTTAGGAAGCCGCAGTGCCGCAGAAACCCGGGCCGTTGGCCCGGAGACGGAGACATCATGTTCGAGCAGTTCACCGAGCGCGCCCGCAAAGTTCTGGGCCTGGCCCGCCAGGAAGCCCAGAAGTTCAACCACGAGTACATCGGTACCGAGCACATCCTGCTGGGCCTCATCCTGGAGGGCTCAGGCGTGGCTGCCACGGTGCTGCGCAACATGGACGTGGACCTGCGCAAGATTCGACTCGAAATCGAGAAGCTGGTGAAGCAGGGCCCTCAGGTCATGACCGCGCACAGCAAGCTGCCCTTCACGCCCCGGGCCAAGCGCGTCATTGACCTGGCCAAGGAAGAAGCTGCCAGTCTAAACCACGAGCACGTGGGCACGGAGCATCTGCTTCTGGGTCTGCTGCGCGAGAACGACGGCATTGCCGCCCAGGTGCTAATGAACCTGGGGGTGCGGCTGGACGAAGTGCGCGAGGAAGTGCTGGAGCTGTTGAGCCCTGAGGCCGGCGGCCGCGAGAAGCCCGACAGCGATTCCACCCGCCGCAACAAGCCCACCCGCGACACCAGCAGCATCGGCCCCGGGCCAAACCCTGCGGGTAATGCCACGCCGGGCGCTGCCAACGAGAAGAGCAAGACCCCGGCCTTGGACGCCTTCGGGCGCGACCTGACCGAGCTTGCCCGCGAGGGCAGCCTGGACCCGGTAATCGGCCGCAAGAACGAGATCGAGCGTGTCATCCAGGTGCTGTGTCGCCGCACCAAGAACAACCCGGTGCTGATCGGCGAGGCCGGCGTGGGCAAGACCGCCATCGTGGAAGGCTTGGCCCAGGAAGTCATCAACGGCAACGTGCCCGAGATTCTGCGTGACCGCCGCATCGTGGTGCTGGACCTGGCCATGATGGTGGCGGGCACCAAGTACCGCGGCCAGTTTGAGGAGCGCATCAAGGCGGTGATGACCGAAGTGCGCCGCGCCAAGAACGTCATCCTGTTCATTGACGAGCTGCACACCCTGGTGGGGGCGGGCGGCGCGGAAGGCGCCATTGACGCCAGCAATGTGCTGAAGCCCGCGCTTTCGCGCGGCGAAGTGCAGGTGATCGGCGCCACCACGCTGGATGAGTACCGCCGGTACATTGAAAAGGACGGTGCTTTGGAGCGCCGCTTCCAGCAGGTGATTGTCGAGCCGCCGAGCCCCGAGGACGCGCTGGCGATCCTCAAGGGCCTGAAGGAGCGCTACGAGGCGCACCACCGCGTACGTTACACCGAAGAAGCCCTCAAGGGCTGCGTGGATCTCTCCTCGCGCTACATTCCCAGCCGTTTCCTGCCCGACAAGGCCATTGACGTCATGGACGAGGCCGGCGCACGCATCCGCCTGCGCAGCATGAGCAAGCCGCCGGACCTGTCCAACCTCAGCACCGACATTGACCGCCTGGAGGCCGAGAAGGACGAGGCCATCAGCAACCAGGAGTACGAGAAGGCCGCCCAGTTGCGCGACAAGGCCATGCAGATGCGCAAGGAGAAGGAGCGCATCCAGCGCGAGTGGCGCGAGCAGAGCAACGTCATCAGCGGCGTCGTGGACGAGGAAGTGATCTGCGAGACCGTCAGCAAGATGACCGGCATTCCCCTGACCCGCATTGACCAGGGCGAATCCGAGCGCCTGCTGCGCATGGAAGACGACCTGCACAAGCGCGTTGTCAGCCAGGAGCAGGCCATCAGCCAGATCGCCCGGGCCCTGCGCCGTTCACGCGCCGGCCTGAAGGACCCGCGTCGCCCCATCGGCAGTTTCCTGTTTGTGGGCCCCACCGGCGTGGGCAAGACGCTGCTGTGCAAGGCCCTGGCCGAGTTCATGTTCGGCAGCGACCAGGCGCTGGTGCAGATTGACATGAGCGAGTACATGGAGAAGTTCAATGTCTCGCGGCTGGTGGGCGCGCCCCCGGGCTATGTGGGGTACGAGGAAGGCGGCCAGCTCACCGAGAAGATCCGCCGCCGGCCCTACGCCGTGGTGCTGATGGACGAAATCGAGAAGGCGCACCCGGACGTCTACAACATGCTGTTGCAGGTGATGGAAGAGGGCAAGCTGACGGACAGCTTCGGTCGCATCGTGGACTTCAAGAATGTGGTGCTCATCCTGACCAGCAACATCGGCGCCAATATCATCAAGAACCAGACCGGGCTCGGCTTCGTCAAGAAGACCGAAGAGGGCCAGCACGAGCGCATGCGCGAAATGCTGATGCACGAGATCGAGCGGCACTTCAAGCCGGAGTTCCTGAACCGTCTCGACGACATCATTGTCTTCCGCCCGCTGACCCGCGACGACCTGTACCAGATTTTCGACATCGAGGTGAAGGGCATCCGCAAGCGCCTGGGTGCGCACGAGATGGAACTGGAAGTAACCCAGGACGCCAAGAACTGGGTGCTGGAGACCAAGGACTGCCAGAACCTCGAGTTCGGCGCCCGGCCCCTGCGCCGCGCCATTGAGCGCTACATTGAAAACCCGCTCTCGGAGGACCTGCTGCGCGGCAAGCTGGCCGGCAAGGCCCGCATCACCGTGCAGGTAAAGAAAGCCGAGAAGACGGAAGAGCGCGGCAAGGGCGAAAAGGGCGAGAAGCCCGTCGAGGCCACGGAGCTGGACTTCGTCTTCCACGACCGCCCGAAGGACCAGAAGAAGAAGGAAAAGGAGCCCGTCTCCAGCGAAGCTGAGAAGTAGCGGCGGCACAGCCATGTCAGCCACAAATGAACTGAGGGGCGGCCGCGGCCGCCCCTCAGTGTTGCATGCCCCGCTCCTGCTTACTTGCCGCCGGCCACGCCGCCTGCCTCGGCGGGTGTCGCATCAGCATTCTTCAGCGTGCGGGCCTTGTTGACCAGGGTCAGCAGCTCCAGCACGTCGTTGTCGTCGCTGCCGGCCACCAGCTTCTTCAGGTCTTCGGCCAGGGCGTCGTAGCTGCCGCCCTTGGCCCAGTAGCTGTGGCGCAGCAGCTCGGCAAACTCGGCCGCGTTGCCGGCCAGCCGCAGGCTGGCGGGGGCTTCTTCCCAGGGGCGGATGTCGCGGGTCTCCAGCTCGCGCTGGACTTCGAGGAATTCCTTGAGCTCATCGTGCTTGAAGCGCACGGTGGC
>JADLBZ010000079.1 GCA_020847415.1 Planctomycetota bacterium
CCGACGCCAAGCCGTAGGAGCCGGTCCGGAGACCCTTCCCGGGCGGCGGGTTTCCCGGCGCGGCCCAACGCTACAGGCTGCCGCGCTCGCGGGCCTCGCTGGCGCCATAGAGGAACCAGAACTCGCCGTAGCCGTACATGGCCACGTAGATCATCAACAGCACCAGCACCGACACGACATACCACACCCAGCGGGCAATGGGCTGGTTGGTGTGGGCCTCAATCAGACGGCCCGGCAGCAAGACGCCAAAGTACACGGCGGCCACGGTCGAGATCAGCACCAGAAACACGTACCCCCAGCGAACCTGCGCCAGGAAGTCCAGCACCGGCTGAAGCCAATCCATCATGTTGACTGTGCCCGGGGAGAGGCAGGGGAAGGCGCGCCACCTATCATTTCCGCCCGCAGTTCCGGGGTCAAGCGCCGCCCCAGCGCGGCATAGCGGTCCGGCCAGCCCTCCTTGCGGGCCTTGAAGCGCCGGTGCATCCAGAAGTACTGCTCCGGGTGCTCGCGGATCACACGTTCCAGGCTGTCGCGATAGTCGCGCACCAGTTGCATGGGGTCGGCACCGGGCGGATAGGCCAGGATGCGCGAGGGCAGGGGCGCGAACTGGAAGCGCTCGCCGACGCGCACGGCAAAGGTGTGGCTGATGCGCACGTTGCCACGCAGGGCCATGCGCGTGAAATCGGCCTGCCAGGTGCAGGGTACGCCAAAGAACGTCTCCACGGGCGCGAAGTCTCCGCCGTTCTGGTCTACCAGCACGGCGATCAGCCGGGACTCCTTGATGGCGCGGGCATAAGCCCGGGCACCCCCCGTGTGCTCGAAGACCTCGTTGCGCAGGGCACGGCGCGCGTTCACGATCCAGCGGTTCAGCAAAGGCGGCTGGATCGGCTTGGCGATCACCAGCAGCGGCTTTACGCCGGTGAGGCGACCGACCGAGATGGTGCCGATCTCCCAGTTGCCGAAGTGGGCCGACAGCACGAACGAGGGCTTGCCTTCGTGGCAGAACAGCACAAAGGGGTCATCGTCGGCGGCAGGGGTGTAGTGCTTGTGCCACCGGCCGGGCGCGCAATGGCGCGGCGCCAGCAGATAGTCCACGAAGGTGTAGCAGAAGTGCCGGAAGCTGGCCCTGGCAATGCGCGTGCGCTCGGCCTCGGGCTTCTCGGGGAAGCACAGGTCCAGGTTGCGCAGGGCTACCTTGCGCAGGCGTGGCAGCAGCAACCAGCCCAAGGCAGCCGCCCGGCGCGCCCACCAGTAGGCCCAGCCGGGCCCGGGCAGCGTCACCCACAGGGCCAGCAGGCGCATGTACAGCTCGATCAGCACCCGCGTGGGCGTGAACACCAGCAGGCGCGAACCAAGGCGTTTCTTGCGCGGAGCTTTGGGCACGCGGCAAGGGTGAAGGCAAGCGCGGCCCGCGTCAACGGCCCAGCGCCTCCCGGATGGCGGCCAGCAGCTCGGCCTCGCCCCGCACCAGCCGGAACTCGACGCGCAACTCGTGCACGGGCAGGGCCAACACGGGCAGCGAGCGGGCGGCGCGCAGCTTGACGGCGTCTTTCTGGGTGCACACCGCCATGGTGGCGCCATGTTCACGGGAGACGCGCAGAAAGGGCTCCACCTGGCGCTCCAGCTCGGCGGCGTCCAGGCGCGCATGGTCGTCCAGCACCAGCGTGCCCATGCGACACAGGGTCGCGCCGTGGGCCTCCAGGGTGCGTTCAAAGCCCCGGGGGTTGCCGATGCCGCAGAAGGGCGCCACCACCTGGCCCTGCAGGCCCGAGACCGGCGCGGGCTCACCCCCCAGGGGCACCAGGGCGACGGGCGCGTGGGCGGCGTGGGCCACGGGGCCGACAAAGCCCAGGCACCGGATGGTGTCCTCCAGGTCGCGCAGGCGGTCGGGCGTGGCCACGTCGGCGCGGGTGAAGATGGCGGCCCTGGCCCGCCGCAGGCTGCGCAGTGGCTCGCGCAACAGGCCGCGGGGCAGCATGCGCCCGAAGCCAAAGGGGTTGAGCGCGTCAAACAACAGGATGTCCAGGTCGCGCCGCAGCCGCAGGTGCGAGAAGCCGTCATCCAGCACAATCACGTCGGCGCCGTCCAGCACGGCTTTCTCGGCGGCCAGCACGCGGTCGGGGTCCTGGATGTGGGGCACCCCCGGGCACAGCTCGGACAGCACTTTCATTTCATCGTTGCCGGACTCTTCAGCCCGGTACCCGCGGCTGACAATCCAGGGCTTCAGGCCCATGCCCTGCAGGGTGCGGGCCAGCCAGGCCACAGCCGGGGTCTTGCCGGTGCCGCCGGTGGTCAGGTTGCCCAGGCAAAGCACGGGCTTTTCCACCCGGTGGCGCCGCAGCAGCCCCAGAAAATACAGCGCCAGGCGCGCGCGCGCGCCCAGCCAGAAAAACAGCGAGGCAAAGCGCAAGACACCGCGGGCCAGCGCGGCGGCGGGCCCGCGCCGGGTGCCGGAAATGAGGTCCATGAACTCGCGCTGGCCCATGGCCACAGCTTTCGGTGGCTGGGCGTGGCGTCAAGGGTGCGGGTGCCGGGCCATGGCGCGGCTGTAAGGGTGGAGTATCTTCCGCAGTCCGGGCGTTATGGGTTGGTTTGGGCCGCGGCCCGCACAGCGAGAGAACCATGACCGTACCTGTTTACCTGGTGGCCGGCTTCCTTGGGTCCGGCAAGACGACGCTGATGCGCCGCCTGCTGGAGCACCTGAATGCCCGCGGCGAGAAGCCGCTGGTACTGATGAACGAGTTCGGCGAGACCAACATTGACAACGAACTGCTGGAGGGCGCAGAGGCCCAGATGCGCGAGCTGATTGACGGCTGCATCTGTTGCACCAGCAAGACCGAGCTGACCAAGACGCTGTACGACATCGTGGTCAGCGACAAGCCCAGCAGCATCCTGCTGGAGACCACGGGCCTGGCTGATCCCGTGGAGATCCTGGACATCTGCACCCTGCCCAACCTGCTGGACAAGCTGTCCCTGCGCACCATCGTGAGCGTGGTGGACACCAACCGCTGGGGGAAGGTGCCGCAAGCCGAGGCGCTGATGAAGCGCCAGGCCCGCTATGCCGACATCCTGCTGCTGAACAAGACCGACCTGCTGGACGCGGGCCGCCTCCGCGAAGTGGAGGCCGAGGTGCGCGCCCTGAACCGGCGCGCCCGCCTGCACAAGACCGTGCGCAGCGAGGTGGACCCCGCCGGTATCCTGGGCGAGACGGGCACGGGCGTCTACCGCGACGACGACGGCCACGACCACTCACACTGCGACCACGATCATGGCAAGTGCGAGCATGACCACGAACACGAGCACCACGACCACGCCCACAAGCACGACCACTATCTAAGCTTCACCCTGCGACCCTGCGGCGTGGCGGACAAGGCCCGCTTCAACGACTTCCTGGAGGAAGGCGTGCCGGGCCTGCTGCGCCTGAAGGGCTTTGTGCACGTCAAGGGCGTCGAGCCCCAGGCCATCCTGCAGTGGACCGGCGGCGACTGGGAAATGGTGCCCCGCCCGGTGTTCATCTCCGAGAAGCCGGACGTGCTGGTCTTTATCGGCGAGGACCTGGACCGCGACCTGATCCGCCGCAAGCTGGAGGCCACCGGCCTGCACTTCCACGAACACGGTGACGGTCACGGCCACCACCATCACGAGCACGGCGAGCACTGCACCCACGACCATGCCCATTGACTGGCTTGATGCGGAGTCCGCCATTGACCAGCGCAACGCGCTGGAAGGCCGCCGCGCAACACTGGAGGCCGAGTACCACAAAGACCGCAGCAACGGCGAGGCGGCCCTGCGCCTGCTGGTTGTGCTGGACCAGCTTGAGGTGAACCCCCAGGAGATGACCCGCTTGGTGGAGCCGGCCTTCCAGGCCAACCCGAAAGACCCCGCCCTGCTGGCCTGGCTGGCCCAGCTTTCGTTCCGGCTGGGCGAATGGAAGCTGGCCATGCTGACCGCCAAGCACGCCTGCGACCTGGACCCCGGCGACGTGATGGCGAACTTCACGCTTGCGCAAATCCTGCTGCGGGGCAGCCGCCCGCAGGACGGGATCAAATTCGCCCAGAAGGCGCTGGACGGCGGAGCAGCCGCCCACTACCGCGACGAAATCGAGCGCGTCTACCTGATTACCCTGGCGCGCCTGAAGCGCTTTGACGAGGCCTGGAAGCTGCAGTCCGAGAAGCTGGCGGCGCGCCCCGGCGACGCCCAGGCAGCCATAGACGCCGCCGACCTGAGGCGCGAAATGGGCCGTCCCGCCGAGGGCCGCGAGCTGCTGGAGGCCGCCCACCGCCGCATGCCCCGCAACACCGATCTGCTGTTCCGGCTGGCCACGGGGGCCTTTGAAGACGGCGACAACGCCGGCGCCCTGCACTGGGCCGACCAGCTGCTGGAAGCCGACGGGCAGCACCTGGAGGGTTGGCACCTGCGCGCCCAGGCCCGCCTTGCCCTGGGTGACCCGGAACGCGCCCTGCAGGACCACGAAATGATCCGCGAGCTGTCGCGCAAGACGCCCCTGGACCAGGCTTTCCGCGCGCAGTGCCTGGTTGCCCTGGGCCGCCGCGACGAGGCCATTGCCGGCCTGAAGCAGGGCATTGCCGAGTCCGCCGACTGGTTCGACCGCAAGTGCAGCTACGAGGCCGAGCTGGCCAAGCTGACCGTCCAGCCGCCCGAGGCCCGCCGCGCCGCGCCCAAGACCGCGCCCAACGCCCCCTGCTGGTGCGGCAGCGGCCGCAAATTCAAGAAGTGCCACGGGGTTGCAGCCTGACTTGCGCCGCCCTCTCGTGCCTCGCATAGTGCCGCCATGCCCGCCGCCGAG